>JABIWD010000058.1 GCA_018701105.1 Candidatus Uhrbacteria bacterium | reverse complement strand
CCTCCACGACGATCACCTCCGCGTCCTGCACGCTTTGGCGCCATCACTGTGGCCTCTTCATCTCCGAAGACTTCACCAAGGTAGATCCATACCTTCACTCCAATAACACCGAAAACGGTATTAGCTTCAGCGTGATAGTACTGGATGTTCGCACGCAGATTCTGCAATGGAACACTTCCCTGGTTGACTCGCTCTGATCGAGCAATATCAGCACCGTTCAAACGTCCCGCCACAATGATTCGGCAACCCTTTGCTCCACCATTCATGACACGCTCAACTGTCTGCTTCATCACTCGTCGGAAAGGCATTCTTCGCTCAATGTCCATGGCTACCTGCTCAGCTGTAATTGCAGCTGAAAGTGCACCGTGTCCAATATCTAGAACGTTGATGTGAATCGTCACGCGCTGTCCGCGGAAGTATCGATTCTTCAAATCCTTTTTGAGCTCCTCTGCACCACTTCCAGCACGACCAATGATAAATCCTGGCTTAGCTGTGTGTACTGTAATCGTTACAGTATTTCGAGATCGATCGATAACAATTTTATCTACCGCTGCTTCTCGTAGCTTCTTTCGAAGGTACTCTCGAATCAGAACGTCTTCGCGCAAGAACTTGATGTAGTTCTTTTTCGCAAACCACTTAGAGTCCCAAGTAGCCACCGTACCGATTCGGAAAATTTTAGGATGGACTTTGTGACCCATATTAGCTCTTCTTATTATCCGCCGCTGCCTTTTTGGCTGCCGGCTTCTTTGATTCTGTCTTTTTTGCTGCAGGCTTAGCCGCGGCCTTCGCCACTGGCTTCTTTACTGCCGCTTTCTTTGCTGCAGGCTTTGAAACCTCGTCAGCCTTTGCTACCTTTTCTGCAACCTGATTCTCTTCAGATCCACCCTTCTCTGTAAGAATCACATTTACGTGACTCGTTCGCTTTCGAATAGGTGTCGCACGACCGTGCGCACGAGGAGTTGATCGTTTGATGGTTGGACCACCGTCAACAGTAATTGTTGAAACGACTAGCTTCTCTTTCTCCATCCCGTGGTTGTTTACCGCGTTGGCTGCTGCCGACTCGATAAGCTTTCGCACTGGACGAGCTGCATCTTTACTTGAGAATGTCAGCTGAATGATAGCGTTTGCTACATCCATGCCACGTACCATGTCTGCGAGCAGACGTACCTTTCTTGGTGACATGCGCAAGAAGCGCAATTTTGCTTTTGATTCTGACATAGCTTTACTTCTTACCGGCGTGTCTTACAAACTTGCGGGTTGCCGCAAATTCTCCAAGACGATGCCCTACCATATTATCCACTACGACGATCGGAACGAAGATTCGTCCGTTGTGAACACCGAATGAAAATCCAACCATTTCCGGTGTAATCACAGCTGCACGATTATATGTCTTCAGTACTGTCTTGTCGCCCACTTTCAACTCAGCAACCTTTTTCAAAAGGCGCTCGTCAACATTAGGTCCTTTTTTCAAGCTTCGTGACATATATTATCGTTTCTTTGACTTACGTCGCTGCAAGATCATCTTGTCTGATCCTTGCTTTCGTCGTGTCTTCACTCCAAGCGCTGGTTTTCCTTGAGGTGTCTTTGGATGCTTCATTCCAATAGGTGATCCACCTTCTCCTCCTCCATGAGGGTGGTCTACTGGGTTCATAGCCTTTCCTCGGACTGTAGGTCGGAATCCTCGGTGTCGAGTTCGTCCAGCCTTTCCCCATCGGATCAATCGGTGATCAGGGTTTGAAACCTGTCCGATAGTTGCCATACATTTTCGTGGCACAAGTCGCACCTCACCAGATGGCAATCGCAACTGTGCTGACGCTCCGTCTACTCCCATGAAGGTTGCAGACGCACCGGCTCCTCGTACTAGCTGTCCTCCCTTTCCAGGTTGGAACTCGATGTTGTACACGTTCATTCCTTCAGGAATCAACTCTAGAGGGTATCGGTTTCCAGGCTTCATTGCGCCCTTCTTCTGAGAAGACACAATCTTGTCGCCCACCTTCATCTTTGTCTCGGCTAGAATGTATCGCTTCTCTCCATCTGCGTAGTTTAGAAGCGCGATTCTTGCGTTTCGGTTTGGATCGTATTCGATAGTCGCGACTGTTGCCGGGATATCAAACTTTGTTCGTACGAAATCTACCACTCGAATATGGCGCTTCGCTCCACCTCCACGGTGACGAACGGTGATCTTTCCGTTCATTCGACCAGCATTTTGCTTTCGAGGTCGCAAGAGCGCCTTTCGTGGCTTACTTGTTGTGACGTCCTTGAACGTCTGAACGCTGGACTTTCGACGTCCTGGCGTTGTTGGGTTGTATCGTTTAATTGGCATATTCTAGACTCCTTCGTGAACATCAATGTGCTCACCCTTTTTGAGGAACACGTAAGCCGCTCTCCAACTCTTGCGCTTTCCTAGAGTTCTTCCAAAACGCACAACTTTTCCTTTTCTGTTCAAGATGTTAACGCGTCGTGGCGTCACACCATACAAAGCTTTAATTGCGTTTCGAACCTCCACCTTGTCTGCACCAACCGCTACTTCAAAGAAGTAAACACCGTCAGTTGCAAGACCGGCAGACTTCTCTGTAACAAGAGGTCGAAGTAATACTCGGTAAGCATCACCTGTGGACTTGATTGTCTTAGACTTTGGAGCCGCTTTCTTTGTAGCTGGCGCCTTCTTAGCTGCTGGCTTTTTTGCTGCTGCCTTCTTCTTGGCTACAGGCTTTGCCGCAACTTCCTTCTCTTCAACTTCCTTCTCTTCTTTTGCTTTTTTAAATATAGCCATATGCCTAGTTCTTTACAAAGTGATTTGTAAGGGCATCGAGCTCAGCACTCCCGACAACAATTGTTCCGGCCTTCAATACATCAACCGTGTTGATGCTGTTTGGTGCAATTGTATCTACAAATGGAATGTTCTTCGCTGCACGTCGTACGTTCTCATTTGCTGAGTTTACGATTACGAGTGTCCGCTTACCAACCGTTGGAAGCGCGTTCAATACAGTTGCCATTTGCTTTGTCTTTGGAGCGTCGATCTGTAGATCGTCCACTACAATGAAGCCACTTTCAGCGACCTTGCTTGTCAACGTCATGAACAAAGCCTTTCGCTTAGCTCGCTTGTTGAACTTCTTAGCAAAGTTTCGAATGTTTCGTGGTCCAAAGGTGATTCCTCCACCAACCCAGATAGGTGAACGACGTGACCCATGTCGAGCACGACCTGTTCCCTTCTGACGCCAAGGCTTCTTCTTTGTTCCTGCGACTTCTGATCGATCTTTTGTGTGGGCTAGGTTTACTCGGCTATTTGCCTGCTGCGCCACAACCGCCTGGTGAACAAGGTTCTCATTCGCTTCAACTCCAAAAATAGCAGCGTTGAGTTCAACCTCGCCTACCGTCTTTCCTTCTTTGTTGTATACGTTTACTTTCATATACTACTGTTTGGCGGTCTGAATAAGTACCAACCCGTTTCGTGAACCTGGAACGGCTCCCTTAAACGCGATGATATTCTCTTGTGGCCGAATTTCTACGACTTCAAGATTCTTTACCGTTACTCGCTCTCCTCCCATGCGTCCCGGCATGCGCTGTCCTTTGAACACGCGCTGTGGACCGGTAGCTCCAATGGATCCAGGCATTCGCAATTGGTCCTTAGTACCATGCGTTTTCATCTGTCCGTGGAAACCGTGGCGTTTAACAACACCTTGGAATCCCTTTCCTTTTGAAACACCCGTAACATCGACAATGTCTCCTACTTCGAAAGTAGTAGCGTCGATAGTTGCTCCGATCTCGAGACCTCCAATCTCGTCTGTGCGGAATTCACGTACAGCCTCAAAAAGGCCCATGTCTTTCCACTGTCCGCGCTGCGCTTTGGCAACGTTCTTTTCTGACCGATTTCCAAATCCGAGCTGAACTGATGAGTAACCGTCGCGCTCCATCGTCTTGATGTCGGTAACCTTTGCAGGACCGGCCTCGATAAGCGTGACAGGAACTACAGTTCCGTCTTCTTTGAAAATTTGAGTCATCTCTCTTTTTCGTCCTATGATGAATTTCATATCTTCTTGGGATGTGCACGTCTGATACGTGTATAGATCCCTCATTGATTAGTAAGAAAAAACCAGAAGTCTCGGGGTTAGACATAGTCTATTCCCAAGGCCTCTAGCCACAAATACGATCAACCCGTCAGTTTTGGACGAGCTTAAAGAAATTTTGTGGAAGTTATTCTAGTGTAAAGTGATTTTTTCTGTGGTAGCCGTTCAAACCGATAGAAGGTTTTCGCAGTGGCAGTATCCACTCTACGATCTTTTTTCTATGTTCAAAGGTTACGCTGGTCGATGACCAGAGACGACACATCGATCTTTCGATAGGTCATCCCCGACCACCGCGGAAGGGGTATTTTCAATTTTCTATTTTGCAATTTCCAATTGATTTTCAAATTGCGCAATTGATCAATTTTCCATTCAATTGGAAATTGCCGAATTGCATAATTGAAAATGCCGTCTTACATCTTAATCTCTACATCTACTCCTGATGGCAAGTTTAAACTCATAAGAGAGTCAACTGTGCGTTCTGATGGCGCAACGATATCAATCAATCGCTTATGTACACGCATCTCGTACTGCTCACGCGCTGTCTTGTGGACGAACGTTGAACGGTTAACGGTATACTTTCGCTTCTCGGTTGGAAGCGGTACGGGCCCTAGGACCTTTGCGCCTGAGCGCTCAGCGGTCTTCATTATAGTCTCCGTAGCCTTGTCGATGATCTTGTGATCATACGCTCGGATCTTGATTCGGATTCGCTGTTCAGTTGCTTTCTTTTCTGCCATATAAAGGTACGATATTTCACGAGAAAGAGGAACGGTTGCCCGTTCCCCTTTATCTTTTATTCTACAATTTTAGTTACAACTCCAGCTCCAACCGTTCGACCACCCTCTCGGATAGCGAATCGTGTCTGCTCCTCCATAGCAACTGGGTTAATAAGCTTGATCTTCACGTTCACTGTGTCTCCAGGCATCACCATCTCAGCTCCGCCGAGATCGAATACGTCACCTGTAACATCTGTTGTTCGAATGAAGAACTGTGGCTTGTATCCCTTGAAGAAAGGCTTATGTCGCCCACCTTCCTCTTTTGTAAGAGCGTATACCTCAGCCTCAACCTCAACGTGAGGTGTGATTGATCCAGGTACTGCAAGCACCTGACCACGCTCTACGTCTTCCTTTCGGACTCCGCGAAGCAACAATCCGGCGTTGTCTCCTGCTTTTCCTTCTTCCAACTGCTTGTTGAACATCTCGATTCCAGTAACTGTTGTCTTCTGCGTGTCGCGGATTCCAACAATTTCCACTTCTGTGTTCAAACTGATTGTTCCTCGCTCAATACGACCAGTAACAACTGTTCCTCGTCCTTCAATTGAGAAAACGTCCTCGATTGACATAAGGAAAGGCTTCTCTGTGTCTCGTACTGGCTCTGGTACGTACTCGTCCAAAGTCTTAACCAACTCTAGGATAGGCTTTGCAGCCGCCTCATCTGTTGGATTCTCCAAAGCAGCAAGTGCTGAACCTCGGATGATAGGTGTCTCGTCTCCTGGGTACTCGTACTTCTTCAAGAGGTCACGAATCTCCTCTTCAACGAGGTCTACCAACTCGGGATCGTCCACCTGGTCGATCTTGTTCAAGAAGACAACGATTGTAGGAACTCCAACCTGCTTAGCAAGAAGGATATGCTCACGTGTCTGTGGCATTGGACCGTCAGCGGCGTTCACAACCAAAATGGCTGCGTCCATCTGAGCGGCTCCTGTAATCATGTTCTTCACGTAGTCAGCGTGACCTGGACAGTCAACGTGAGCGTAGTGTCGGTTATCCGACTCGTACTCAACGTGAGCTGTAGCGATAGTAATACCGCGGTTCTTTGACTCTGGCGCCTTATCAAGAGCGTCCACTGACTCTGCTGAGGCCTTTAGACCTTTAGCATTAAGAACCTTCAAAAGAGCACCTGTTAGGGTAGTCTTACCGTGGTCAACGTGACCAATTGTACCGACGTTTACGTGAGGCTTCCCACGCTCAAACAATTCTGCCATAGAATAGATGTATTTCGGACACGGGCGAATGCCCGAATCAAACCTAATAATAACGAATAAAAAACTAATGCCCGCGGAATATACCACTGATATGAATATCTTGCAAGTGGTTCGACACCCCTAATTTAGGACACGGGCTCAAGATAAAACTGCTCCTCCTCCGGCGGCTCCTCGTCATCCTCTTTCTTTACTAAGGTTGGCGATTTTGCCTTTGGAATAGGCGTTTTCTTGGGCGTTGGTGGCGCCGTGACCTCGATAGGCTCGATTTCAGGCTCTTCCACGCTAGATTCGAGTGCTAAATCGTCGAAATCCGGCAAATCCAGCTCTGGAACAGAGGCTTCCGTGGCCGGTTTTGTGCGCTTTTCGCTAATATTAGACTCTTTTCTACCTGTGTTGATGAGATGCTCATACATCTCAAATGGCATGATCACAACCGGCTCCTTCCCCTCTGGGTCAGTAATGATCAGCTTATCCCCAGTAGACTGGGCAAACTTGATGATTCGGCTTAGATTATCGCTCATAATGTGTTGTTTTTCTGATTTTAGCACGTTGGCGCGTAGTAGCAAGCTCAAATAAAAAACCGCCCGCGTAGATCACGCGTGCGATACAAGTACGAAGAACTGCTCCTTAGAGCCTGGGTGATCGAGCACACGCCTGATCTCATGCTCAACATTGCCGTCATATGCCATGAGCCGCTCGAAAATCACAACCAGCGCCTGCTGACGAACGTACGCCGTCCGAATGTTCTCGGGGCCCTCAGCGTCCGCAAGCTCCTTTGCCACCATCGCAATTCTCTCACGAATAAGCTTCGAGAGCTCACCTGCATCAAACACCTGACGAACGGTCAGCGTTGCAAGCCGCCTTCTGGCGCTCGCCAACTCTCCCCTTCTCAGCAACATTCCATTACGCAGTTCCATAGCACCTCCAGACCACGACACTCTCAGAAAAACGCGGGATTGTCAAGTAATAAAAAGAGCCGGCGACACAGAGGTGTCGCCGGCAAGTTGTTGTCTCAAACTGCGATGTGCAGTCCCTGTCCGTCCGCAAGTCCGCGGAAAGTCGGAGAAACCTTGTAGAGCTCTGAGAACGAATCCCCGATAGCCTCGATCTGAGGCTCGCCCTCATCGAGTCCCGGCACTGGCCGCAGCACTACGATCCGATCGCAGAACTGCAGCGTAGAGAATCGATGCGCGATTACGACAGCCGTCGTCTCCGGCCCGAGAACCTTCTCGAGACCACTCTGCACCAACTTCTCTGTCACCGCATCCAACGAACTAGTCGCCTCGTCGATGATAATGAACCGCGGCCGCTGAATAATTGCCGCAGCAATCATCAACCGCTGCTGCTCACCACCAGACAGCTTCACGCCGTTCTTTCCTACGCGCGTGTCCAGGCCCTTGTCGAACCGCTTGTGCAACGCGAGCTGAACGCTCTCCAACACTGACCAGATGAACTCATCCGTAATGCTTCCACGCTCGCTGCGAGGAATGCGATACATGATGTTCTCGCGGATAGTGTCGTCCAGGACAGGGGGCCGCTGGGCGATGTACCCGATCATGCGCCGAAGGTGGTCCAGGTCGACGTCCCGCAAATCTACACCGTTGTAGAGCACGGCTCCGCTGTCAGGATCCATGTACCGCAGGAGCAAACGCATCAGCGTCGACTTCCCTGCGCCACTCGCACCAATCAGCGCGACCTTCTCACCCGGCTCGATCTTGAATGCCAGGTCATGCAGCACGCGCCGCTCGCCATCGCCACCATCGTCAGCCGGGTACGCATGACCAATGCCACGCAGCTCGACTCCCAACGGAGCGGAGTCGGCGATCTTCACCGCGTTGGGCTTGATCACGATGTCGTTCTTGATCGTGAGCGCGTCCATCATGGACTTGATCGACGGGAGGTTCCAGTTCAGCATCCGCTCAATCTGGCCAATGCGCCACAGGTTGTCCGCGACACCCTGCGACCACACGAACAGCGGAATCAGCAAGCTGATCTCCATGACCCCGCGATCGATGCTCCAGATTCCGTACGCCGCCACGCCAATCAGCGCGCCAATGCGCATGAAGGCACGGAAGTTGCTCATCATGATGTACCAGATCCAGAACGCGCGATCTTCCTTGATGATCACGTCGAACCACTGGTTCATGTAGGCGATTTCCTCGTCGCCCTTCCCTGTGTTCAGCACTCGCTCTACCAGATCCCACCGATTGGTCCGGTACCGATTGTGCTTCCGAAACTTCGCATCAAGCGGCGTGCAAGCCACCATCACGCGCCGATTCAGAAACAGCATCCAGCACAGGTAGTGCACAAACAGAATCGTCATGATTCCGCCTGCAACAGGGCTGATCAGCCACAACAGGCTGTAGGAAACGAGCAGATGCAGCATCGAAGACGTCCCCTGAAACAGGAGCATATCCACCACTGACCAAACTCGACCACGAGCCTTCTCGACGTTCGCCGCCGAGAGCTTGCCGCCCTCCTGAAGATGTTGACCCAGCGACTTGTCGAAGAAAAGCTCCGACATCCGCGAGTCCACCTTGCCCATGATGCTGCCCAGAGCCCACTCTCGTGCGACCATCTGGAAAGCGTTCGCGATCTGCGATGCCACGATGCACCCAGCCATGATCCACAGGAACTTGTACGCCGCCGGCGCATCCCCTGCGATCAACGAGTCCACGACTTCTCCCAGCAACCACGAGGGCACCAGAATGAAGGTCGTGAAGACCGTGAGCCATCCTGCCATCTGCTTGAGCTTTCTGCGACCGACGTCGTCC
The DNA here is from genome assembly GCA_018701105.1 of Candidatus Uhrbacteria bacterium. Taxonomy (GTDB): domain Bacteria; phylum Patescibacteriota; class Patescibacteriia; order UBA9934; family UBA11717; genus JABMPK01. The sequence continues at coordinate 4,841 of JABIWD010000058.1, read as the reverse complement.
ACAAGCTCGCTCCAGATCCATTTAACAACACCGATGCTGTCGATCATCATGGAAATGTACTCCATGTATGAACCAGCGACCTTACGTTCCTCGTCTTCGATATCGTGTGACATCGTTTCTCCTTTCGAGAGTATTGCGACGAATTGGGAATCAAAATGCCCTGCTTTCGCAGGACATTTCAGTAATCAAGGTTGAACCTTGCTTAATTTCTGAAAAAATCACGCGAAACGCCAGTATTTGAGTCAATTCCGGCCAATACAAAGCCAGGCTTCACCATTGTGTATGGCTGCCGAATTGAAATAAGGTTGTTTGCGTGTGTGTTCATAATATAAATACCTTTCGGTACAAAAAACATACCATATCTCAGGTATGTGTCAAGGACTGAATATAGCCCTTTTTCTACTTCAACAGTATCAACGAAGCCACCATCATTAAGAGCGCGAATCCCTTCTTAAGATCAAAATGCTCCTTATAAAATGCCACTGACAGCAAAACGGCTATAACAGTCGAAAACGAGTTGATCACGTATACGACCGCAAGGTCTCCTGAAAGAGCCTTAGTGAAAAACAAGAAGTTCAAAAACATGAATGCCCCACTAATTAAACCGATCCGTGCAACGTTTTTTGAACTATGTTCTTTTCCATTCGTACTGTTGTATCGCCATCGTGCCAAAAACACTCCCATTAAAAATGTCATGAAAAGATAAAGTGAAAGATCGAGCTCAAGATGTGACACAGTTTTAGCCGCAGATATCCCAAATAAGACGGCGGCGATGCCAATACCTAAAAATATAGCCCCTTTGCGAAAATCTTCCTGACGAGCCCTTTCTTTTCTTGTAATCAGAGCTAAAGCCGTCACGATGCCCAGCAATATTCCTATCAACTCTTTTCCTGTTATTGAATCTGAGAACAAGAATATACTTATTGGAATTGCTGCAATCGAGGTCGCTATCTTGTATACCGGAAAATATATTGTTGAATTTATATATTTCAATGCGTCGACACGTGTCATTGCAACAGTAGAGTAAGCCAAAATATTTACGAACGCCAAAATTGCCATGATCGCAATTGAATGCCTCTGCACATCTATCACTAACGCATATACTCCGGACAACACCGCAGCCGACATCATGCTATACATTGTTACCTGGGCAGCGTTATGCTTCATGTGCGCGGAAGTTTTCTACAAAAAAGAAAACAAGCCAGCGCTCACTGCAGATATTATTGCAAAAATAAACCAAAGTTCCATAACCGAATTCTATCATAATAAAAAAGTGCGCCCTCAGGCGCACTTTTCAAATCTTACTCCGCTGTCTTCCCTCCTCCTCGCTTTTCCTTGATCTCTTCTGCAATAGACTTTGGAACCTCCTGGTACTTCTCAAATTCCATGGCGTAGCTGGCTCGTCCCTGAGTGATCGATCGCAACTGAGTTGCGTAACCGAACATCTCTGACAATGGTACGAATGCTCGTACAAGCTTAGCTTCACCTTGGTCTGTCATTTCATTTATCTGACCACGCTTTGCGTTCAAATCACCAATCACATCTCCCATGAAGTCTTCTGGAGTTACAACCTCCACCTTCATGACAGGCTCTAGCAATGCGATTCCTGCTTTCACTGCAGCTGCTCGCAACGCCATAGATCCCGCGATCTTAAAGGCAACTTCTGATGAGTCAACATCATGGAACGATCCGTCAACAAGTGTAACCTTGATGTTGATCAATGGGTATCCAGCGTATACACCAGATGCCATAGCCTCTTGGATTCCCTTGTTTGTTGGTTCAATGTACTCACGTGGAACGGAACCTCCTTTAATCTTATCCTCGAAGATGTACCCCTCTTCCGTGTTAGGCTCAATCTTGATGACAGCGTGACCGTACTGACCACGTCCACCAGACTGCTTAACAAACTTACCTTCCGCCTCAGCAGCTCCACGAATTGACTCACGGTAGCTTACCTGTGGCGCTCCAACGTTCACCTCCACGTTAAACTCGCGCTTCATTCGGTCAACGATAACTTCCAAGTGCAACTCTCCCATTCCTGAGATAATTGTCTGGTTAGTTTCCTCGTTAGACTGCACGCGGAATGTTGGGTCCTCTTCTGAAAGCTTGGACAAAGCAACTCCCATCTTCTCCTGATCTCCCTTTGTCTTAGGCTCAACCGCGATCGAGATAACTGGCTCTGGGAACGTAATGTTCTCAAGCAAGATTGGTCGCTCAGGCACACACAATGTGTGACCAGTTGTAACCTTCTTCAATCCAACGGCCGCAGCAATGTCTCCTGCGTAAATCTCGTCTACCTCTTCTCGATCATTGGCATGCAATTTCACAAGTCGCCCAACTCGCTCCTTGTCTCCTGTTGAAGCATTCAAGATGTATGACCCTGACTTCAATGTTCCGGAGTAGACGCGGATAAAGCTCAACTTTCCAACAAACGGATCGGTAGCAATCTTAAATGCGAGTGCTGCCAATGGTTCGTCGTCTGTTGCCTTAACTGGAATCTCCTTCTCCTCGTCATCTGGATCTGTTCCAATAAGTGCAGGAACTTCCAATGGACTTGGTAGGAACGCGATAACAGCGTCTAGCAATAACTGAACTCCCTTGTTCTTCAAAGCTGTTCCCAAAAGAACAGGAACGATGTCTAGCGCAAGTGTAGCTTTTCGCAAAACTCGTACTGCATCTTCGTAGCTTGGCTCGTTACCTTCAAGGTAAGCTTCCATCAAGGTCTCATCATTCTCTACGATGGCCTCAATCAAAGTTCCACGCCACTTAGCGGCCTCTTCCTTCATGTTCTCGGGAATCTCCAACTCTTCAATATCCTTTCCCTCGTCATCTCGGTAGTAAAACGCCTTCATCTTCAACAAGTCCACGATCCCTTCAAAGTCACCCTCAGCACCGATTGGCAACTGAATAGGGTGAGCTTTCTTTGTAAGTCGTGTTCGGATTGAATCTAGGTCAAACATGAAGTCTGCACCTGTTCGGTCCAACTTGTTCACGAAACAAATTCGTGGAACGGAATACTTGTCGGCTTGTCGCCAAACAGTCTCTGACTGTGGCTCCACACCAGCAACTCCGTCAAAAATCACGACTCCACCATCAAGAACACGCAAAGATCGCTCAACTTCAACCGTGAAGTCAACGTGACCTGGCGTGTCAATAATGTTGATGTTGTGATCCTTCCAGAAACAAGTAGTCGCAGCAGATGTGATAGTAATTCCACGCTCCTGCTCTTGCTCCATCCGGTCCATTGTCGCTTCTCCTTCGTGTACCTCTCCGAGTTTGTGCTTCTTACCTGTGTAGAACAAAACGCGCTCCGTTACAGTCGTCTTACCCGCGTCAATGTGGGCGATGATTCCGATATTTCGGACTCGCTCAAGAGGAAATTCTCTGGCCATAGTTATTATGAATATTTGTATTCAAGTATTTTTCAAACGCGAAGGATCCGATACGTATGCACCGGATCCAAACACGATTATCTAGCGAAGTGTGCGAAGGCTCGGTTAGCCTCTGCCATTCGTTGTACGTCTTCTTTCTTTTTAACTGCTCCACCTACTCCTTCGGCTCCTTCCATAAGCTCGGTTGCAAGATGAGTTGCCATTGCGGCCCCCTTCTTTGATCGAGCTGAGATAAGGATCCATCGGTATGCAAGTGTGATTCGTCGGTCACCTCGAACAGGCATTGGAATCTGGTAGTTTGCACCACCAACTCGCTTACTCTTAACCTCCAAGTTTGGCATCACGTTATCGAGTGCCTGCTGGAACACAGTAATGGGATCTAACTTTGTCTTTTTTGAAATGATTTCGAACGCATCATATACGACACGTTGCGCAGTAGTCTTCTTTCCATCCAACATCACGTAGTTGATCAACTTAGCAACCAACACGTTATTAAACTTTGGATCTCCGGCGATTACGCGCTTCTGGGATTGTTTACCTCGCATATTTAGCTCTTCTTAGGACGTCGAGTCCCGTACTTAGATCGACTGCGGTTTCGTCCTTCGATTCCTTGAGTATCATAAATTCCACGAACAACGTGGTATCGAACACCCGGAAGGTCTTTAACCTTTCCTCCTCGAACAAGAACAACTGAGTGCTCCTGCAAGTTGTGACCCTCACCAGGAATATAGGCGTTAACCTCGATTCCGTTTGAGAGACGAACACGAGCTACTTTTCGAAGAGCTGAGTTCGGCTTTTTAGGTGTCATTGTAGACACTCGTACACATACGCCACGCTTAAGTGGGGCGTTGTTGTTTGACCGCTTCCGGTGAAGCGTGTCGAGCGTGATCCCCAAAGATGGAGTCTTGCTCTTTTTCTTCGCAGACCGTCGCGGCTTGCGAATAAGCTGATTCATGGTTGGCATGAGATTTCAGACTTTATAACACGTCTGTAGACTTCCCCAATCTCCTGGGTACTTCATACGTGTCGTTGATTAATTCAACCTACAAAAATAGGTGGTGCGAGCATACCTTTTGAGGGTGATTTTGTCAATAATCTAGGGTGGTTGAGTGGGATTGACGAGAACGGGATTTTTTGGTACGTTCACCTCGAACCAATAACAGGCAGGAGAGTGAAAATGGATCCAACTATTGTGGTAGAGCAGCTACCAACGTACGAGATCGTGGCCGGAATTGCTGCCATCCTCCTGAGCAGCGCGGTGGCAGGCTTCACCGTGGGGTACTTCCAGAGCTTGAAGCGAGAACGGCGAGCACGCAACCGACTCCGGTTCGCACTCATTCTCGTAGTCCTGGTGGCTGCGGCATTTGTACCTAGCTACGTGCTGGAGAGCCTCCGGAACAGCGCGATCATCTTCGTAGGGCTCGTCGCGGCCGGCGCACTCGCGGGCCT
>JABIWD010000015.1 GCA_018701105.1 Candidatus Uhrbacteria bacterium | reverse complement strand
TGAATACGTTCTCGGGTCTTGTACTCACCGCCCGTCATACCACGGAAGTTGGTAATGCCCGAACATCGTCGTTCGACGATGGAAGGTAGGACCAGTGACTGGGGTAAAGTCGTAACAAGGCATCCGTAGCGGAAGCTGTGGATGGATCACCTCCTTTCAACGGAACGTTTTTCTACGGAATTACGTTTGAGTCGAGATTTGTCTTCTAGATAAATCTGAATCGCAAGCATAGCTTGCACAACAGAACAACAACTGACGTTACAATCACTTAGGAAACGATTGTCGGCTCCAAAAATTTATTGCTAAAGGAACCTCGCGATGTGCGAGGTTTTTTGATTGCCAAATTTATAACTTCGAGTAGAGCATCTTGAACAGGTTTTTCTGAAACTCTGCGATGATCTTGTTTTCAATAATCAGTACCGACTCTGAGTTGTAATCCATGTAAGCAACTTTGTCTCCATAGATAATCAGCGTCACGTCGTGGTCAAATAATCCGAACTCTTTCGGTACGGTCTTCATTGCCCTATCCATGCGGGGCTTCTTTCTTTTTGTATATTCCTCACTCGTGATCACGAACCGCTCAAGGCTCTTCGCATCACGCACCTTCCGGTAATCCTTCGGAAGGAACTTGTCAGTATCCTTCGTAGACGAGCTGTAGCGGTACCAAATGTCTCCTCGCTTTAAACTATGGACCACGTCAGACATCACAAACGTAATACCCTTGCCTCCTTCGATGTATTTCACTATCGGACGCTTACCAGAAGCCGAGAACGCCTCTTGCAAACCAGGCATCATCTCCTTCAAGTCGCTCTTAGTCTCGTCAACGAGGGATTCCAGCTTCCTTGGAGACTCAGGGACATACAGAGTGCGCTTTCCCTTCTTCGTTGTCGTTACGAGGTTGTGATCTAGCAGCTCGGGAAGGTGCTTATATACGATTGGCCGATGAATCCCAGTGGCCTTCGCTATGTCGGATACCGTTAAAGACCCCCTCTCCACGAGGCTTAAGTAGATATTAGCCCCATTTTCACTGAGTCCGAGGCGTAGGAGGAGTTGTTTTGGGTCCATAGTGTAATTATTTGTTACACATTTCTAATCGCAGATAATCTAACATACATAGGCTCATTTGTCCACACTATCCACAGTTAATACACAACTGTGGAAACTCAGCTGACGGTTTTTAGCACGCATGGTTTTATGTACTTGTACCTTACAACTAGGCAAAAGCCTGAGGAGACAAGCATGAACAAGGAATACGAGTTCAAGTATGACATCCCTGTCGAAATCGGCATCAACTCGGTTTGTAGCGCGATCGGCGCATTCACCGACGAGATCACCAGCGAGGACAACGTAGAGGTGGTCCACAAGGAAAACAAGTTCGTCTTCATCGATGACGCCGGCCTCTCCCTGCTCAACCGAGGTGACACTCTGCGCCGAGTCCACTTTGAGACAAAGGAAGGTAAGCGTCACCACAACACTCCGCGCTGCGACTACAAGAGTGGGGCCGTGAACAGCAAGGACCGAAAGGAGAACAGCTACTTCGAACCTCGCGGTGACATCGCGCCCTGGCAGATGGCGCAGAAGCTCGATGTCGACGTCGCCGGCGAGCTGAGCGAGGTCGCCACAGTGTTCACCAGCCATTGGCAATACGACGTCACCATCGGAACGGTCCGTGTGGAGATTTCCTACGATCGGTTCTACCGAGACGAAGCCAGAACCAGCCTGATCTTCCAGGAAGTGGAGATTGAGCTGAAGGAAGGCGCCGAAGCGGACTTCGAGAATGTGTCCATGATGTTTGCGCAGAGCATTAGCCGGCGCTTCGTCGTGAAGCTGTCGCGGATCCAGAAGTACGCGCGAGTCATGCGGGAGTTCTGCCCCACCGACGCGTTGATGGTCGCAGTGAACCACGCGTTCTCCGTGCATCGCGACGAGTCGCTCAAGCTGAGCAACTCCTTGCGCCGACACGACGGTCTGTCCCCGTACGCGATTCACCCCTGCTGGTGCGCGCTAACGATCTTGCAGGAGCCCTTGCTCCCGCACCAGCTTCGCTGGGACGGCGCCATCGCGCTCGCGCTGCACGATGTGCTCGAGGACACGACGGCGAAGTTGCCAGAGGGCACGACGCCGTCGGTCGCCAAGCTCGTCGACGAGATGACCTTTGAAAGCTACGGAGAGGAGCTCAACAGCTGGTGGAAGATCAGCCGCGAAGCTCAGCTCCTGAAGCTGTACGACAAGGTATCCAATCTCCTCGACGGAACATGGATGCACGACGAGAAGGCGGCGATGTACAAGTTCTACACACTTCGGCTCGCCGGCATCGCCAACAAGCACTACGGCGACCTCAACATCGTCCGTATCGCTCGCGCAATCTGCGCATAACGCTCCGCCCCAGGGAAACTTCCCTGGGGCGCTTTTTATCCCTTATTTGCTATACTGTCTTCATAAATAGTTAGCTTTAGAGTATGGGTATTGAATCCGGAGGACCGTCGCCAGAAGAAATGGGTCTCTCAGCAGAGGACATGGAGATCCCAGCTAAGCAGGCTGAAGTTGAACCAGTCCCAGAGATCGAACCTGTGGCTCATGATGCAGAGATGGAAGCCATGTTTGATGGTGAGTCAGAAAGCTCACGTGAGACATTTGAAGTATTTAGTGAGCTATCAGGAGAAGTTGCAAGAGGACTCAGCGAACGACAAGAGCCGCTAGCTGAACCAGAAGTAAAGCTCTACCTTGTTGAGATGGCCAAGGAAGAAGGCGTTGATCCAGAGGCAGTAACGCTTACCGATGAAGAGAATCCGTTCGAGGGTACGAGCATCAATCCAGAGGCTGTAGAGGTTCAAGCTCTGGAAAGCTTTGAGTCGGTTAAAGGCGCGCTTAGAGATGCTATCGAGAATGTTGGAGTTGAGTTGGTAGAAGGAAATGTTGATGGTGCGCGAGATATCGTTGCCAATCTCACAGATCAGCTAGAGACGGCCGGTAAGGAATCGATGACTCCGGAGGCTCAAGCGGCTTACGACAAGATCAAGGAAAATCTAGACGCCGTGATCAACGAGAAAGATCCAGAAGCCAAGTCACGACTGTTTAAATTCACAGCTGGTGCCATGGACTTCGTTCCCGTTGCCGGTCCTGCCAAGATGTTAATGGAGGCGGGTGCCGGAAAGACACTCGGTGGAGAGGAATTGAATGGATGGAAGCGAACTCTTCACGGTCTTGAGGGTGGAGTGTTCTTAGCAATCGACCTCACAGGATTCGGAGCCGTTGCGACCAAGCTCGCGAAGGCCGGCAAGGGCGGAATGAAGGCCGGAAAGCTCCTCACTAGAACTGCCGCGTTTATCCGAGCGACAACTGGCTCACGCAAGGCATCGAAAGCTGTCTTTAAGACGGGTCAGTTCCTAATACGCAATCCGAAAATTGGTCAGCTTGCGACTAAGGGCCTCGACTGGATGACCAAGGCACGAAAAGCTAGAATGGCGGAATTGCCAGCGTCATTATCTGCGTCGGAAACTTCTGAAGAAGAAAATGAAGAGATCTCTCGCATTGGAAACGCAAACGAGAGGCCCGGAGCAGAGATACCACCGGAGTTCGAGCAAGAAATCGGACTCGCTGCATAAACACGGACTCCTCGCCAATCGCTGAAGTCTCTTATGGTAGACTCGAATAAAGGAGGTCCCCATGCAAGTCCACTTTTTGAACGCTGCGCTGTTCACGGGTGGTCTGGCGGCCATCTTGGAACTGTCTATGACGATCCCGTATGTAAGCCGGGTCGTTGAGGGCTTCGATCGTCACTTCGATCCTCCCCTGTTCCCATCGGAACTGGTGCTTGGATACGAAAACACCCCAACAACTCGGCGGCCGAACAGAAAGCCGATCGCAATCTATGCAGATGTAGTAGTGATCCTTACAACACCGTACGGAAGCTCTGCCAATGCCTGCAAGATCGCCCGCGCCCTGACAACAAGGCGTTTTGGGCCAAAGGCGTGTTTGATGGTGTCGCTCGGGGGCAAAAACGCCCCTGTAACGAGCGTTATCCCAACACTCCACGATCCGGACATAGAGTCCCTGATAGAAGCTATAATCAGCGCATATAGCCTCTCATGACTCCCGCGCCCTCTCCTTGGGCGCCATTTTATTTCATCCAGACAGATCAACGCCGTTCCCTTGCACATTCACCCCATTCCTGGTACGATACCGCCGCTATCAAGCGCCTTAAGTTATCTCATAGGGTGTCTTGAAGTGCAGTGAAATTGCGAGATTTGCTTGAAGATCGAGGAGCGAAGTAAGTCGTACCAAAAGTACGGCGTCGAGCACCGCAGAGCTGAAAGCAAAGGTCGGCATTTCACAAACGCGCGGGCGTGTAGCTCAGTTGGTTAGAGCGCAGCACTGATAATGCTGAGGTCCCAAGTTCGATTCTTGGCACGCCCACCATTCTTCGCTTCACCATTCACAAGATGATGAAACGAAGAATGTCCTTCGTAGCTTTATGCGAAGAAGGACCTTTCAGAGAGCTTCGAACGGCAAGCCCCTGATAGTTCGCTTCACCATTCACAAGATGATGAAACGAAGAATGTCCTTCGTAGCTTTATGCGAAGAAGGACCTTTCAGAGAGCTTCGAACGGCAAGCCAGCCAATCATCTATTAGCTGACTCATCGAGTATGCATCACGTGTACATTATAAGAAGTGCCTCAAATCCTGCTAGGATATATAAAGGTTCTACGGAGGACATAGTTCAACGTTTGGCAAAGCACAACAAGGGCGACGTTACTCACACGAGAAACGGAAGGCCTTGGGTAATTGTGTATTCGGCAAGCTTTGAAACAAAGAAGTTAGCTATCGACTTTGAAAGATACCTCAAGACAGCCTCAGGTATCGCATTCATGCGAAAGCGACTCACCAAGATGCCGCGGTAGCTCAGTGGTAGAGCAGTGGCCTGAAGAGCCACGTGTCGTCAGTTCAATTCTGACTCGCGGCACCACCGGGATGTAGCTCAGTAGGCTAGAGCGCTTGCTTTGGGAGCAAGAGGTCGCAGGTTCGAGCCCTGTCATCCCGACCAGGGAAAATTCATGACGCAAGTCGTGACGTTTCGCTGGTCGGTGTAGAAAACACTCCGTTTATCGGAGTGTTTTTGTTATGGTAAGATATTTTCATGGAACTCAAAGACCAATACAAGGAAGTCCTAAAGCGACTTCGAGCTACCTACACAAAAACTCCGCAGTCTTTTTTGAAATTCGACAACGTACTCGAACTGACAATCGCAACCGTGCTGAGTGCGCAGTGCACGGACAAGGCCGTCAACAAAGTTACACTCGTTCTCTTTGAGAAATACAAAACGGCAGAGGATTACATGAACGCAGACATGATTGAGCTCAAGACGATAATCAGATCGACCGGTTTCTACAACTCGAAGGCAAAGTACCTACAAGGAATCGGCCAGAAACTCGTTCACGAGCATAACGGCGAGGTTCCAAAAGATCACGACGCACTCATGACCCTCCCAGGCGTCTCGAACAAGACCGCGAACTTGGTTATGGCGAAGGGATTCGGCATCAACATCGGAGTCGCGGTCGACACACACGTAAGACGACTCGCGCCACGACTCGGCTGGACTCGTGAAACCAAGAACACGAGCCGGATCGAGCGTGATCTCAACGCTCTCATCAACAAGAAAGACTACCTCGACGTGAACGAGTTTCTGATCCTGCACGGACGCGCCCTGTGCGGCTCTAAACCAAAGTGCAACGAGTGCCCACTCAACGACACCTGCCCCACCGGTCGCAATAGTCTTGGCAAGAGCCCTTTACCGTTAACTTGAGCCAAAACCTCAATACATGTAGGATAGAGGCATATTAATAACTTTGTATATGAATCCAGAAACAC
>JABIWD010000027.1 GCA_018701105.1 Candidatus Uhrbacteria bacterium | reverse complement strand
GTTCGAGGTGAGATCAAGATCGCGGTTGATGCGAGTGAAGACGATGCTCGCAAAATGGCTATGGCCGACTCGAATGTTGAAAAACATCTTGAAGGCAAAGAGATCAAGAAGTTCGTTTACGTGCCAGGTCGGATTATCAGTATTGTTGTATAATCAACCATATGGAAAACTCAACAAAAATTTGTCCAGGCTGCGATACAGAGGCTGACTCACTCGTATGCCCAGCATGCAAGATGCTTATGGATGAAAAATGCGAGGAGTGCGGACAAGCAATGAGCAATTGTATTTGTAAAAAGCAAGAAAACGATTCTTAACTTTCTTCTATGGCACGAAAAGCTGAACAATCACCAGATCCGTCACATTTCGATAAGCTTGCGGACACGTCTGCAGTAGAAAAGAGGCGGGACACGATCAGGAAGGGTGAGCTGGAAACACCCAACTTCTCTATGAGGATGGCGGAACGTATGGGGCGTATTGCACGCTCCAAAGAGGACGTAGTTGATCGACGCGGTAAGGTTGTTGGAAGAAAGCATATTCGACGTCGAAAGTTAGATGGACGAATGTCGGAAGCTCGCGCCGAGTTCACTGACAAGGCAGATCGCGTTGGGGCTGTTGTACTATCGGAGTATGAGACAGGAACGGGTGAGATGAGGCGTCATGAGAGACAGACTCCAGACGGTAAGACTTTGCGAGTAGTAGAGCGTGACTCTGCTGACTTTTATTTTGCAACCGATTTTGACGAGAAAAGAGCCGGTGAGAATCCTGTGCGACGTGATGAGTTTAATCCCGAGGGAGAGAAGATTGGGTCCGCGCGGATGAAGTATAAAGAATTCGAGGTTGATGGTGAGTCCGAGTTCATGTTAACTGAGGAGACTGTTGATGAGATGAGTGATGGAGAGGTCGTTGGAAGGAAGCGTGTTGAAAATAGTTACGACAAGACAGGTAGAATTCTAGAGGAATCCATGTCTAAGGAGGGAGCCGGATACGGAAAAGTTGAATCAACTGCAACACATAAGTACGAAGATGATGTTGAGCTTGTCTCGACGACACATCAAGAGTACTCTCAGGCTAAAGATGAGCCATTGGTAAAAAGCTCCGAGGGAGATAAGCGTTTCGAGGGAGGTTTGTTACAAGAAGAATCTTCTCGGATGTTTAGCCATTCTCAAGTTGAGCTCAGTGAAAGCGCTCAGAGGCTATACAAGGAAGATCCAGCAGGAACATTGCGAGATTTTAGGAGCGAGGGACGTCAGGTGCGGTCTGTAATTAGAGGTGGAGAGAAAGTAATCGTGGAGGTAACTAAGACCCTCGTTCAAAAGAGTGAAAAAAGTTTTCGCTATGATGATGCTGGTCAGTTGACCGGAGACACTGAAACTATGGGTAATAGAACCACGGTGTCGGAGCACGGATACAAGAAGGGTCGACGCGACAGTAGTACACGATCCGTTGATGGAGAGCATTCTCAGACACTCCAGTATAAATATGGCGGAAAGAGCGCCAAGCCTGATCAAATTATTGTAAACGATGCGGTGAAAGAAGAGGTAAGATCGTATCGCTTACGGCAGCCCGGCGACAAGCGCGATAGATCAGCGCCGGAAGAAGGATACGTCCTCGATGTTGCGAAATCGCTTGCGGCATAGAGGTGGCGAATGTATCCATAGCTACTGTAATCATTAGCTAATTATCCACACTTTACACCTCTAACACCACGTGGTACCTTATGAGTGGTTATTAGAAGTGACCGCAAAAGCCTCCCCGTAAAGGGTGGTTTTTTGTTGCACTGCTTTTCGCGATTAAGTCGCAGCTATAACCGTTCAGGACGGTAGGGCCTATGACAACTCATCGCTACATCCAGCTCTTTCTCGTATCTTGGCTCTTGATTGTTGTTACGCACGGTCTGTTTTATCGAGATCAGTGGCCACAAATGTCACCGATGGACGATACTGAGCTATCTGGTGTGGTAAACGAGGTTGTTTCGCATAAAGGTAAGTCGCAAACCTTTAGGATCGAGGTTGGCGAGTATCCGGGTCGCGTGCAGGTGACGACTGGGGGCTATCCGCGCGTGCGGGTTGGTGACGTGGTTGGTGTGAGGTGTAATCTTGAGCCGATTGCGGACATTTATGTGGAGGAGTTTCGGTACGATCGCTATCTTGCGAAGGAAAAGGTCTACTCTGTGTGTCGAGGTTATGGCTCGCCGGAGATACTTGGTCACGATCCGAGCTTGAGGTCGAAGTTGTTCGGGTTTCGTGATCGGTTTGAGCAGGTGATGCAGAGAAATCTCGTGGAGCCTCACGCTTCGTTTCTTGCAGGCCTGCTGTATGGCGCAAGATCGACATTGCCGGATGACATTCAAGAGCAGTTTCGTAAAACGGGGACGATGCACATCGTTGCAGTGTCTGGATACAACGTAACGCTGGTCGCAGATGTCTTGTTATTGATCTTGACTGCCACATTTTTCAAAAGACAGCACGCGTTTTGGTTTGTGATGGTAGGTATCCTGATGTTCGTGATCTTCGCGGGAGGTGATCCTGCCGTTGTGCGCGCCGGGATCATGGGAGGACTCGTGCTCATTGCAAAACAACTCGGAAGACTTCAGGGCACGGTGACGATATTCTTGATAGCGGCCGCGATCATGACACTCGTGAACCCGCGCGTGTTACTCGACGACGTTGGATTCCAACTTTCGTTCGCAGCAGCGATCGGACTCGTCACGCTCGGCCCCAAGATCGCGTTAAAGCTCACTTTTATACCAACGTTCCTGAACGCGAGATCGATCTTGAGTGAAACACTTGCGGCGATCCTGGCTACGATGCCGATCTCGATCCTGCAGTTTCACCAGTTCTCGCTCGTCGCACCAGTTGCAAACCTACTAGTCGTCCCGCTCGTGTCTGTTACTATGATGATCGGATTCGTAAGTATGGTTATTGTGCTGATAGCGAGCTCGTTGGGCGTATCGTTCCTTGGCCCCTTTATTATGTTGCCGAGCTACGCGCTGCTCGAGGTCATGCTGAACGTTATTGAGACACTTTCACCGTTACCATTTATAGATTTTTCATGAAACAACACAAGATAATTTTGTGGGTCGTTACACTTGTACTCATACTCGCTGGTGTTGGCTTGTATGTACTAGCGCGGACGCAAAGAATGGCGTCCCTACAGGCTGGGTATGCTGAGGATCACTATGATTCTTTGCTTTGGGCGGTTCACGTCCTGGATGTGGGGCAGGGGGATGCGATCTTTGTTGAGTTGCCCGATGGTATCCAGATACTCGTCGATGGCGGAGTTGATAATACCGTGCTGTCGAGATTGAGCGATGTGATGATGCCCTGGGATCGCAGTATCGACTATATCGTGATCTCGCATCCTCACGCTGATCACATTAACGGGTTGATTGAAGTGCTCGACCGCTTCGATGTCGCGAACGTAGTGATCGATAATGTTGTTTATGATTCTGTGCCGTATGAGATCTTGAAAGAGCGCGTGATTCATGAGGGTGCCGTTATAATCGACCCGGATGACGAGGACCGACTCGTACATGGTCGAGTTGTTGTTGATGTGATCTATCCTTCGCCCGAGATCGTCGTTGCAACCGGAGAAAATATCAACGAGAAGTCGACAGTGCTCAAGATCGACGATGGCACGAACTCGATATTGCTGACCGGTGACGCTGGAGATGTGGTTGAAGAGAAGATCGGAGCGCTTGTTGGTGATATCGATGTTTTGAAAGTTGGTCATCACGGCTCTACGTACGGAACATCGCGCGAATTCTTAAACGAGATTGATCCCGAGCTCGCCGTGATATCGGTTGGGGAGGGGAACGAGTATCATCATCCACATAAATCGACGCTCAAGAGGCTCACAGATTTTGGTGTAGATGTTTTTAGAACGGATCTACATGGAACGGTGAGCATTGAGTTTTTTGCGGATAGGTACGAGGTCGATCATTCGATGTAGCCTATCGTCATCCTGAGGAGGGACGACGTGAGGATCTCATTATTCAAGTTTCAAGTCATGAACTACTACGTATACATAATGTCTAACCCCGCTCGTACGGTTCTCTATACTGGTGTCACCAATGATCTTGAGCGTCGCGTACAATCGCATAAGCTCAAGCTCGAGTATGGCTTCACTAGGCGTTACAATTGCGTTGATCTTGTATATTTTGAAGATACAGATAATTCGTACAGTGCTATCGAGCGAGAAAAGCAGATCAAGAAGATGCGACGTGCCAAGAAGGAGACGCTGATAGACGTGCTGAACAAAGATCGTGTCGACTTGAGCGCTAACTGGAATATCTAGAACAATGAGATTCCGACGCTGCCGCTCAGAATGACATTGGCTGAAGGTCTGGCGTTTGTGCCTGATTGTCATCCTGAGGAGGGACGACGTGAGGATCTCATTATTCTGTTCAGCAAAAATACCAGCCTCATGCTGGTATTTACTTTTCCTTTTGAGCCACAGTTAGGAGGGTGCATCGTTCTAAAAAACAGGTGTACCTGGACTAACGTATGTTGCAGTAACAGAGACCGCGAAACCGTCGTGAAAAACCGTACAAGTGTGAGTACTCTCGTAAAAAGCGGTCGAGAGCCTCTGAAATGTCGTAAGCGAATCGATCCATTTGCCTCCTGACTGTAGCTCTTCCAGTATAAGACTTTTTTGCAAAAAGTCAAGTGCACCGCAAACAAAAACACGAGCGCAAGGCTCGTGTTTTCTTGTTTACTAAACTCCTTCTCGGAAAATGAATTTGTCAGTCAACTTCTCGTAGGTGAAAATCTCTTCGTCTGAGAAGAATCGCTTCACCTCGTCCGCAGCTGCTTCGTTTCCGTCTGAAGCATGCACCAAGTTTGATGGCATGTTCATTGAAAGGTCGGCGCGGATTGTTCCGGCGTCTGCTGCTCGTGGGTTTGTTGACCCAACAAGCTTGCGAACCTCGGCAATAGCCTCAATCCCCTCAAGGATCATTGCAACAACAGGCGTGTCCATCATGTACTTCTTCATGTCTGGGTAAAATGGCTTGTCTGCAATGTGAGCGTAGTGCTCATCCAAAAGTTTCTCTGTAAGAGGGATGATCTTCAAAGCAACGATCTTAAGACCCTTGCGTTCAAATCTGGAAATGATCTCTCCAAGGAGATCGCGCTGAAGCGCATCTGGCTTCAGGAGTACAACAGTTCGTTCTACTGACATAATTTATACATATAATAATTTGAGGCAAGGATAACAAAGATTGACGTTCATGTCCACCGTTGTTGAGTAGGTAACTAGGATTTTCAATTCGGCAATTCGGCAATTTTCAATTGAATCGACAATTGATCAATTGGTCGATTTGATAAATCAATTGAAAATTGCCGAATTGCAAAATTGAAAATGATATTCTCTGTGCTATACTCGTTTCTAATATGTTAGGACTACTATTTGCAGAGCCAATGTTGTTTATCGTGATTTTGTTTGCGATCATCTTGGCGCTTTCATTTCACGAGTTTGCCCATGCGTATGCTGGTTATCTCCAAGGTGACACAACGGCAGAGCGAGCGGGGAGACTTACACTTAACCCACTGTCTCACATTGACTGGGTAGGATTGTTGTTACTCATCACAGTCGGATTCGGTTGGGGAAAGCCCGTGCCGTTCAATCCGCACAATTTGCGAAACAAGAAGTGGGGACCTGTGATAGTAGCGCTTGCCGGACCAGGATCAAACCTGTTACTAGCATTGGCTTTTACTGGAATCTTTCAT
>JABIWD010000022.1 GCA_018701105.1 Candidatus Uhrbacteria bacterium | reverse complement strand
GAAGCTTGCAATCTCTTTCTCAACCGACTCTCGCTTACGCGCATACGTCACACGAGACAACTGTCGCACCTTTTTCCCCCATTCAGGATCTGTCTTGATAGGCGGATTACCTTTCATCGTAAATGGAGCAACCTGTGTATTATCTACAATCATCTTTACGTACCAAGTAAAGGCATCCGAGTTGATCAAGTCATTGGTGCTGAAGGTTGGCTCAAATACAGGACGGAAGGTCTCTGTGTCCTCAGGCCCAATACGCGACACGAACATCGATCCAACGTTTCCAAGAATCGCATCTTTGATATCTGTATCTCCCTTGTCAACAACTTGACTCATGTACTGGTGAGCCATAATCAAACATAGCTTATACTTTCGTGCCTCTGCCAAAATTGTTGAAATAGAAGGTGTAACAAAGTTTTGAAACTCGTCAATATAGAGATAGAAGTCTTTTCGCAACTCCTCAGGTATGTCAGCGCGCGTCATTGCAGCCATCTGAAGCTTTGACACTATGATCAAACCAAGCAACTGCATATTCACCTCTCCAATCTTACCTTTAGCAAGATCAACAAGTAGGATCTTTTCCTCATCCATCACGTCACGGAAATTGAACCCTGACTTACCCTGACCGATAATGTTTCGCATTGTCGAGTCTTCAACGAACCGACCAACCTTCGATGTCAGATAGCCGAACATCTCCGACTTATGAAAGTCTGATGTATTCGCAACCTCCTGCTCCCAATACGCACGGACAACGGGATCGGTAACCTTAGCAATCCACTGCTTTTGGAAATCGGGATCGGTAATCATGCGTGGAATCTCTGCAATCGTTCCAGGATTCTCCGGATCAGACATCAACGTCATCATAACGTTACGCATCGTATGCTCAAACATCGGACCGATCATCTCTGGTGGGAACAGCTTGTAGAACACTGAAATCATGTCACCAACAACAAGGTCCATCATCTCAGGCGATGGCACCTCCAACATGTTAAGTCCCATCGGCATGTCACGGTCAGCCGGGCTGAATACGATAACATCGTTGACGCGTTCTTTTGGAATGATCCCAAGAACTTCTTCAACGAGGTCACCATGGGGATCGACAACACAAACACCAGATCCATTTATCACGTCCTGTGCGATCATATTAGACATGAACACGGACTTACCAGAACCAGACTTACCGATGATGTACATGTGGCGCTGACGATCCTTTACCTTCATATGCACATCTGTTTTCAGACCACGGAATTCATTGTGTCCAATCAAGAGTCCCTCCTTTGCAATATTCGCAGGAGCACCACTCTTCCGTGCGCCAAGCCAGTCGATGTTCGTAGTCTCTGTTCCAGGTAGAGGTGGATGCCACAAGCTTGTCATCTCCTCCGTGTTGAGTATCATCTTATGCTTGTCAGAGAAATTTCGGTATATAAAATCATGCGCCAATTTCTTCACGTTCTTCGGCATGTCTTTATCAAAACTATTTCCATACTGATAAATGTTGTACTGCGCAAAACTGTTTACCAAATTTCCAAGTGAAGCTTGTGCTGCCCCCACATTGCCGGCACTTACCAACAAACGGATATTTACATCAAGACCTGCCTTTGACGCTTTCTCCTCTATGCTCTTCGCCATCTCCTCCTCCCTTTGGCCAAGCTTACGAATAGGCTCCGGACCATCGTCTGACTTTCCAGATACCAAAGATCCAATTTTCATCTTACTCTTCTTCTTACCACGAAGGGCTTCTTTGATATCCATGCCTTCATGCATCTTCTCCACCACACTGAGTCCTCTCTGGCGCCATACAGCAGGTGCAGAACGCACAACAAACTGCACAGCAGCACCCTCATCCTGAGGAACCTTAGCCAGAGCATTCAAGATTGCATTCAGTGGATCGGATTCAAGTGTCCGATAAGTCTTAATCGGAAATAGGTGCTCTCGCTTCAACGTGATGTAGCTTCCGAGCACGACGCCTGTTGGAGAGAATATGTTGTAGTCCTCAACCTCCTCGATATCTGCGTCAGGGAATTGACCATGCATTTGTTGCACGGTCATATCTTTCAATACTATCGGCACGGCTATGTAAAAGTATATAACTCCTCCTTTACTAACCATCTCAAAAGAAATCTGATCTGTTCGTCCATGCAACCACGCCTTAAAACCTTTCTGCGCCCTAAGTCCACCCAGCGCTGCAAAAACTGTCTCAGCAACAGCGATATCTTCCTGTACCGCGCTCAGCTGTGTTGCTCCACCTTCTTGAGTAGCAGCAAAGCGTGGAAGCCTGACACGCAGAATAGTCATGTGTAGGTTTCCGCCCGATCGTCTGTGCTCTCGCAAGTGAAACTTACGATACACAATAAACGCAACCACAATTGAGACCGCAACAAGCAAAGCTGAAATAATCACTGTCGCAATTGCAACAATGTCTGACCCCGATGATAGAACCGAGCTGCTCCCACCGGTGTTAATGGTAATTTGTAGCAAAGGAATCATTATAGAGTTTCGTTATCTGGAGGCGTGTTTGCAAGCTCCATGATTTGATCTGTTTTAATTTTTGACTCTTGTTCAAGATAAAACTTGTTCATGTTTGGAACGATCCCGAGCCACTCCCTTATGAGTCCAAGTACTTTCTTTGCGGCCACTTGAGCTCCTGCAAACATCTCCATGATCTTTCCAGCCACCTCCTCCCCCTTTGCCTTAAAAATAGGCTGCACGTCTGGAGGCAGCGCGGCATACAGTTCACCCATGTCTTCCGACAACACGCCTTCTATCTTTAGTAGATGAGGATCTTTTACAATCGGTTGAGGTTGTACTGGAACTGGATCAGGTTGTACTGGAGGCGCTTGCTGGTTAACCTGCTCAGCCGCCTCAACAGAATGCTGAACCTCAACATCCGCAGGCTGTTCAGCCCCGGACTCTGGCGTTGCACCCTGCTCTTGCGCTGGGTATGTGGGTTGCTCCACGATTGGTTTTATCTCCCCCTTATTTTCTATCGCCATAACGTAACAATTATATCATGAAGCTGTGATATACTATCAACATGCCAAGGAGGAAAACACCACAACGCGTTAAGCGCGGTCCTACTGAGTGGACCTACCTTACCCGCCCACCAAAATCTGAACTGCAAGCTCTTGGCAAAAAGTTCAAGTTGGGCGCTGACCACCTAGACGCGCTGATGACAGAAAGTCATCGGTCACGTCTTTTTGATTCCGAAGATTACATCCTACTGATTTTGATTCACCCCCAGTTCGAAGACGATAGTGACGACGTAGTTCTAAAGGAACTCGACATAATCATGACTTCGAAGCAAGTAATCACGATACAAAAGTCGAGCTTGCCAGGTGTGCGTACGATGTTCAAGGAGGTCTCAAAGTCAAAGTCGCACAAAATCATGAGCCATCCAGCAACACTGGTGAGCTCTATTCTCCACGAGCTTGTTTCTGACGTATACGGAACACTCGATGACATCGCAGAAAGACTCGACGACATGGAGCAAGGTATTTTGCACAAGAAGCATGTGCTCGAGGACATACTCACTATGCAGACGAATATCATCGATATTCAAAAGGCAATTGAAAACCAGAGCATAATGTTGGATCGTTTCACTGCATCCCTCACGAAAACGACAGCGTCAAAAATCCATAACCAGTACAACGACCTACAGATGCACCTCAAAGAGATTCAAACGAGTCTGCGAATGGAACAGATGACAGCAGAAACCCTTCATAGAACCCACGAAACCGTTCTAAACTACAGAACAAACTCACAGATCCGACTCCTTACATCGCTATCATTGCTGGTATTGCCCGCAACGTTGCTCGCAGGAATGTTCGGAATGAACGTTCAGTTCCCTCTCGTTGCAAACATACCGATCAACTTCTGGATGATAGTCGGTCTAATGGCAGTAAGTGGTGTAACGGTATACATAATAGGAAAAGCACAAAAGTAAAAACGAGCCGACGAGGCTCGTTTTTGGTTACTCTTCTGTTACACGCTGACCGTCTGGTGTGTCTTCGATAACAAATCCTAATTTCTGCGCCTCATCTCGCAACCTGTCACCCTCTTCCCAATCTTTTGTGTCGCGGGCGACCTCTCTCTGATCAACGAGCTTCTGCACATCTTCTGGTACAACCAACTCTCGTGAAATATAATCTCGCAAACCTAGACCAAGTACTGACTCAAATTTTAGCAATGACTGAGCCTTCGCGCTCGTTTGTTGCGATGCATCATGTACAAGCTCCCAAACAATAGCAACCGCCTGCGGCATATCCAAGTCATCGTTTATCGCAGATGCAAAACGCTTCTCGTATTCGGCGCAACCAATTGCAGGAGTATCCCAATCTCGTACGATCATGCGGAGCTTTTTCAGTGCACTCTGAGCAGCCTCCAGTGATTCCCATGTAAAGTTTAGATGAGATCGATAATGAGCTGTGAGCGTCAGGTATCTAAATGCCAATGGGTCAATATTTTTTGCGATGATGTCGTCAACCGTGTTTGCGTTACCTAAAGACTTGCTCATCTTGCCACTATCAACCTGCAGGAACTCTCCATGCATCCAGAACCGTGCCTCAGTTGTTCCAAGCGCACCCTCGGACTGTGCAATCTCATTAGGATGATGAACCATTTTCAAATCCATGCCACCCGTATGAATGTCATACAGTGGTCCCAGATATTTTACCGACATCGCAGTACACTCAATGTGCCAACCAGGGAATCCTACGCCCCAAGGTGATTCCCATTCCATCTGACGCTTCTCGCCTTCCGGTGAAATCTTCCAAAGCGCAAAATCAGTAGCATGCTTCTTTTCTTGATTCACCTCGACGCGCGCGCCGGCCTCCTTGTCTTCAACCTTCTGTCCAGCAAGCTCGCCGTAATTGTCGAGTTTGGAAGTGTCAAAGTACACACCATCAGAAATAGTGTAGGTAAAACCTTTCTTCTCGAGCTCTTGAACCATCGCAATCTGCTCTTCAATATGGTCGGTAGCTTTTGGCAACTCGTCTGGCTTACGCAGGTTCAGGCGATCAGCATCAAGCAAGAATTGTGCAGTATATTCTTCTGCCACTTCCCATGCCGTCTTCCCCTCTCGAGCAGAACCAACCTCGAGCTTATCCTCTCCATCGTCTCCATCTGAAACCAAATGTCCAACATCGGTGATGTTCATGACGAATCTCACAGACTGTCTATTGTACTCAAGCGTCCGAACTAGCATGTCCGTAAACAAAAACGTTCGAAAGTTTCCAATCGACACCGTGTTGTAAACCGTAGGCCCACAAGCGTAAACCTTCGTCACGTCCGGATCCGTTGGCTCAAACAGCTCTTTCTTTCGTGTTAATGCGTTGTACAATTTGATTTCCATATTGGCCATAGTTTATCAAAACCGCCATCTTTATACAAAAAACGGGATTTCTCCCGTTATCTGTGAATTGAATCCAATCGTCGGCGATCTATCTCGCCCTCATAGTGGTCCATCATGTATATTTTTCTCTCCTTTACGTCCCAGAATGTATCTCGCAGTTCTTTTGCATTCTCGGCATCAAGCTCTCCGCGCATCTCGTACTGATCCACCTTATTATGAAGTTCGTTGTAAAAAGTCTCTGCCTGTTCTTTGAATCGAAGTTCATGAATCCTTCTCATCTCCAATTCAATAGTTTCTCGTTTTTCAACATCCTCTTTCACACCCTCAAGATCAACCGCGGTGACTCCGAGAATATGAGCCAGCTTTTCTTCCAATGCCTCACGTCCTAGCTTAGACTTAACGTGGTCAAGCTCCCTATGGCGTCGCCCGGCCATCCTTGCGTGAAATGATGCCATGGACTCTGGCGAGCGGTGGAATCTAGACTCAACCGACTCGATGCTTGTCTTTACACCATACAACGAGCTGTCCGGAGTAACGCCATCGGCCGCGTACGCATAGGTTCCCATGCCAGTTGTCATCATGACGACGGATGCGAGTCCCACTACATAGGTGTAGCGAAGAACCAATGACTTTCGTCCCGGAACTGGAAGCTCCGCATCGATTCGCAACCACAACCGTTTCTTAAAAACGATAGATGGCTTTGAACTTCGCCTAAGGTTTTTGAATTGCTTCTTCATATCAGACCTTAATTAGTTTTCTCAGTTTTTTCATTGCTCTGTGCGACTTCACTCGTATCGCGCCGGGTTTCTTTCCCAGAATCTCTGCAATGTCCTTGAAGGAAAACCCTTCAAGATGTTTCATTTCAATGATACGTCTGTCCTCCTTCTCGAGCCTGTCCATCGCTTCTAGTAGCACATGCTCATCTCCAAGCTTTTCCAGCATCACTCTACCGTCCTCACCTTCCAGAAATGGTGCGACCTTATCTATGTCCACTTCCACCTTCTTATCTCTATAGTGATTCTTTAACTTGTTCCGAGCCACCGTATACAACCAAGCCTTTGGATGGTTGTCTTCATCGAGTTTTTCAATATGCTCAAGAGCCTTCATGAAAACTTCAGAAGTAAGGTCCTCCGCAACCTCTACATCACCCCCAACACGGAAGTAAATGAATCGATATATGGGGTCGAATAGAGTTGTATATAGCTTCTGAAATTGTTTGCGCTGCATATGTTCTGTCTAAGTATACACAAGTAACCCTAAATCGTTACATTTGTAAAGAAAAAGCCCTCCAACAGCGTGTTGGAGGAGCTCCGTTGATGAGTGCGGCCGCGCAGGTATCGATCTCCGTGGGCTAGAGATACTACCCGGGGCCGCAAGACCAGACGCCGAACGTGCTAATGATCACAGCACGCAAGGGTCACTTGTCCCCCATAGGATGGCTTCCGCTTCTCCTATGTGTACTTTTCTCGCTACTATCCACGATCCGTGAACAGCCTGGTAGAGGCGAGATTAAGAGACGCTTTGCAGGGGCCGTAGCTCTGCGTCACTCTGACGGTTTTTCGTCACGCATCCTCAGTCACCGGGTCGCCCCCGGCTAACCTTGGATTCGATTCGCGTAATTTATACCAGCCCCACCCTTCTGTCAAACCGCGTAAAGAAAAAGCCCCTGCAGCAGATAGCTGAGGGAACTTGTTGAAGGGATGCGGCTACGCAACTACGTATCAAACGTCGCTGGTGCCGTTAGATGGAAACTTCTCGAGCCGAGCGAACCCATCCCGTAAAAGTGCGGTTCCATCATCCCCATCATGAGGGTCGCAGACTCATGATGTAACCATGTGCAAAGCAGAGGACGCGAATCAGCTGAGCCGTTTGGCTTCCAAGACCTTTCGCTGCCGTGCCAAGTACAAACGCTCTTCTCGCTGAGCGGGCTGCCTCCAGCCGGTGCCGGGGCTCGCCAGAGTTGGCTATCTCTCTTCATCGTCGCGGGGCATCCGCTAGCCGTACTTCTTCTTTCCTGCGTGACATCCTGCCAACCTCGTTGACTGGGATTAAGAAGGCTCACGACGACGTTAAATTAAACTATCACGTGTGGGCGCAACGGTCAACAGTAGTACCCTCCAGATAGCAAAACGGCCCGTCTACAGAAGTAGAGGGCCGAGTTGAGAAGACTGGCAGTTGTCACTCACCTTATTGGGAGGACATACGAGGAGCTGAAGGTCGAAACCTTGCTCACAAGCGCCAGGACAGTCGTCGACTCACCTTATTGGGAGGACGATAGTCTATGATAGTCAGACGGTCGGGCGCCAATGCACCCCCGGCGAACTCGCCGTGCCCCCGAATGGAGCTACCGTCCCATGGAAGTCCGCGATGTTGCAGACCCTAGGACCCATGTTTACCCAGAGTATTCAGGTTACTACACCTTGTACCCCAGTACCTTGCCCTCCAGTAAACCAATACCTTCAGACTGCCCACGTTAGTTATACGTGTGGTAATGGCGCGGAACTGGCGCGTAGCGCTTCTGACTTTTGAATAGGCCAGGTTCCTGGATGTGGAGAGGCTATCTCCACTACGCAGCAGACTCCAGAGCTCCTTAGGCCCCTTTCTATAGATCCGTCGCGAACGACAGACGAGTCATACTGGTTGCGGACATTAACCCGCCATCGTTGCGCGATTCCGG
>JABIWD010000021.1 GCA_018701105.1 Candidatus Uhrbacteria bacterium | reverse complement strand
CTCTGAAGACATTGCATACCAGTCAATCGGTCACCACGTAGACAAGCCGAAGACTATCGAGGCTGTGATTGTGAAAACTGCCGACGCACTTTCGGGTGCTCGACCAGGTGCTCGAAAGAATACTCTTGAGCAGTATATCCAGAGACTCGAGGAGCTTGAGCGAACTGCCACTGAGTTTGAAGGCGTAGAAAAAGCTTACGCGATTCAGGCAGGTCGAGAGATTCGAGTGTTTGTTAAGCCACAAGTCATCGATGACTTGAGCGCATACAACCTCGCTAAAAATATTGCATCAAAGATTGAAAGTGAACTTCGTTACCCAGGAGAGATTAAGGTGACGTTGATTCGAGAAACGCGTGTTACGGAATACGCACGGTAAAAGAAACTAAAAACGACCCAGCCTCTCGCGAGGAGCTGGGTCGTTTTGTTTATCGATTCATTGGAGGCTGTCGATCCTCTCCATGTGTGTCCTCTGGTTGAGGTGGAGTAGGCTCGTCCTGTGGCGGTGTAGATGGTACCGCTGGAGCTGCCGGCGCGGGCGCCGGAGCCGGAGCACTGTCTTCTACCGCTGGAGATGCTAGGCCTCTCTTTTGAGCTGCCTTCAAGGCATCCTTCAAAGCCTTCCCTGCTTTGAACTTTGGTACCAATACCTCTGGAACGCGGATGCGCTCGGATGGCTTTTGTGGATTCACTCCCATTCGCGCGGCACGAATGCGTGAAGAGAATGTTCCAAAGCCCGCTATCGTCACTTCCTCCTGATCGGATAGCTGATCTGTCACTATTGAAGTGAACGCCTCTACAATATCCTCACCTTGTTTCTTAGTGAGACCGAGCCGTTCAGCGATGCGTGCTGCCAATTCTGCTTTATTCATAGGAATATGGATAAGTAAGTATGCTCGAAGTATAATCTGGACGCCCTAATTATGCAAGGTTGGCAAAAAAGCCGGTTCGTGTTACGTTGTTTTTGGACTTATAACCCAGAGAAACCGAGGAGGGCCACATGGCTTTTGACACAAGAACCCACATGTACTGGTGGGTAGCGAGATTCGAGGACGAGGACGGGCGCGTGAAGTACGTGCTTCGTGTGGTTGCGCCCGTGCGCGGTGACGTGATGCCGGAAGACGAGATGATCGTCATCCTGCGGGCACATCTCCGCACAGGAGTGCGCAAGGTGGAGACCATGGTCATGGGCGCAGAGGGCGTCTTCGAGTACGAGGTGTCTCTGCCGCTGCACAACGCGATCTCGACGCGGGTTGCAGAGGGTAGCGACGCAGCCCTGGAAGATGTCGCAGTCGTGACCATGATCGCGAACGCAGCAGCGCAGGCGATCCTGTCCGGCGAGTTGCCGATCGCGGAAGGTCTCCCGCTGGAGGACATCGCTGCGCAGTGGAGCGCGGTGCGACCGAAGGCGATCATGGTCACTCTGGCCGTCCTGAACTTCGAGATCATGCAATCTCAAGGTCTGCGCAGCGATACCAGAGACGGCCGAGACGAGATGATCTTGGAGATGACGAGGCTCGCGCACGAGGAGCTCTCCAAGGGTGATCTCCCGCCACTTCTGGACTATGGCCTCATGGAAGCGTGCCTTGCCGCGTGGGAACTCCAGAGGCAGCAGAACGATCTGGCAGCAGCACAGGCCGCTGCAAAGACCACCGCTCCCGAAACCGTCGAGATCGGTGCCCTGACGCCGGTCGATGGCGACCAGGAGGAGGCCGAGACGGCGGCGCCCGCGCCTCCGGTTCGGCGCAGGGTCCAGGATCGACCTCGGCGACGCGATGGCGCAAAGGGACGCGTTTGGGGTGAGGACTAGAGGAACTCAACGTTGCGCCCGCACAGTCGTGCGGGCGCTTTTATTTGAGTTATTTAAGGATAATTGGTAGTGTTGAGTCAATAAAATGAATAGCAAACGAGAAAATGAATAATGGATTTTTAAGTGGAATTCAGCCAAGCAATCTATTGCATATTGGTAACTACTTCGGTGCGATCAAACAATTCGTAGATTTTCAGAATGACCGAGAAGGAATTATCATGATAGCCGACCTCCACGCCCTCACATCTACAAAAGACCCAAAGAAACTACGAGAGAATACACTCATGCTGGCAGCAACTTACCTTGCCGCTGGACTAGATGCAGAAAAGAACGTCCTCTTCCAACAGTCAGACGTTCCACAGCACTCGGAATTGAACTGGGTGTTCTCATCACTCATGCGAATGTCAGAACTTGAACGCATGACACAGTACAAGGACAAAGCTATCGTCCATGGCGAGAACGTGAACGTCGGAATCTTCACCTACCCTCTTTTGATGGCAGGAGACATTCTACTTTACAGTCCGTTGATGATCCCAGTTGGCGATGATCAGAAGCAGCACGTTGAGCTTACGCGAGACATCGCTGAACGATTCAACAAAACTTACGGTGATACCTTCAAGGTACCCGAAGTTCAGATCACAAAGGTCGGTGCACGCATCATGGGACTCGACGATCCTACAAAAAAGATGAGCAAGAGTGCCGAAAGCGCAAAGAACTACATCGCGCTTACAGATGAGCCGGATGTTATTCGCAAAAAGATCATGTCTGCAGTTACGGATGACATTGGTGTTGTGAACTACACTGACGATCAGCCTGGTGTTAAGAACTTGCTCGATATCCTGAGCCTAATCAAGGACCGCGACCCAGAAGACCTGGCTCGCGACTTTGAAGGAAAAGGATATGGTGACCTCAAAAAAGAAGTCGCAGAAGCACTCGTAGAATTTCTAACACCGATCCGATCTAAAATTCTCGCCTACATGGCAAATGCTGACGAGCTAAAGAAGGTTCTCGCAGACGGAGCGGAACGAGCTCGTGTGATTGCAGAGGCAAAGATGGTTGAGGTGAAAAACGCAGTTGGACTCACACTTTAATATGGCAAAGAAAAAGATAAGTAAGGTGGAGATCGACCCGATGATCATGTCGCTCTTCTCATACGTGAGCTTCCTGGCTTTGTTGCCGCTAATCTGGCCGCCAAAAGATGCGACGACAAAATTCCATGCTAAGCAAGGACTTGCATTGTTCATCGCCGAGGTACTCACTGCGATAATTGGGCTAGTTCCACTACTCGGATGGTTCATCGCAGCGATTCTGAGCTGGCTATGGGTTGGACTATCGATATACGGAATATTCAACGTTCTAGTTGGTAGAAAACGAAGAATACCTATAGTGGGAGAGTTCGTAGACAAAATCAAAATTACATAATAAACACGACGACCCAGACGGGTCGTCGTTTTCGTTCAGCTCGCCAGGGCGGCGATGGGGTTGTGTCGCAGCGACGTCAGGAACAGGTTGATCCTATCCGTCCCCTTGAAGTACAGGGGCAGGCCGTGGAGCCTTGCGTATTCCTGACGGTGCATCTCGAAGAGATCACCAGTGATCAGGACAAATGCACGATCACCCAACTCAGGCTTGAGCTCATCGTGCAGCTCTGTGCCGAGCCCGTCCGGCACGTCAACATCTGAGATGACAATGTCGATTCTCGGTCCACCCTGCAAAGACTCTGCGAACCGATCCATAGCCTCGGCGATTGTTCCAGCTTCTCTCACCACGTGGCCACCGAGCCTGGCCATGAAGCCAATGCCACGACGGAGTTCCACGTTATCATCTACTACTAGTATTCCAGCCAAGACAGTCTCACCTTCAAAGTTTGCAAGACCGACAATCTATCAAAACATACACAGATCGTCAACCCTCCATATCCACACTTTACGCATACCTGCGTGGATAAAGGATATGAACACATTTTTTATAAAAAACAACACCCCGGCTAGGCCGGGGGTCGAGTCGTTGAGGTTGGTGCCGACTACATGATCGGCTTGGGACAGTGCCATTGGTCACCTTTCTGGTAGAGCTCTCGCAGCCCCTGCTCGATGGCGAGAACTGAGCGAGCCTTGACCCGGAACCATGGCGTCTTCTCGAAGCTGACGTCGTACTCGGTCATGAGGTCAGTGACGAGCTGATCGTGCTCGACACGGACTTCTGCCAGCTCCTGCGTGTGCACGCTCTTGAGCACTTCGACGCCATAGTCGATCTTGTGCTCGAGCTCGCAGATCGTGACCTTGAGCACAATCACCTCGTCCGCCCGCTCGTCTTCCATGAGCTCGTCGGGGAACGAACGCTCCTGGTCGATCCAGGCGCAGCCCGGAATCACGACCAATGCGATAAGCAGCCCGAGCGCCAGCTCTGTGATGAATTCCTTGATGAACTTCAAATGCCCTCCTCATGTGTTGTAGGCGTCCCTATTAAAGCACAATTATCGTGCTTTGTCAAGATGCATAGCCCACAATTTAGCTAAAGTTAGCCTATTGCCAAGGGCTCGGCATTTACAACTGATCGCCCAATCGTATATCGTAATTACACACCGCTCCCACCCTTTGAAAGGAGCCTGTATGAGAAGTCCCATTGAGATTGCCAGAGACAGTGCGAGTGCCCTCCTGGCGCTCGCGAAGAAATGGACGAGAAGGCCCTGGATCCTGATCCAGATCGTGCTGGCCGCAAGGTCGGTCGACTACGAGCAGTTCCGCAAGATGATCTGGGGCGACCTGTTCCCGTTCATCGCGATCGAAGCGCTCGAGGCCAACCTGGATCGCGTGAAGCGAGCTACAGCGGTCGCGCTCGAACTCGACCGCAACGGGGATCTGCTGCGCAACAACGGCGACATGCACCACGGCGTCGCCACGTTCCTGCAGCGGCACGGACCCAGGTCCGGCGACGCATGGCTGATGGGTGAGACAGACGACCCCTGGGAAGAGCCCGGAGAGTCGACGATCGTCGAAGAAGCCGCTGTCGCTGAGCCGGTCTCGCCACGAGCGGATCGCCGACGCGGTCGCAGGCTCGTGAACCGCTGGCCGATGCCCGACACGAGCGAGTCGATCACACTCGACTCCCTCGGAAACACGGGATCCTTCAGCATCCCGTGAGCCACTACTCAACCAGCTCGACGACCCCCGGGTCGCGAGCTGCGTTTTTTTCTAGACAATCCCCAGCATTGCTAGTACAGACCCCTCCGCCCTTTGGGCACCTCCCCTTGAGTCAAGGGGAGGACACCTTGGTTTACCAGCTTGTTCTCCCCTTCCGGAGGGGAGATGTTATACAGCGAAGCGCTTATGACAGAGGGGTGTAGATCGAGCCAAGACTAGGTATTGACAACTTCTGTTTTCGATGCTATATTGTCCGGGCATTCAGTTCCCTTTTGGGAGCACTGGATCGCGGCTTGGTAAGGTTAAACTTGCTGAGAGGAAAGTCCGAACACCCGTAGTATCGCAAGATACAACGATAAAGGATGTTGATAACGACAACCGGGTATAAGTTGATCATTGAAGCATTGGATTTATTCGTGCTTGAGCGATTGATCAAGCCTAGGGAAAGTGCCACAGAGACTATACTAACCTCGCAAGGGGTGAAACGTGAAAAGTATGATGATGTCGTTCGCGGCTACATCGTTCGCCTCATGGTGACATGAGCGCGTGGTAAACCCATCCTGGTGCAAGTGCAAATTTGGTAGCACGCATGAGCGTATTGGCAACAATGCGCCTAGATAGATCGCGGTCTCACACAGTCGCTCTCGAGCGACGTGTCAAGACAGAATTCGGCTTACAGGTGCGAATGCAACATCAGAGAAACGAGCTAACGCTCGTTTTTTTGTTTGGGTGATGTATAATGACATTGTATGAAAAAACTCGACCTCACATTCGCCGCAATTCGCGTCCCCGTTGACGCAGCGATGATCATCCTTGCAGGGTGGACCGCGTACTGGATTCGAATTTCCGACACCGTTACAGAGTATCGGCCAGTACTTTTCGACATCGACCTGTCCGAACTCACTCGTGTAATGTTTGGCGTTGCAATGTTATGGATTTTCATTTTCGCAATCAACAAACTCTACTCAATCGGTAGACGATCGATTCTAGAAGAGGTTACTCAAGTTTTCTACGCAGTCTCAACCGGAATGATGGTTGTCTTCACAGCGATCTTCTTCAGCCAGGAAATTTTCGAATCACGATTCATCGTACTCGCGGCCTGGGTGCTCGCAATGATCTTCATCATCATCGCACGCATTCTCCTCCGCGGCCTTCAACGGTCCATGCACTCTCTGGGATACGGACTTGAAAACGTAATCATCATCGGAACGGCAGAAGCAGCGAAGCCTTTGATGGACGAGTTCCAACTCAAGCCAAGCATTGGAGTAAACGTACTCGGAAGAAAGGCGAACTTTGATAACGAGACGCGTAGCTGGGTGATTCGCACAAAGAAAAAACAGGGCGTAGACAGAATAATCCTCGCCGACCCAGACATCAACCGAAAAAACGCACTGGCGCTCCGAGCGTTTTGCGATCAGTACCACATCGGTTTCTTTTACACTGCAGATCTCCTTGAAGCTACAACTTCTAGACTTCGAGCTCACGCGATTGCCGGAATCCCATTGTTCGAAGTTCAAAAAACGTCGCTCATTGGGTGGGGTCGAATCTACAAGAGAACTTTCGATATCGTCTTTTCTATAATCTTGATCATCCTCACACTTCCAATTCAAATCGTAACTGTTATCATCCTTCTCTTCGAACGTCAGGGTGGCGTCATGCTTAACAAGCTGCCAAACGGAAAGCCATTCACAAGAATCGGAGAAGGCGGCAAGCCGTTCAAGTTCAAAAAGTATCGTTCAATGGTAAAGGACGCGCATAAGCTACGATACGACAAGGAGTTCATCAGTAAACACAACATAAAGGACACGCGCAAAGGGTCGCCACTTTCTAAATTTGAAAAAGATCCACGCATCACACCGTATGGTCGGTTCATGCGCGCGGCAAGTATCGATGAGATACCTCAGTTCTACAACGTGCTTCTTGGAAACATGAGCCTTGTTGGTCCCCGCCCCCACTTTCCTGAAGAGGTTGATAAATACCAACCCGGGCAACTCAAGGTGCTCACGATAAAACCAGGTATCACCGGCATGGCACAGGTGTCAGGACGAGCCGACCTAGACTTTAACGACGAGGTTACACTCGATATCTTCTACATTGAAAACTGGACACCATGGCTAGACCTTGCGATCTTGGTAAAGACGCCGATCGCGGTGCTTAAGGGAATTGGAGCGAGCTAGCCTGTCATCCTGAGGAGTGAAACGACGTGAGGATCTCATACTTCTAGAAACTCTAGAGCAATGAGATTCCTACGCTCCCGCTCAGAATGACATTACCGATGACGATTACATCATAGCCAATAATTTACAATTACCTTCATATATACTAAGATCGACTTATATATGAAGGTTGCATTGGTACACGATCATCTTACGCAAGATGGAGGCGCGGAGCGGGTGCTCCGTGTTTTGTCGTCCATGTTCCCGGATGCTCCAATTTATTGTCTCGCGCACAACAAAGACAAGTTCAAAGCATCGGAGGAGATGGAGATCCGCACGAGCTTTCTAGAGAAGCCACCGTTCTCACTCGTGAAGTTTGAGTGGCTCCTACCTTTCATGCCAGCTGCCACCGAGCATCACGATCTTCGAGAGTTCGATCTCGTGATCTCAAGCTCAAGCGCGATGGCAAAGGGAATCATCCCAGGAACTAACGCGCAGCACATTTGCTATCTGCATACTCCAACTCGATACCTTTGGACGGACATGCACGACTACGTTTCGAACCTACAAGTTCCAGGCGTTGTAAAAAAGATTCTCCCCCACTACCTCTCGTACCTACGTCAGTGGGATAAGATGGCGGCAGATCGCGTCAACGTTTTTATCGCAAACTCAAAGACTGTTAGCGAACGGATCCAAACTTTCTACCAAAAAGATTCTGTTGTGATATACCCTCCGGTCGACACGCACGAGTTTTCCGTGTCTGCCGAGCCTAAGACCTACTTCCTCGCCGGTGGCAGAATTACAAACTATAAAAAGTTCGACCTCGTCGTGGACGCTTTCAATCGCATCGGCCTTCCAATCAAGATTTTCGGTTCCGGACCATTCCTGCAAGAGCTCAAAGAACGTGCAAAGGGCAACATTGAGTTCCTTGGTCGAATTTCCGATGAGTACAAGGCCGAGCTCTACAAAGACTGCATCGCGTACTTGAATCCGCAGGAGGAAGACTTTGGTATTACCGCAGTCGAAGCGATGGCGTGCGGTCGTCCTGTGATCGCATACGGAAAAGGTGGAGCAACCGAGACCGTGATCGAAGGCAAGACGGGAACACTGTTCAATGAACAGACGTGGGAGGGACTTGCCGACGCGGTTATCCGATTCAAACATGAAGAGTTTGATCCAAACGAGATCCGGACCTTCGCAGAGTCGTTCTCACACGATAGATTCAAGAAGCAGATGGGATTCGTTATTGATAAAGTATATGAACGTGGCAATCGACATACGGAGCCTGAGCAGCAAAACGCCTAGTGGTGTTGGGCATTATGTTCTGGAGGTATTATTGGCGATGACTCGGGAGGATCATCCCGAGTTTTTGTTATGGTCAACCGGAACGAGCAAGCCGACGCTGCCCAATGCGATCTTGAACGACCCGAAAATGAAACTCGTTCACGTATCGACTCCAAACAAGGTAATCAACCTTGGAATTACACTGGGCCTCGTCACACTCGAACAGATCCTGAACCAAGATGTGGACGTCGCATGGTTTCCAAACACCGGATTCCTCCCCGCGACCGAAGCGAAGACTGTTCTGACTGTACACGACCTCGCTTTTCACTTCATGCCAGATACCTATACTCCGATCGACCATTTGCGGTATCGAATAACACGATCGCGAGGTGCAGTTTTTACAGCAGACCATATAATCGCAATCAGTCAGTCGACTGCGAACGATGTCGTGCGATCTTTCGGTCGATCTAAGGACGCTGTGTCGGTAATCCACCACGGAATCTCGAGCTCGTTCAAACCAGATTTCGAGAGCGGCGATGACAAGACGCGATCAACCCACGGAATCACAAAACCATACATAATCTCGCTCGCTACTCTCGAGCCTCGCAAGAATCTTGCGAGCCTTGTAGAAGCATTTACCAAATTACGGGATCGCGACCACGACCTCCAACTCGTACTCGCCGGAGGACCAGGATGGTTACGCCAAGATCTAGACGGCGCCATAGCAAGCTCGCCATACAGCAACGACATCAAAATCCTTGGATACGTAAAAGACACCGAACGCCCCGGACTAATCCGCGGCGCGCAATGCATGGCACTCCCCTCACGCTACGAAGGCTTTGGAATGCAAATAGTAGAGTCTATGGCCTGTGGAACTCCAGTTGTCACAGCAAGGAACTCGAGTTTGAGCGAGATCGCAGGTGACGCGGCGTTGTTTGTGAGGGCGATGAGTGTGAACGAGCTCACAAATGCAATCGAGACGATCTTGCAAGATCACGAGCTTAAGCTGAGACTGCGAGCGCGAGGGTTGAGTCGAGCTCAGGATTTTAGATGGAGCGATACGGCGAAGAGAACACTTTCCGTAATTGAAACACCCGCCTAAAGATTAGGCGGGTGTTGTCGTAGTAGGTTGTTCTCTAGTCCCTGTGGTACAGCTCCCAGTGTCCGAACACCGCCCCCGTCTTAAGGAAGTTCTCGAGCAGGAGGCTCATCTTCTCGTGGCCTCCACACTGGCACTCGATGATGTGCGCGCCGTCGAAGCCTTCGTCACGGCACCACTGCACCTTCCTGTCGAGGCTGCAGTCACACATCACCAGCGTTAGCTGGTCCGCCGAGCGTCCGCTCAGGAACGGCGCCAGCATATCCATGCGGCTCACCCCTGCCCCTACGTAGAGCACCACATGATCGGCACCGTGAACCTGCTCCAGACGATCACTGAAGCCAACCAGTACGTCCGCACGCTCACGATTGGGGTCACCAATGTCGTCACCGATCACCGCCTTCTCGTCGCCGCCCGCAGCCCACTTCTTGTCGGGGCTTTGCAGCAAGATGGCAAGTCTCCCCTTCACATTGTGCTCACCGTCTTCGCGATCGGAGAACTTGTTGTACGAAACGAATGCTACCGTCTTTGCTTCAGTCATCTTCCACTCCTCGTTACAGAACCGTGGATACGATCCCTGTGGCTGGCGACATGCATTGCGCCGGCTACGGGGATCGCTGATGATCTTGAACTACTTATACCATGAAAAACACGCTTTGTCAATCCTAGACCAACGCTTTGATGGGCTAAGATTGGCCTATTTTGTATATAGTGTTGACAGCGCCTCAACAACATGTTATGATATGGCTAATGTCAGTCAACAATAACAACCTAGAAGCACTGCTAATCAAGCTTGGGTTTGGCCCAAAAGAGGTGGATCTGTACTTAGCCATCCAAAAACACGGCAAAATCACCCCTGCCCAACTGGCACAGGCTACGGGTATTAATCGGACTACTGTCTATTCCACTGCAAAGGAACTTATTAAGCGTGGAGTTGTAACTGAGGATCTGGGTGGAAAGCAACGATTTCTGATCGCCTCCCCTGTCGACAGCCTCGCAAGTGCTGTACGGCGAGAACAAAAGGAACTCGACAGTAAGAAGGAGCTCGTAAACGAAGCGATGAAGGCTCTTGAAGAAGTTGCAAAGGACGCCGAGTACTCGATTCCCAAGATCCAGTTCATCACAGAGGATAAACTCGAAGACTTCCTCTACTCTCGAACTCCAACATGGAACAAAAGCATCATGGAGGTGGACGGAACATACCTAGGTTTTCAAGAGCAAGCGTTCGCCGAGCAATATGCGGACTGGATCAAGTGGTACTGGAGCGACTATCCCAAGGGAATGAAGTTCAACTTGCTTAGCAATGACTCCGAGGCAGAAAAGAACGTTGCATCACGCACTTCCCCAGACCGAAAGATCACATTCTGGAAAGATAGCGTAAAGTTCACGGCAACAACGTGGGTTATGGGAGACTATGTGGTAATGTTCGTGACATCGAGCAAGCCGCAGTACCTAGTAGAGATTCACGACAAGGTGTTTGCGCAAAACCAACGTGAGTTATTCAAAGCAATCCTGGAGGACATCGATAACAGAAAGTAAATTATCAACATGAACTACTCAATACACCTCACGCCTCGGGAAGCGAACAAATATATCGTTAAGTACACTGCGTTCATCATATTTTTGATAGCAATGTCCATCGGATCCGTTGCTGCACTCTATTTCAGATACAAATACGATCTGCAAAATTTCAAAGACATCATCCTAGTCGCGATGCCTTTCGTGACAATCTACGCCAGCTACGGCTTCATGCAGATGGCAAAAAAGATGAAGGAAGTTTCCAAGAGCGATCAACCCGTACTAGTCTTGACTGAAGATTTTATCGAGATCGAAGGACAGCGAATGCAGATCAGCAGTCTTCGCAAGGTCATGACACAGGCAAAGGTCACATTTATCTATCCAGATGAGTCGAAGCAGTTCGTGAGAATAGTGCCATACATGCGAGGAGACGAGGGAATGAAGATTGACCTAGAGTTAATGCGACTCTGGAACGAGAGCAAAACAAAGTGATGGAAAGCCGCCCACAAAACGGGCGGTTTTCTGTTATAATGCGCCTATGAGAATTGGAATAGATGCTCGTATGTACGGGCCTAAAGTTGGTGGGGCTGGGATTGGTCGATATATCGAGCAGTTGATTTTAAATTTACAAAAGATCGATGACGACAATGAATACGTCGTGTTTTTGAAGAAAGAGAACTTTAAGCTGTGTCCGCAACCAAATAAGCGATGGGAAAAAGTTGTTGCAGACATTCACTGGTACTCGATGGCCGAGCAAACGAGACTTCCACGCATCATCGATAAGTTCAAACTCGATATCGTACACTTCCCTCACTTCAACGTACCCCTAAGACTCAAAACACCGTTCGTCGTAACGATTCACGACCTAATAATGCTCGACCAACCATGGTCTGCACGTGCATCAACTCGTAACCGATTGTTTTTTGCCTTGAAACGGTTTGGATATAAGAAAACTTTGGCGCATGCAACAAAAAATGCGCGTAAAATTGTTACGATTTCGGAACATGTGAAGAACCAAATCATCCACAGGTTAGGTGTCTCGCAAAGTAGGGTCAAAGTGGTGTATAATGGCATAGATAGCGCAGTGATTTCGGCGCCAAAACAAAACAAAAATTCGAGCTTCATTGGCTCGCGGGATTTCCCCATTCAAACACCGTTTATGTTGAATGTTGGAAACTCCTACCCACACAAAAACCTTGAAACATTGCTTCACGCGTTTAGCTTTTTCGTCCACGAATTTCCGGACGTGAGTTTGGTGCTCGTTGGACCTCAAAATGAGTTCACCGACCGCCTCAAACAGGAGGCCCGGGAGATCGACATTCCGCCAGATAGAATTTTCTTTCTGGGGTTCATCTCCGATCCACAATTGAGCGAGCTCTACGGAGCCGCAAAGTTTTACATCATCCCATCAAAACTTGAAGGGTTCGGAATTCCTCCATTAGAGGCGCTGCAACACGGAACCCCTGTTGCTGCATCTCGTGCAAGCTCGATCCCAGAAGTTCTGGGCTCAGCCGCGGTGTACTTCGATCCATCGGACATCGAAAGCATGGTAGAAGCCATGCGCACCCTTTTGCAAAACAACAGTGAGTGCACACGAGTGCTCACAGAAAGCCATGACGTATTGAAGCGTTACAAGTGGAGTGACAACGCCCGCGCCTTGCTAGATATCTACAAGACGTCGGTATAAACCTCTCCGCTTTGCCCCATGCCAAAGCGATCAACATCACAAAATCGTGCACCACTCAATGTAGTCGGTCACGCCATTTTCGAAAATGAGCCTACTCTTGAAGAGAAGGCTGTTGTTGTTTCTGCATCATCAACTACATACTCCCCTGTCATAAATACACACCTCGCGCACCCAGAATCACCATACGTGATTCGTTTTGAAATTGAAGAAGAGGTCGCAGAGTCTCCCGTGGCAGCAACGAACTTCCTGACAGCGGAGGAACTTGTACATACACCAACTCATGAGGAGCTCCATGCGGATGATCTGATAGTGAGCTCACTTGAGGCGCTCGTACAGTCGTCGGAAGACGTGATTACATTCCCAGAAGTTAGCCGTGTCGCTCGAACTAAGGCGGCGCATCCAGTATACGACGTAATCAGCGTTGATGATTTCATTGATCAGATCGAAGTGGACGCACCAACAGCATCCGAACTTGAAGAGGAGCTCGATGCGCCACTGCTTACACTAGATGACCTGATTGACGACATCGCTGTTGCAGAAGAACTCGCTGATATGCCCGCCGAGGAAACTCCAAAGCGAGTGCAGGCAAGAAAGTCTATTCCAAAAACTCGACTCGTACGCGTACCCGCCAAGAAACATCGTCGAACACTACAGGTCGGCTGGGCAAAGACGCTCACAGTATTCGTGGGACTCTCGTTCGCGATCGTATTACCGATTCACGCCGTGACCACACTCAACGACGTTGGACGTGCGCAAGGATCTATCATGGAAAGCGGTATGAGCGCACTCGGCTCACTCGAAAATGCAGCGACGGCAGCAGCGACCCAGAACTTTGGAGAAGCAACGAACGCATTCGACCGAGCAGCGAGCTCATTCGCAGACGCACAGGACGAACTCACAAGCGCAAACCGACAACTACTCGGAATCGCCGAGCTTATCCCGTCTACCGGAAAGCAGGTCAAAGACGGTCGGCTTCTATTGCGCGCCGGTGAAGCTACTTCACGAGCTGCAGCAACTCTGACAGACGGTATGGCGACTATCGCAAACCGAACGACGGCATCTCCAGCAGCCGCAATCTCGCTATTCGATGTTTTCGCAGAACAAGCGATCCCGGATCTACACCTTGCGAGTATCGCGCTAGAAGATATCAACATTTCTTCCATCCCAGTTCAAAATCGCGCCACGGTCCGCGAGATCAAGGAAATTCTTGGCAAAGTATCCGCGTCACTTGAAACATTCCACGAGTCATCAGACGCAATTCAAGCGCTACTTGGACACCGACAACGACAGCGCTACCTTGTCCTCTTCCAAAACAACACAGAGCTACGACCAACCGGAGGATTCTGGGGATCACTCGCCGAGATCGATATCTTAGATGGCGAGCTACAAGGTATCAGCATTCCTGGAGGCGGCACGTACGACCAGCAAGGTCAGCTGCAGAAGCAGGTACAAGCACCAGGCCCACTCCAGCTATTGCGCGGACGATGGGAGTTGCAAGATGCAAACTGGTTCCCAGATTTCCCTACGAGCGCAGAGAAAGCAATGTGGTTCTATGAGCAAGGCGGCGGTCCATCCGTGGACGGCGTGATTGCAATCAACGCAACACTCGTAGCACAGCTTATCGACATCACTGGACCTATCGAGCTGCCAGAATACGGAATGACTATCGACGGAGAGAATTTCATGTTCCAAACACAGAAGCAGGTCGAGGTTGACTACGACAAGGAAGTGAATCAGCCAAAGAGCTTTATCGGTGACCTTGCTCCCCCACTCTTGGAGAAGATCACTAGCGCCGAGGGTGAAGATTTTCTAGCAATTGCACAGCTGTTCTCACAAGCATTATCCGAAAGAGACATTCAGATCTACCACACAGACTCGGAGATTCAGTCAGCTCTTTCTAAGCTTGGATGGGATGGTGCGATGCTTGGAAATACTGGTGACTACCTGATGGTGTCTCACACAAATATCGGAGGCGGTAAGACGGACGGAGTTATTGATGACATTATCAACGTCGAAAGCTCAATGCGATCCGACGGACGAATCGAAAACCTAGTAACGATCGAACGCGCGCATCATGGACTCGCTTCTGCGACATTCTCCGGTGCAAACAACGTGTCATTCACTAGAGTATTTGTACCAAGAGGAAGTGAGTTGCTTAGTGTGACGGGTGCAAACCCACCAGCCGCAGAGCTGTTCGAGTCCGTTGAAGGAATTCCTGTTGACGCAGACCTTGAGCGTATCGAAAATAGTTGGGTAGATGAGAATACAGGAACGATGATCTCTGAAGGACTTGGAAAGACGAGCTTTGGACACTGGCTGCAGACAAAGCCGGGAACATCGAGCACGCTTACATTCCGATACTTGCTACCAACAGACATTCTGGACGAGCCAGAGAACGAAACGCTTGCACAGCTTGGCTCATACATCGGCATTCCAAAGACAGTTCGACACAACATGGTGATTCAGGCACAGAGCGGTGTTGATTATCGGGAGACACACTACAAGTTCAACTCTGGATCGCTCAGGCCACTGTGGTCTACGGCAGAAACGGTATCTCAATTCCACATGAACGAAAATACTGACGGTTTCTTTGGAATGATTTTGGAGCGACCGTAGTATGCCAAATAAAAAACACGCAAAGAAGCCTTCAAAAAAAGAAGGTGTACATCACAAACGCAAGCCAAAGGCTCACGCAAAGAAAAAACCTGCATCGCACGCACACCACGAGAAAAAAGAGCATGCACATGACGATGAGGAGCATGGTGACGCAATCGATGACATGGTAGATGAGCCGCAGACACCCGAGGAGAGTCTTCGATACATATATGAGCTAGACGCAGATAATGATGAAGACGTAGATATGTCCAAGTTGGACATAATCAAGACGCCGATCGTAAGAAGAATCTTACTTTCTACGCTCTTGGTACTCATAGCAATAGCCGCAGGGCTTGCTGGTACCGTTATCTTGAATAATCCGTTCAACGACGGCAATCAAGACGCATTAACTTTCGATATCAACGCAGATGAGGAAGGTATCGTTAGTGGGCAGAAAACTGAGATAACAATTCCTTACAACAATCCAGGAAACGTACCGCTCGCGGATGTCGAGATCGTCCTGCACCTTCCCGACAGCTTCATTCTCGATCGTGCGTTACCAGATCCCATAGAACAAGATCCTCTTGAATGGAAAATCGGGTCGCTCGACCCTAATGAGAACGGTGAGATTATCATCGAAGGAACTTTCTTCGAGAAACCTGGGTCAGCAATCACGATTCAGACAATATCGCGCTTTACTCCGGCGAACTTCTCTTCCCCATTCGAAGATATTGTTTCAAAAAGCGTGATCATAGAAGAAAGCATCTTCGCGACAGCTATCGACGGGCCAGATCGAAGTGTTCCTGGAGAGTTACAGGAGTACAAGATCACTGTCGAGCATAATAACGCAGATGTCCCAGTCAAGAACCTCGAGCTAAGACTCGACTTACCGCAAGGATTCACGATCGAGAATAGTAGCATTGAAAGCTCAGAAGAAAATCTGCCGATCTGGATTCTTCCCGAGCTCGTAGACGAGGATGTGTTCGAGCTTACAGTGAGCGGAATGTTTTCTTCCGACACTCAAGGTGAGCAAGACATCGTATCGAAAGTAGGCGTATCACTTCATGACGAGTTTGTTGAACAAGCGAGCGAGACATTTACCAGTACCGTGTTGGCTAGTGAATTCGCCCTGTCACTCATTGTGAATGGTCGCACCGGAGACTCGATAGTTCTTCCAAATGACGATATTATCGTGAACGTTTCTCTCGATAACCGTGGAGAAGAAGCGGCAGACACGATCACGATCGAGTTGTTTGTTGATGAGGGTATGGACCGCCTGAACCTCGCTGAACGTGCAGGGATTCCAAACGGTGATGTTCATGGCAACAAGATCAACTGGGATCACACGGACATGAATCGTCTAGAGACTTTGCATGGAGGTGACGATGCCAGTATAGACGTAGCGATTCCAACGAACGCCGACGGCGCTTCAACGATAGTGTTGCGAGCCGAGGCCACGATATCGAACGTCGGAGACCTTGAAATCAATCGAAAGATTGAATCAAGTACGATCACGATACAGGTCGCATCCGATGTTCAAGCGACAGCAAATGCAATGTATTATGACGCCTCTGGATCCTCCGTTGGATCAGGACCTCTCCCACCGCAGGTTGGACAGGAAACGGTTTACAGAGTCACATGGTCAGTTGCGAACGCGCTCAATGACGTGAAAGATCTCGTCATGATTGCGCCAATCCCATCCGACAGTTCATGGGGCGGACTAGTGTCTAACACGGACGGCAACGTACACTTTGACAGCGTTGCAAATCGTGTAAGATGGTCCGTTGGTGACCTACCAGCAGGAGCAGCTCCGCCGATCGCAGTGTTCGACATCAAGGTCAACCCAAGCTCGGCAGACGTTGGAACCTTCCTGGACCTACTGGGTGCAGGAGCGGTGACAGCATACGACACAGTGACCGGTGCACAGGTAACAACCTCAGCACCATCACTTACATCTGAACTTCCAAACGACCCGCTTGCCGAAAACAAAGGCGTGGTCATAGAATAATAAAAACACCAGGCTTGACCTGGTGTTTTTATCTAAACTTTTTTGCAAAGTTATACAGCGTATACATCATCGGCTTCAATACAACATCGATCGTACCGGGCGAGGTTACGATCTCACCACCGAACCCTTTCTTGAATCGCGTGACGCCTCGCAACGGATGCTCGTCCACTCCCTCAGGAGCAATTCCCCACCAATCATAGGACCTGATACCGTTTCTCTTGGCGTCATCGATCAACTTCCAATGTAATAAATGAGGGGACATTAAATTTTTCTTGAGATCTGAGCTCGCGCCGTGCAGATACGTTCGTGTACCGTTCCAATCAATGCACATGGCCGCAGCCAAGGTGTCACCATCATGAAAAGCAGTAGCAATGAACGCGCGAGGTGAATCGTCAGAGCCATCGAGATATTCCAAGATCGCCTCATAGTGAGATCGCTTATGCGAGCGAATCCCATGTCTCGCAGAAGTCTCAGTTACAAGGTTTACGAATACGTTCAATGCATCCTTGGCGTCGATCTTTATCTCGACACCTTTCTTTTCTGCAAGACGGATGTTGTACCGCGTCTTACTGTGCATCTTTTCAAACAATTGAGCCTCACCCACGCTAAGATCGGTAATCAAAGTAGTGGCCGGCTGAACGTCCTTCACTTCTAGGATCTTGAGCCTTGCCTCGGCCGCGGAAAGAGTTCGTGCAAGATCAACACGTATAAACAAATCTCTTCCTATCTCATCGACGATCAACTTCGTGAAGTAGAGACACGCTTGAGGCGAGGTTCCGATTGGTCCACGTGGAATATAGTGATACTGCTGACCGGCGGGTAGTCTCATCTCGATCAGCTGAGCTCGCGCATCGCCAGAATCGTACCGCAAGACCTCGTTCCCAAGTCCACGCTGGAGCTCTCCCCATTCCCAGGATTGCAAAAAAGATCCGGACCGTGGTCCGTTATCTTGAACAAATTCGTTCCAATCTTTCTTACTCGCAACAAGTTTCATTACTCAACTGTAACAGATTTTGCAAGATTGCGCGGCATGTCGGGATCTAACCCCTTCTCTATAGTCACAAAGTACGCCAACAGCTGCAGTGGGATCACCGCTAGAATCGGCGTCAACATCTCTAAAGTCTTCGAAATGAAGATAACGTCGTCCACGAGATTGCGATCAACATCAACACCTTCAGTCGTCACCATGATCACTCGCCCTCCACGTGCACGGATCTCCTCTAAGTTACTCATCGACTTATCGTAAACAGAATCCCTCGGCGCTAACACCACAACTGGGAACCCATCCTCGATCAAAGCTATCGGCCCATGCTTCATCTCCCCCGCGGCATATCCCTCAGCGTGAATATACGATATTTCTTTGAGCTTGAGCGCGCCCTCCATGGCGATCGGATTGCAATATTTACGACCAAGGAAGTAAGCGTGTTGCGAATCCTTGTATCGTAACCCAATCTCCCCGATGATATCCTGCTGTATCAAGATCGATCGCACTTTATCTGGAAGCTCAAGTATCTCTTTCGCGATCCTCTGCCCCATCACCAATGACATTGACCGCTGACGACCAAGAAATAGCGTGAACAAAGCGAGCACCGTCATCTGCGATACGAATGCTTTCGTCGACGCAACGCCAATCTCGGGTCCTGCATGGTTGTAAACACCGGCATCCGTCTCACGCGCAATAGTTGAACCGACCGCATTCACAATTCCGAGCGTCAAGGCACCCTTTTCTTTAGCTTCACGAATCGCAGCGAGCGTATCAGCAGTCTCGCCACTTTGAGAGATGGCGATTACTGCTGTATTTTTTGAAATGATGGGTTTGCGATACCGAAACTCCGAACCAAGCTCGACCTCCACAGGAATTCCCGCGTACTCCTCCAACATATACTCACCTACGAGTCCCGCGTAGTAAGCAGAGCCACACCCCACGATAATAATACGCT
>JABIWD010000025.1 GCA_018701105.1 Candidatus Uhrbacteria bacterium | reverse complement strand
GAGCCACAGTTCGCGATCTCACAGGCCGGCGAGGAGTTGCGTGAGTTTACCTGGGGTGACTTTGCTGATTGGTATGTGGAAGTTGCGAAGGTTCAGTTGGAAGATGAGAAGCTCAAGGAATCGACTGAGGCGATCTTGTTGTATACATTACAGGCAATCTTGAAGATGTGGCATCCGTTCATGCCGTTTGTGACTACCAAGCTTTGGGAGTCGTTCGGATCGGACAAGATGTTACTGATTGAGGATTGGCCCGCCGAAGCCATGGCGAAGGAGGGATCAGGTGCATTCGAGCGAGCGAAGGATATCGTGTCTGCGATACGAGCTGCACGAGCGTCACACCGTATTGAGCGGCATAAGAAAGTTAATGCTGTCATTGTTGGAGATGACCTTGAGCCGATTGTAGAGTTGAAGGAAATGTTGCATAGACTCGCTGGGATCGAGAATCTTACGATCTCGGGAGACGCAGCGAAACCTGATGATTCGATTTCGGCCATTGCCGGTGGAGTGACTATTTATATTCCGCTTGCAGGATTGATCGATACCGAAGCAGAGAAGGTCCGGCTTCAGAAGGAGCTCGATGGTGTTGCCGTTTATGTGGCGAGCGTTGAGAAGAAACTTGGCAATAAAGGATTCACAGATAACGCACCAGAGGCCGCTATCGCGAAAGAGCAGGCTAAGCTCGACGAAGCTTCAGCTCGCAAAAAGGCGATAGAGGAACAGCTCGGTGCATTGAAATAGTATGTTTAAAAAGAAAACCAACATCATCACAGAAAAATCTCGAATCGACGAGGTTCTTACGCGTGGAGTCGATACAATCTACCCAAACGATAAATGGTTGCGTCGTGAGCTTGAGAGCGGGCGACGACTACGTCTGTACCTTGGATGGGATCCAACGACGACTGATATTCACATCGGGCACACTGTGCAGTTGTGGAAGATGCGCGAGTTTCAGAGACTCGGACACGAGGTTATTT
Source organism: Candidatus Uhrbacteria bacterium (assembly GCA_018701105.1). Taxonomy (GTDB): domain Bacteria; phylum Patescibacteriota; class Patescibacteriia; order UBA9934; family UBA11717; genus JABMPK01. The sequence goes on along the minus strand of JABIWD010000025.1, from coordinate 15,773 downwards.
TGTTGATGGGAACTTTTACGGCGACACTTGGTGATCCAACTGGTAAAGCTGAGTCTCGAAAACCTTTGACTATTGAAGAGACTAAACGAAACGCGAAAGGGTTCGAGGAAAAGACTCGAGCAATTTTTGATTACCCAGAAAATCCAATCACGATAAAGTACAACCACGAATGGTTGGAGCAAATGAACTTCGCCGACGTCGTGAAGCTCGCATCAAACTTCACAGTGCAGCAGATGATGGAGCGAGATATGTTTCAAGATCGTATCAAGGACGGCGCACCGATAGGTTTGCATGAGTTCATGTATCCGTTGATGCAGGGGTACGATTCGGTCTCAATGGATGTAGATCTTGAGGTTGGCGGAACTGATCAAACATTCAACATGTTAGTTGGGCGTACTCTGATGAAGAAAACTAAGGGAAAAGAGAAGGGTGTTTTGACGCGTCCATTGATCGCTGACGCATCTGGTCGCAAGATTGGTAAGAGCGAAGGGAACGCGATCAACATCGACTCGTTGCCAGAGGACCTGTATGGAAAGATCATGACGCTTCCTGATGAAGTTATCTGGATGACGTTTGAGATGACCACCGATCTGTCAGTCGAGAAGTTGGCTGAGGTAAAGAATGAGCTTGAGTCTGATCCTCGTGCTGCAAAGGGACGTCTCGCATGGGAGATTGTTCGCATTTACAACGATTCTACAGCGGCAGACGCGGCTCAGGAGAGCTTTGTTAATGTCTTCAAGAACAAGGAGGCTCCAAAGGATATGCCGAAGCACAAACTCGTTCTTGGAACCTCGATCGTTGATGTTTTGGTTGAGACCAAAGTTTGTTCATCAAAATCAGAGGCCCGGCGAGCTATTGAACAGGGTGGGGTAAAGATGAACGACGAGAAGGTTACAGACATCAAGACTAATGCCGCGCTTGGAGTCTTGCAGAAAGGGAAGCGACATTTTATAAAGCTCGTTTAATATGGATCAGAAATACGCATATACACGCGCGCGTCTGGAAGTGCTTAAGGCACTGAAGGGTGCGATTGGAAAAACTTATTCTCCTACATTCGAGGAGTTGGAGGTTCCGCCGCAGCCAGAATTTGGTGATGCAGCGTTTCCTTGTTTTACGTTGGCGAAAGGTTTGAAGCGGAATCCGGCCGAGATCGCCACTGAACTCGCAGCAAAGATCGGACCAAAGGGAATGATCAAGAAGATTTCATCTCGCGGGCCATACGTGAACTTCTTTTTTGACATGGAGGTATACGGAGCCGAGGTTTTGAGTGAGATCGTGGTTCGTGGAGACAAGTTTGGCCAGTCATCGGTCGGCGAAGGACGTCGAGTGATGGTTGAGTACGCAAACTTCAACACGCACAAGGAGGTTCACATTGGTCATCTACGAAATATGGTGGTTGGTCACATGTCGATCAACCTTTTGCGCGCCACTGGGCACAATGTGATTGCTACGAGCTACATTAACGATCTTGGAAACAATGTGGCGAGGTGTTTGTGGGCGATGAATAAGTTCCATGAGCATGAAGCGCCAGAGAAGGGTGATGAGATCAACTTTCTTGGACGTGTTTACTCGGAAGCGACAGCTGCAGCCGAGGATAACGATGAGGCACGCGAGGAGATCTCGGAGATCCAGAAGGCGTTGGAGTCAAAGAAAGGCCAGTGGAGTAAATTGTGGAAGCAAACGCGACAATGGTCTATTGATGCGATCTATAGGATCTTTGGAGAGATGGGGATCCCAGTTGATGTTCAGTATTACGAGAGCGACTTGTTAGACGATACGGCCAGACTCGTAAAACAGCTACTCGATACCAAGATCGCGGAAATCAGTGACGGTGCGACAATCGTAGACCTCGAAGACGAGGGTCTTGGTGTGAACCTTTTGCGAAAAACCGATGGTACTTACCTGTACAACGGAAAAGATATCGCACTCGCTGAGCGCAAAGCTCAAGATCACGATATTGATAGAAGCCTGATAGTTGTAGACAAGCGACAGTCACTAGCGATGAATCAGTTGTTCACGACGCTTAAGAAGATGGGGATGGATATTCCTTATGAGCATTTGTCGTACGGATTTGTAACGCTACCCGATGGAGCAATGTCATCACGAAAGGGAAACATTGTTCGGTTCGAGGAATTACGCGATACGATCTTGGAGGCTGCTACAAAGGAAACTCGTGAGAGACATAACGATTGGTCAGAGAAAGAGGTGCGAGATACTGCAATGGGGATCGGGCACGCTGCCATGATATACGCGATGGCAAAGCAGGACTCGGCGAAAGATATTGTGTTCAACATCGATGAAGCGATCGCTTTCGAGGGGATGAGTGGTCCTTACTTGTTGTACTCAATCTCGAGAATCGAGAGTTTGATGAACAGCGCGAAGGTGAAGCCGAATGTGGACGGATCTGTGATCGACTCTCCGGAGGCGCGTGATCTTGTGAACATGTTGGCGAAGTATCCTGAAACAGTTCTGGATAGCGCGTCGTTTATGAGGTTGGCGGACGTTCCACAGTACGCGTTTGAGCTCGCTCAGAGCTTCTCAAGCTACTATGCGGCTCATAGAGTGATCGACGACGAGAACCCCGAGGTGACGGCTGCGAGACTTGCTCTTGTAGGTGCTGTCTTGGTAACCTTGAAAAATGCATTGGGCATTATGAACATCAAGCCTGTAACACACATGTAAATAAACACTTATGGCAAAGGGAAACGGAGGCGATACAATTATCGCAGAAGGGGTAAAAGTGGAGGGTGATTTTACAAGTAATGGAAACGTTACTATAGAGGGACACGTCAGTGGAAACGTGGCGGCAGGAGGAGATATCTTTATCGGTGAGAACGCCGTTATTGACGCAGACGTAACTGCAAAGAATGCAGTAGTAGCTGGACGAGTAAAGGGGAACGTTCGGATTGATGAAAAGATTGAGCTTACAGCGTCTTCAAATTTGGAAGGCGATCTTGAGACACGAGTGATGATCGTCGCACCTGGCGCACAGATCAACGGTCGCATTGTGATGCCAGACGGCAAGAAGGGAGCCGTTAGCGTAGAGGAAGAAATTGAAGACTAAGCATGTACTGCTACGTCTACGACGATTTTGTTCAGGAGAAAAAGTACGAGCGTGAACTAGATGCCATAGAGAATAGGATCACTGACCTTGGATTGCAAGGGAAGACGATACGACTCGCGCTGTTTCGAAACGCGGACGAGACGATCCGTGACGAGGTAAAGCGAGGTATCAAAACAGTTGTAGCGGTTGGTAACGACGCTACCGTTCACAAGGTTCTCAATGCTGTCATAGACAGCGGAGCCGTGCTCGCACTTATTCCTGTAGGTGAGCCAACAGTCTTGGCTCATATTTTGGGTGTCCCAGGTGGCGTGAAGGCGTGCGATGTCTTGTCGCAGCGGATCATTGAGAAGATGGATGCAGGTATGGTGAACCATCACCGCTTCATCACGGGCGTATCTATCCCTGGTGCGAATGCAAAGGTGTCGGTTGGAGGAAGGTACGATGTTACACCTTTGGTTAAAGGTGGGATTGAGGTCAGGAATTTGTCCGTGAAGGAGCCTCGCGATCCATCAGACATTAGTGATCCGACAGATGGCAAGCTCGACCTTGTCATTGAGACGGAAATACGAAAAGGTTTCAGAAAAAAAATTGGAGTCACAAAGTTACCGTTACCTTCGTTCAACATTTCATATAAGAAAAACATCAAAGCAACCGCCGATGGAGCGGAGATCGAAGGGCAGGAGTTCAGCTTCTCAGTGGAGAGAAAGGTGCTGCAGGCAGTGGTGGGGAGGGAGAGGATGTTTTAGAGGTTCGTAATTTTATCAAACAAAAAGCCCCATCTAAGATGAGGGTTTTTGTGGTACGCGCTGAGGGATTCGAACCCACGACCCCCTCGGTGTAAACGAGGTGCTCTAACCAACTGAGCTAAGCGCGCGTGTTAATTTCAGGAGAAGGATAGCATATGGGTCCATATTTATCAACCCCGTGGATGGAAAGAGTGTGTGTGGACTCGATCTGAGCCTATTGGGCTTTCGTATTGACAATAGGCCTATCTACTGGCATACTCTGGCCACATGCGGACGTGGCGAAATGGTAGACGCGCCAGCTTGAGGGGCTGGTCCCATTCGTGGGGTGGAGGTTCGAGTCCTCTCGTCCGCACCATTCGACTTCATTCGATTGCCATCTCATTTCGCTCATGGTCTATGACCATCATGCGATGTGATATTGTATCATCGAAAAAAGTCGAATGTCCTGAGCGACAGTCGAAGGGCGGCTGCGCAAGCGGGGTTACAGGTATAGCAGAAACTTCGGCTAACGCCGGAGTTTTTGCTATAATACGTTCATGAACATCTTCCTAAGAGTCTTACTTGGCGCAGCGATATCCTTTGCAGGGTATTTTATTGTGTGGAAGTCAGAAATGGTAACTGGCTGGGTAGGGAAATCTTGGTGGGCTGAGTGGAATTTGCAGGGATTTGGAGGAACAGCTGGTCTGGTTAAGATAATAGGTATTGTAATCATGATTATAGGTTTTATAACGCTGACCGGTGGAGGAGACGATATTATGAATGGGATTGCAGGGATCTTTGTTTCAGGATTGAGATAAGTATGATAAGAAGTGGAACAAGTTTGTACGATCCTGCCCATGTAGCACGTGCTGCCGGTATTAGGTCCGGTCATACGGTTGTGGATCTATTGTGCGGTCACCTTGGCCACATGACGATTCCTGCAGCTGCTATGTCTGGTGACGAGGGGAGAGTTTATGCAGTAGACGTGCGATCAGCGGCCCTTGATAGCCTTAAAGGAAGGCTTCAGATGGGTCATAAGGGGAATATCGAGGTACTGAGAGGCGACGTAGAAAAGCTAGGCGGTATTCCTTTGGAAGATGCCACGGCTGACACCATTTTACTCGTTGACACCCTATCTATTACCCAAAACCGACTAGAGGTTGTAAAGGAGGCCGTTCGTCTGCTAAAATCGGGAGGTATTTTTACAGTGGTTGATTGGCATCCATATGGCGACTCTAGAGTCGGACCAGACGCCAGTTCCAGATTATCAGAACAGGAGGCGCGTTCCCTATGCATGGTGAACGGGCTCAAATTAGAAGGATCGTTCGATCCGGGAAATAGACATTATGGATTTACTTTCACTAAGTTGGTGGTTTAACACAATTCCTTTGTACAGCGCTTTGACGTTGAGACTTTTCTTTATTGTCTCTTTGTCTCTTGTAATACTTGGCGCAGTGGTACGAATGGTGAGCAAGAAACGAATCAAGGACGCTCTACAGCTAGAGGTCTTGCGACGTATTGCAACGCTACTAGTTGTCATGGGGTCGTTCGGCGTTTGGTACTGGTTTGTAGCGTTCCAGCAGATCCCATTCCTGTCCGCAAGATTCTGGACAATCGTTTGGGTGATCTGTGTGGTTGCTTGGCTGTTGTCAATTCTACGTTACGTGAAGAAGACAGTTCCAGCACAGCGAGAGAAACGACTCGCAGCCAAAGAGCAGGATAAGTACATGCAACCAAAGCGAAAAAAATAATGAGGAAGGCAGTTGGACAATTCGGAGAAGATTTTGCAACACGGTACCTTAAGAAAAAAGGGTACCGTGTTTTGGCGCGCAACTGGAAAGCTATGGGAGTGGAGCTGGACATTGTCTGCAAGTACGAAGGCGAGCTCGTATTCGTGGAGGTGAAGACAAGGCGATCGAGGGTGGCAGGAGATCCAGAGGATTCAGTGACAGTGCTTAAGCGATCGCACTTGGAACGAGCTGCTCATGCATACTTGGATACGCTGAGCGACCACGATGTTCCGTGGCGTGTTGATGTTGTTGCGATTAACCTGGTTGAGGGGAATGATCCTGAGGTTGTGCATTTTGAAGGAATTTGAAAAAAAATACACGCCCCCAGGAAGTCCTGGGGGCGATGTCGTACTTGGTCGGCTGCTATCGCAGCTCGGGGCCGGGCTCCGGAGTGGCGAACACCTCGTCGACGATCTCGCGGACGATCTCTTCGCTGAGCTCCAGAGCCTCTTCGAGAGTGATGTCGAGCTCCTTCGCGACCTCCGCAAGTTCCTCACGGAAGCCTGGGTGGATGCGAATGCCTTCCTTGCGCATGCGGCTCTTGAGGTGGCGGAGTGCGATCTCGCCCTTTCGCTCTTCGGTCATGGCCATGATGGTTCCTTCGTTCATGGCTGGTTCCACCGGTCGGTGGAGGAGCGCGTTGTTGTTAACGCGCTTGAGGTATATCAGGAAATAGCACTTTTGTCAATAGCTAAAGTCAAGCAACCGTAGCCTTCCGATATCTAGGTATACTGGCCCTTCCATAAATTGAAATTAACACGTCCTGCCTTGACATATTGTGTTTCCATCGGTACTATCTAGAGCGTGAATGAAACTCGGCTGATGGCCGGGTCGATTTTTTAAAAAGATCGAAAATCTTATATACAATTTAACAATATTTCACAAAGTATGGCATCACCAATCGAACAAGCGATCCGACAGATCGTGGAGGAAAAGGGACTTAGTTACGAATCAGTAATGGAAACAATCGAGGCGGCACTCGCTGCGGCTTATCGAAAGGACTTTGGTAACAAGCTCCAGAACATTGAAGCAAAATTTAATACGGAAGACGGTAGCGTTCAGCTTTGGGACGTGAAGACCGTTGTAGAAGATCAAGAGGTTGAGGAAGAGGAGGAAGAGGAGGAGATTGACGAGTTTAAGCGTCGACCAGAGCCCAAGACAATAGAGGAAGAGGTAGACGAAGACGGCGAAAAGAAATTTAATCCAAAGACAGAGGTGATGATTACAGCCGCTCAGGATCTAAAGAAAGGTTCGGATCTTGGAGATGTAATCCGAACTGAGCTCCAGGTAGGCGGAGAGTTTGGACGCATGGCAGCGATGACCGCTAAGCAGGTTATTACACAAAAGCTTAGAGAGGCTGAGCGAGAGGTTTTGTACACTGAGTTTAAGGACAATGAAGGAGAGGTGATTGTTGGAACTGTGCAGCGACGTGAAGGTCGTGTGATTTTGGTGGACATTGGTCGCGGAACTGCAATCATGCGCTCAGAAGACCAGGTGCCAGGCGAGCGTTACATGCCAGGCGACCGCATTAAGGTTTTCTTGAAGTCCGTTGATCTAGGTTTGCGAGGACCAGAGATTTTGGTATCGCGAACAGCGCCAGAGCTTGTAGTTGAGCTATTTAAGGTGGAGATTCCAGAGATCGCAGACGAGACAGTGAAGATTGAGTCTATTGCCCGAGAGGCAGGGTCACGATCAAAGGTTGCTGTGTCTTGTGATGACGAGGGGATTGATCCAATTGGAGCGTGTATCGGACAGCGAGGAGCCAGAATCCAGACTATTATTTCTGAACTTGGCGGAGAGAAGGTGGACATTATTGAACACGACGAGGACGTGGGCGTGTTTGTCATGAATGCTCTTGCTCCCGCTAAGGTTTCAGGAGTTGAGCTTAACGATGCTGAGCAGGTTGCTACGGTTACCGTGGACAACGATCAGCTTTCTCTTGCGATCGGTCGAGGAGGACAGAACGTTCGACTCGCCGCGCGACTTACAGACTGGAGAATTAACGTTGCAGAAGAGGGTGGAACAATTAAGGGTTCATCTGAGGGTGCAGTTGAGGCAAAGGCGCCAGACGTTGGAACTGCAAAGGGTGAGAAAGAAGAGGTGGAGGCAGAGACTCAGATCGAAGCCGCTGAAGTTAAAGCCGAGACCAATGAGATCGCAGCCGAGGAGGACGGCAACGAGGCCGTTGGAGAAGTTGTGGACGACGAGCTTGTTGAGTCAGAGGCAGCCGAGGAAGGGCTCGAGGCCGAGGAGCTTCCTACGAACGTGATGGACGAGGAAGACAAGGAAGCCGCTCTTGAGACATCGGAAGACGAGTCTTCAGAAGAGGTAGCTGAATAGTATGGGAATCTTTTTTACCATTTTGACGCAGCCAATCTTTAATGCGTTGGTTGCAATCTACAACACGGTGCCAGGAGACTTTGGTATTGCGATCATCATTTTGACTGTAATCATCAAGTTGATCCTTTGGCCGCTTACAGGAAAGTCTTTGCAGTCGCAAAAAGCGATGCAGGCGATTCAGCCAAAGATCACTGAGCTGAAAGAAAAGTTCAAGGACGACAAGGAGGGCCAGGCAAAGGCAACGATGGCGTTGTACAAGGAAGAGAAGGTGAATCCGTTTTCATCATGTTTACCGCTGATCATTCAGCTTCCGATCTTGCTTGCACTCTTTAACGTGTTACGCCGATCGATCGAAGATCCAGAGTTGATGGCATCTCTGTACAGCTTCGTATCGCAGCCAGAGGTGGTTAATAACGTTTTCATCGGAATCTTTGATCTATCTGTTAGAAGCATACCGCTTGCATTAATGGCTGGAGCAGTACAATATGTACAAGCAAAGATGCTCGAGACACGACGACCGCCAAAAGACCTTGCAAAGAAAGAAGGTGCAAAGGACGAAGCGATGGCAGCTACAATGGCCAAGTCTATGACGTACACGATGCCGTTGATCACAGTTGTGTTTGGAGCCACGCTTCCTGGAGGAGTTATGCTGTACTGGCTTTCATCGAACGTGGTCAGTGTGATCCAGCAGTACATGATATTCCACAAGAAGGACTCGAAAGAATAATCTATTTCATAGTCATCCTGAGGAGGAACGACGTGAGGATCTCATATTTCTAGAAATTCTAGCATCATGAGATTCTGACGCTCCCGCTCAGAATGACATTGAAAAGACATCCATAAATTGAAATTTGCCCATTTGCCCAATTGAAATTGCGGGCTGTGGCCCAGCACTATGAACGATCTTCTCCGCACCGTTTCGTACTTCACGAGTATCGGGCAGTCACTGTCTGCATTTCATGTTTGGCAGTATCTGTACCGACCCTCAAGGGAGTGGTCGGTTGGAGAGGTTAAAAAAGCGTTGGAGGACGCCCGAGCGCTCAGTGAGCGTGACGGGCGTTTTGTGTTGAAGGGGTACGAAGAGATTTTCGACAAAGAGCATGACATGTACTTGGACTCGGATCGTAAGTTCAGGAAGGCGCGAAGGATTGCTTCGTTGGTGTCGATGATACCGGGGGTGCGCGCAGTGTCGGTGTGTAACTCGTTGGCGTGGGAATCGACCAAGAGAAAGAGTGACACTGACTTTCTAGTGATATGTAGACCGGGGAGATTGTGGCTGGCTCGATTTCTAGCGGTTGGTCCGTTGATCTTGCTCAGGCGTCGTCCGGGCGAGCGTGCGGTTGATCCCGTTGACTTCACCTTCTTCGTCTCTGATCGAGCTCTGGACCTGTCATCGCTCGCGATCGATGGAGAAGATCCGTATCTAGCGTATTGGGTAGCATCGCTAATTCCACTGATTGACGATGGAGTGATATCGGAATTCTGCGATCGTAACGCATGGGTTAGAGAGATCTTGCCGAATGTTTCTTGGCGAGAGCTTGCGCGATTCAGGAAGCCTCGAGCTGTGGGTTTGCCGTTCTCGGTCCCGCACGGCGCGCTCGGATGGCTCGAGCAACATGCAAAGAGACTGTCGCACAAGCGCTTCCCCGAACAGATCCGCAGTAAGATGAATAAATCGAGTCATGTTATTGTGAACGACGACATGTTAAAATTCCATGTACACGATGATCGTGTACAGATACGTGATAATTGGCAAAAAATATATGAGCAACTTTCGTAAACCATTACTCGTCTTATTCTTCTTACTTCTACCGTGGCAGACAAGGTGGATATTTGGCGAGACTTTGGTAGGGGGCGATCCGAGTGAGTATGGGAGGATGAGTTTGTACGCGTTTGATTTTGCGCTGATCGCATTCCTCGCTGCATCGAACCATATCTTCTCAATGCCGAAGTGGAGGTACGTGACAAAGAACAAGGTGATGAAGGTGGCGTTTCTGAGTTTGGCAGCGGCGGTGTTGCTTTCAGCTGTATCAGCATTCTGGGCTCCGGAGACTGGCGTTGCATTGTTAATGTCCCTGCATCTTGGACTCGGAGCGATGTTGTTTTATGTGTTGGTCGCGGACGAGACTATTTCTGTCGACCTTGTACTCGCATCAGTAGCGATATCGATGTTGGTTCCGGCGTTCTTTGGATGGGTGCAGGCCGCGGGTCAGAGCATTGATGCTTCGAGTATGCTCGGGATAGCAGCTCAGGATCCGGAAGTGCTAGGCACGTCTGTGATCGAGTACGGCGAAGGTCGATGGTTGCGCGCATATGGATCGTTCCCGCATCCAAATATGTTTGGAGGTTTCCTCGCATTTGGATTACTGGCAGCAGCTGGTGTTGCAGCGCGTGGTCGCATGAAGCGGCAGGACTTGTTGATGCTACTATTGGCGGCACTTGGGGGCGGGGCGCTTGTGATGACGGGATCGCGCAGTGCTTGGATCGCATTTGTAGCAGGATTAGCCATTTTCCACTTCGGACACAGGATGAACAAGCACAAAGATCAGCAGAAGCGAGCTTCTGGACCGATCTTGCTCACTGCGACTACGATTGTGTTGATCGCATTGTTCATGTCGCCGGTTCTAGGGTCGAGATTCGATGGTGACAACAGGTTAGAGGAGCAGTCGATTTCTGAGCGGTCAATGCAATGGGATGAAGCGGGTAAGCTCGCGACACGAGGCGCGATACCGTTCATACTAGGTTCGGGTTCCGGAAACTATACGTTCACACTTGCTCACATGAAGCCGCTCAAAGAAGTGTTCGAGTATCAGCCGGTTCACAATGTGCCTGCGATGATCTTTGTTGAGCTCGGTCTCATTGGGTTCCTATTGCTTGGAAGTTTGGTTGTGGCGACAGATTGGAATGTTCATAAACGATGGAAGCGATCGAACTCGTTAATAGCATTATCACTCGGAACAGTCTTGCTCGTAGTGGCTCTTGCGGACCATTATCTCTGGACGCAGGCATCCGGGCTATACTTGATGGCAATATTCTTAGCAATAAACATCAAGCTCGGATCGGAAAGTGATATCGAGATACTTTAGTTTGTCATTGCAAGGAGATGGCGTTCTTCTTTAGTAATAAACGAAGATCTTCCATAAATTGAAAATTGCCGAATTGCAAAATTGAAAATATTTGTCTTTCTTGACTACAAAGTTTGTACATGGCAAAATCTGAGCATAAAAAATGTGCTCAGATTTTGTTATGAACATTAAGCCTCTCGGGAACAACGTAGTGATATCTATTATGGATGAGGGGGAGGTGACCGCGTCTGGCATCATATTGCCAGACAATGCAAAAGATAAGCCGGAACGAGGAACTGTTATTGCGGTGGGCGATGGAAAGGTCCTTGAAAATGGTCAGCGGCAGGTTCTGGAGATCAAAGAGGGTGACAAGGTTTTGTTTAAAAAGTATGCGGCGGAGGAATTTAAAGTTGGAGGCGACAAAATGTTGGTAGTCGACATCTCTGGTGTAATTGCGATTATAGAATAATATGGCAAAGCAAATTATCTTCAGCGAGGATTCACGTCAGAAACTAAAGGCAGGTGTCGACATTTTAGCTAACGCCGTAAAGGTGACATTGGGACCAAAGGGGCGAAATGCGATTATCGATAAGAGTTATGGTGGACCGATCGTTACGAAAGATGGCGTTACTGTTGCGAAAGAGATTGAGTTGGAGGATAAGTTTGAAAACATGGGAGCGGCACTTGTGAAGCAGGTGGCGAGTAAGACTAACGATGTAGCGGGTGATGGTACGACGACCGCCACTGTTTTGGCGCAAGCTATGGTCCACGAGGGCCTTAAGATCGTTGCGGCGGGTACAAATCCGCAGGTTTTGCGACGAGGGATCGAGAAAGGAGTGGAAGCTGTGGTGAATAAGATCCAAAACGAGATCTCGAAGCCAGTTGCGGGTGATATTGAACGCGTTGCATCGATCTCAGCGAATGATCCCGAGGTGGGACGTAAGATCGCGGAGGCTATGAGCATTGTTGGCGAGACTGGTGTGATATCGGTAGAAGAGGGAACGAGTTTTGGTATTGAGGTTGATGCTGTGAAGGGAATGCAGTTCGATAAAGGTTATGTTTCGCCGTACATGGTGACGGATACAGAGAAGATGGCGGCTGTGTACGAGGACGCGTCGATATTGTTGACGGATAAGAGGATCAGCTCGATTCAAGACATCTTGCCGTTGCTCGAGGCTATGTCGGCAGCAGGTAAAAAGGAGCTCGTCATCATCGCGGAAGATATTGATGGTGACGCCTTGTCGACATTGGTAGTGAATCGTATGCGTGGCGCGTTCTCTGCGTTGGGGTTGAAGGCGCCGGGGTTTGGCGATCATCGAAAAGAGATGTTGGAAGATATTGCGATCCTGACTGGCGGTACTGTTATCTCGGAAGAGGTCGGTTTGTCACTTGATAAAGCTACGATGGAGCATCTTGGTCATGCCGGCAAGGTTACAGCTGAGCAGTACTCGACCACGATAGTGAATGGTCACGGAGAGGTGAGTAAGGTTGAGGAGCGAGTTCATCATCTTGATGCGCAGATTAATAACACGGATGCCGAGTTCAAGAAGGATCAGTTGGCTAAGCGAGTCGCGAAGTTGGCTGGGGGCGTGGCAATTTTGAAAGTTGGTGCGGCGACCGAGGTTGAGATGAAGGAGAAGAAAGATCGGATCATCGACGCGGTGTCTGCAACGAAGGCTGCGGTAGAGGAGGGCGTTGTCCCAGGGGGGGGAGTTGCTTTGGTACGAGCTGCGACTGCGTTGGATGAGGTCGTGGTGTCTGACGAGGAGATGATCGGAGTCGATATCTTGCGACGAGCTTTAGGCGCGCCGTTGAAGCAGATCGCGGAGAATGCGGGTGCTGACGGTTCAGTTGTGCTCGAGCGCGTCCGTCAGGGGTCGGATGGATACGGATTCAACGCAGCAACAGGCGCGTTTGAAGATTTGAGCGTTGTGGGTGTGGTTGATCCTGCGAAGGTTACTCGATCAGCGCTACAGAACGCAGCATCGATCGCGATAATGATTTTGACGACGGAAGTTGCAATTACAGACATACCAGAGCCAGAGAAACCGGCAATGCCAGGAATGGCAGGGATGCCGGGGATGTAAATAGTATTTAGGTTAACGCGAGCTTCTGCATTGACAGAGGCTCGTGTTTTTGTTACAACGTTTCAGAACTAGGAGGCGACATGACAGACAAGGTGTACGCGCAATTTCGAGTGCAGCCGTTCGAGAAGAAGGATCTTCCAGCGAGTGACCCTGACTGGATGGCCTGCTACAACAAGGGGGCTCCTGTATGGACTCCGGTGATGGAGTTCGAAGATGTGACCGCCATGTTGGTTGCCGTTTGGAACACAGGAGTGCATTTGCATTTTCGTGGGAAGTATCACGCTGACGATCTGGATGGTCATCGCAGGATTGTGATCGCCGGTGATCCGCCGAATGCTGGCTACAAGCTGATTCGAGTGAGGATGCTCGAACGCGGCGACTTTGTCTTGCAGGAGCAGGGGAAGTTGGCTGGTGAGATCGTGAGGGTTAAGGTCTGTGGCCAAGATCACGAATGTGAGGTGGATCGGCTGGCCCTCGAACACGGTTATGTCTGGTTGGCAGGTCGAGGGTACAGAGGGTACGCCGAGATCAAAGGTAGCTCGTGTGAGTACCCGAACGGCGAGAACCTTCCAACGGCCACCCGAGCCCCCGCAGCAGGCTGAACAACGACGTGACCGGCCCCCAACGTGGGGTCGGCTATTTTTTTAAAAAAGAAATCTTCCACAAATTGAAATTTGCCCAATTGCCCATTTGAAATTCGCATTATTTCCGCTCAATCATGATATAATGCGCTCGTATGGCCTCTAAAAACGACATTCTTACTCGTAGTTCCCAGCTCGTAACCAGTATCAGCGAGGCGTGGGACTCTCTTTGACGTTGCGGGAAAGATAACACTTCGGGCCGAACTCGAGACCCAGATGGGCGCGCCGGGATTTTGGGACGATCGCGAAAAATCAGAAAAGATCGGAACTCAGTTTGGTGAGGTGAAGCGCGAGGTTGAGACTTGGCATAAGATCAAGGACGATGCGGAGACGGTTGCCGAGTTGCTCGCAGACGTGGAGAGCTCGGACCAAGGTACTCTCGACGAGCTGGAGGCGAGCTTGGTTGAAACTGAGAATGCTTTTGCTGCTCTCGAGTTGCTGAAACTTTACACGGGCCCGTACGACAACAACGGTGCGATCATGTCGATCCACGCCGGAGCCGGTGGAGTGGATGCGCAGGATTGGTCGGAGATGTTGCTGCGGATGTATTTAAGATTTTTTGAAGACCAGGGTTGGAAGGCTCACGTGATATCGGAAACCCGCGGAGGCGAAGCTGGGATTAAGTCGGCGTCGATTCGCATAGAAGGAACTCGAGTCTATGGCAACCTTGGCAACGAGGCTGGTGTGCATCGACTCGTACGCTTATCGCCATTCAACGCAGACGCGTTACGGCAGACAAGCTTCTCGCTTATAGACGTGGTGCCTGAGATTGATGAGGATGTTGAGGGTGTCGAGATTAAGACGGATGAAATCAAGATAGATACGTTTATGAGCTCGGGTGCGGGAGGGCAGAGTGTGAACACGACGTACTCGGCGATACGAATTACGCATATACCGACAAATATCGTAGTTACCTGCCAAAACGAGCGTTCTCAGACGCAAAACAAGGAAACTGCCATGAAAATCTTGCGCGGAAAGCTAGTTTCTCGTAAGCTCCAGGAACAAGCAGACGAAATGGCCTCCATACGAGGGGAGGTCAGCTCGGCCGATTGGGGGAATCAGATACGTTCATATGTGCTCCATCCGTACAAGATGATCAAGGACCATCGTACAAATCTGGAGACATCGGACGCGAGCGGAGTGCTCGACGGAGACATCATGCCATTCATTGACGCGCGACTACGGCAGCGTGCTGAAGAAAAATAATATGAAGGATTCAAAAGAAAACATTTTGGTAACCGGTGGTGCCGGTTTTATTGGGTCACACCTTGTGGACCGACTAGTCGCAG
Source organism: Candidatus Uhrbacteria bacterium (assembly GCA_018701105.1). Taxonomy (GTDB): domain Bacteria; phylum Patescibacteriota; class Patescibacteriia; order UBA9934; family UBA11717; genus JABMPK01. Next base: position 772 of record JABIWD010000025.1, on the reverse strand, counting down.
ATGGGCACAATGTGTCTATCATCGACAACATGTGCAAGGGGCAGAAGGCATATGTTAACCCTGCTGCAGAGTTCAATAAGCTCGATGTCGCGAAAGACGGGAAGAAGATTCGCAAGGTGATAGAAAAGTTCAAGCCAACTGTGGTATTTCATCTTGCTGCACACAAAGACCCTCGCGCATCCGTTGCGCATCCCGCTCCCGACGCTGTGGAGAACGTTATTGGAACGTTGAATGTCATGGAGCCGCTGCGAGACTTGAATACAGGAGTTCGTGTGATCTTTGCATCAACGGCCGCTGTCTACAGTAGCTCGAACAAGTTGCCAGTATCAGAGAAGTCAGATATTCGACCGGATTCTCCATACGGAATTTCCAAGCGAGCAGCGGAGATGTACCTTTGGCACTTCTCGAGCTTGTATCCGATAGCTGCAGTATCTCTTCGTTTCTCAAACGTCTATGGACCGCGAGAAACATTTGGGAGCGGAAGTGTGATTACGCGATTTATCAAGCAGATGTCAGCAAACAAGCAGTGCACGGTGTGGGGGACTGGTGAGCAGACACGAGATTTTCTGTATGTTGAGGACGTGGTTGATGGTCTGGTTCGCGCAATGCGAGTTATGTGGTGTGGAGAGATGAACCTTGCAACTAACAAGGAGACATCGGTGAAAGACGCTCACAGTATGATTCATAAGGCTCTCGGCGAAGGTTTGGACCCTATCTACGAGGACGGAAAAGCCGGAGAGTTCATTGATTCGGGCGCCCAGACCTACGGCGG
>JABIWD010000046.1 GCA_018701105.1 Candidatus Uhrbacteria bacterium | reverse complement strand
CGTCGCTCGGCGGGGGTGGATCTTCGGCGCGCCTGGGCGCTTCGGATCGATGTACCGCTGCATCCGGAACCGAGCCAACTCGGCCGGCTCGGGGCGCAGGAATCCGCCGGTCCCGTTGAGCTGCCACAGCGGGGGCACCTCACCGACCGCGCCGTAGAACCCGTCCGTCAGCGCCGCGGTGGCGTTGATGGACTTCGCCACGTCATCGTCGGGGTTCTGGGCGATCACCTCCTCGAACGCCGCGATGAACGCAGCGTTGCACACGTCGAACGGCACCCTGCCGTCCGGGTCGTCTGCACGGTCGTCCGTGAGCGTAAGGCCCAGGGACTCGAACTTTGCGGTGGCCGCAGCCATCCCTGCCTCGAAGGCCGCGTTCAACACCTCCGACTTGGAGGATGCCTTGAACGTGGCCGGGGGTCGCAGGAGCGCAACTTGCATGGCGCCTCCAAATCTACAGTAACGGATGAGCCCGTTCTGATGATTAGGGACAATAAATACCCTTAATCATCAAAACGTCTCTAATCCATATAACCATAATCTACGTGCCTTTATAACACAAAAACAGCCCTCTGTCAAGGCTGACACCCTCCTTCTTTGCTAATATTAGATGTATTACAACCAAAACGCCGAGCTTGCGCTCGACGCTACAAATCCTTCACCTCAAACGGGTTCTCATCCCCCTCACCCTCTTCGATATCAATCTTCTTTCCTTTCAAAGCCCTCTCAACCTGTTCCTTTATAGACATCCCATCCATCGAAATCGGCTTGTCCTCAATTTCAGCATCCACCAGCTCGTCATTGCGAGCCGTGCTATCACCAGTTGGCGAAGCGACCTTTTCGTTCAAGTCGTCGTCAGCAACATCAGCATCTTCGAGCTCAACCTCAACTTTCTTCTTCGACGCCCTCTTCCATTCACTAGCTGTCGACTCTCCCAACTTCATGACACCACCCGCAATCTTCTCTGTCCCATCTTTCGGGAACGTGAGCTTTAGGTTCGCGACGAGTCTCATGCGCGAATTCTCGTCTGTGATCACAGTCTTGATCGTATTCAACAAAATCTGAGGCGTAGTCTCAGTCTGATCCATAACGATTGCCGCCTGATGCTCAAACAACTGAAAAGCATTCATCTCTTGATGCGAGTCTGGCATCGGGATCACGATCGCAGCCTTTCCCACGAACGCGAGCTCGGTCATTGTTCCGAGTCCTGCACGGCAGATCACGAGATCGGCAATCGCATATGCGTCATCCATCCCCTCATGAATCACCGGCTCCACAGCGTAATGCGGATTCTCCACCTCAACCGACTCGTACTTGTCACTGCCTGTAATATGCAAAACCTGCCACTCCTTTGTCAGATCACCCGCGAGCGCTGCAACAGACTCGTTGATCCAGTCAGACCCTCCGCCTCCGCCCAATACCAGTATCGTCTTTCTATCAGGAGCAAGGTTGAACTTCCTGAATCCGCTATCTCGATCACCGGCCGCAATCCCAACTCGCACCGCATTACCGGTGACTTCTGTCTTTGAAGCTGGGAAAATGTCCTTGGAAGAATCAAACGTAACAGAAACCTTTCGAGCAAACTTAGACATCATCTTGTTAGCGAGTCCCGGCAACACATCCTGTTGATGCACCCAACTTGGAATACCCATGAACCGTCCCAATATCACCAAAGGAACACTGACGTATCCACCAGCAGTTACGATAACATCGGGTCGCTCGTTACGTAATAACGTCCAAGACTCAATGAACGCGTAGATTCCCAAAAACGGCATTGCGAACCAGTATGGTGTCGCGTACCTTGGAACCTTCACACTTGCAATCGAAATAAAACGAATATCATTCGCGCTAATCAAAGCCCCCTCGGGACCCTTAGTGGTTCCCGCCCAGACCAAATCAATATTCTTATTCTCTGCACGCCAATGCTCAACAAGACCAAGTAGCGGCGTGACGGGACCGAGTGTCCCACCCCCTGTAAGGAGTATTTTCATAGTGGTCTGATTATATCAGGTTTATGCATTTTTCCGATACTTGCTGATATTCAGCACGATTCCCATGGCCGACATCAGCACAACGAGCGAGGTCCCACCGTAGCTGACGAACGGCAGCGGAATTCCCGTAATTGGCATGAGTCCGAGCATGGCTCCAATGTTTACAAACGCTTGGAACACGATCCACACCATCACACCGACCACAACGTACTGGCTAAACTTGTCTGGCGCGTTACTTGCGAGTGCGAGCATGCGTCGCGCGAAGAATGCGTACAAGAATATAACAGCGGCGGACAGGAAGAATCCGAGTTCCTCTGCAATGACCGCGAAGATTGAGTCTCCTGAAACCTCGGGAAGATACTGAAACTTCTGCCGAGAGTGACCGTATCCAAGTCCAAACATGCCACCCGATCCGATAGCGAGCATCGCCTGGTTAATGTGGTAGCCAACTCCTTGTGGATCAAGCTCTGGATGCAAGAAGGTCGTGAACCTCGCAGCACGATACGGTGCGAGTCGAATCAGTAAAAAGAATAGCGCAACTCCCCCGGTCCCCAGTGCGAGCAAATGCTTCCAGGATGCTCCGGCAACGAAGTACACGGCGAGAGCTAGCGCGATAATCACCGTCATCGTTCCAACGTCAGGCTGCAGGATCATGAGTAGCATGATGATACCGAGCGACGATATGAACGGAACAAAACCTGATGACCAGTCTTTAACATCCTTTTCTGCACGGTTTTCAAACCAGGCAGCTAAATATAACAAAAATGTGAGTTTGACGAGCTCGGAAGGTTGGAAACTAAACCCGCCAACAACAACCCAACTGTGCGCAGACCCAAAGTCCGCCCCGACTCCCGGTATAAAGACGAGGATCAGGAGGGCTATCGAAATAAAAAGTAAAATCGTCGCGAGCTTCTTCCAGAAAAAGTACGGGATGCGAGAAAGTATGAACATCATCACGAGTCCTGGCAATAACCCAAAGAGTGCCTGATGTTTTACAAACCAATAAGTGTCACCAAACTTCTCAAAACCAATCGGACCAGACGCGCTCGTCAACATCACGAAACCAAATGCAATCAATCCCATCGTCAGCGATAGAAGAGTGACGTCAACAGATGTTTTAAGTTTAGCCATGGCAACGAGTGACTAGAGTGAACCCATGTCGAGCAATGCCAAAGCTACACCGAGTGAGCTGAACACGAGTGATATTACCCATGCACGCATTACAATCTTTGGCTCAGGCCAACCGATAGCCTCGAAGTGGTGATGTATTGGGGTTGATCTGAAAATCTTCTTTCCATTTCGCAGCTTCTTCGATGTCATCTGTACTATCACTGATGCCGACTCAATTACGAGTAAGATTCCGATCACAGGCAACAGTAGCGCCATATTCGTAAGCATCGCCACAACTCCAAGCGTAATACCAAGCGCCATCGAACCAGTGTCTCCCATGAAAAAGCGAGCCGGATAGATGTTAAACCATAGGAATGCGAGCAGCGCTCCAGTGATGGCCACACAGAGTGCTGCAAGATCATAGCTTCCTTGTGCAAATGCGATAGCTCCAAACGCCGCAAAAGCTGCCATGGTTATTCCGCCGGCGAGTCCGTCTAGTCCGTCCGCCTCATTCACAGAGAACGCGGTCGATCCTACTATGAAGATAAATATTGGGATGTACCAAAGGCCGACGCTAAAGTCACCGATGAACGGCACGTGGAACATGTCCCAGTCGAGTTTGAAGTAGAACCATAGAGCTCCAACTGTTGCTATTGCCGTGTACACAAATATCCGGTACCAAATGCTCATTCCACCACCATGCGGTCCAATCTTGCGAACGTTCATCCAGTCGTCTACGAGCCCTACAAGTGCTGATGCTACGAATGCACCCAGTGGCAACAACGTCTCAGATCGAGTCAAGAAGCTCAACTTGCCCAAGAATGATTCTGGCGCGATAGTCCAGATACCAAACAGCACCATCGCGAATACCAATACAGTCACCCATATCAACAAACCACCCATCACTGGAGTCCCAGACTTCTTTGCATGTAATTTAGAAAAGACCGGCGCACGATCAGAGCTTCGGATCTGCTTTCCGAGCTTGTACTTGTACAGCAAGTGCGTCAGTAGCGGTGTCCATGCTATTGCGATAACAAAAGTCATCGTCGCCAGCATGATTAGTCGAATTATTTGAAATCCATCCATATCTATACGTTAATCAGAAGAACAAAAAACATTGCAACGGTTACAAACAGCGCAACGATGGCATATGTGATCGATAGCATGTCTGAAAATACTTTCGACTCTTTCCTTTCCTTTGCAGCCAAGATCGCGTTGATAATAAACACAATCGTTCCAAATGCTGGCAAGAAGTAAACCCACCACCACTTTCCAACAAAGTCCACGCCAAAGTAAATATTATAGTGCAGAGGAATCACCGCCTCAGGCTCCACGATAGGTGCAAGTCTCCACGACGGCACGATCCACGCAAAAACCAACAACGCGATAGTCAAAATTGCAGACCATCGTGCGACTCCGGGCGGAAACCATGATCTTAATGTTCGTTGCCATTTCATACTCTCTCAACAGAAGTAACTTCGGGTACGTGTTCTTTCAATACAACTTCGATACCCATTTTTAATGTCATGTCGGCCAACGCGCAACCGTCGCATGTTCCAAGCATCTTTACTTGAACCACACCGGTCTCCTCGTTAACACCAACCAACTCCACGCTACCTGCGTGGATTTTTAGCATTGGCCGCACCTCCTCAAGCGCCAGTTCTACTCTCTTTTTCATGGATGATGCCATAGCTTTTCTGCACCAAGAGTACCTAAAATTGGCATAAAAAACAACCGCCTGTATACACAGACGGCTGCTCTTGCTTTTTTTAAAGCTGGTGTTATTTTACGGGAAGAATGTGCACGAACTTTCGCTTCTTCAACACTCCGATGAAGTTTGGCACTGTTCGTGTTGTGAACTTAACTTTTCCAGCGATTGCTGAGTACAAAGTATCGTCACCCCCGCGCTTAACATTGTTTCCTGGGTGAATCTTCGTTCCGCGCTGTCGGATAAGGATCTCGCCGGCTTTCACCGCTTCTCCGTCCGATCGCTTCGTTCCCAATCGCTTCGACTGTGAGTCTCGGCCAAGGGCTGTAGATCCACCGGCTTTCTTATGAGCCATAGTGGTATTTTCAATTAAGTTCGGCCAACAGGGATCGCCTAAGACGAATCAAGGCCTATTTCTATGTGGCACGAGTGTACAATAAAACCCAAAAAAGGTCAATAGGGCCCTATTTCTTTGCCTTTTCCTCCACAATGAGAGAAAAGCTCGCCTCGTATCCTCCTGGAAATTCTGCAGTGAGTTCGAACGTTCCAGCCTCCTTAATAGGATCATGCGCTTTAACCTGCTTGGGAGTAATCTTAATCCCCTGCTCCTTTGCCGCCGATGCGATGTCTTTTGCCGATACTGCGGCGTAAAGCGACCCTTCATCGTTAGTCTTGGCGCTCAAAGTAAGCACAACACCCTCAAGCATCCCTGCAGCGTCCTTAGAAGCCTTCTCACCACGCTTAGCCTCTTTTGCAGCCTTCGCCTCCTGAGCCTTGATCTTAGCCAAAGCATCCGGCGTAGCAGGAACTCCCATCGCCTGTGGAAACAGGAAATTCTGAGCATATCCATCGGACACCTCTAATACGTCGCCGCGATACCCCTTACCCTTTATGTCCTCTAATAGAATAACTTTCATAGTAATAGCATCTTACTCTTTTTCGTACTTCTGCACTAGCAATGTTCCACCTGACGCCGCCATCGGCAGCACCACTATGTTGAGTACTGGAATCACCAGTCCCAGCGCTTTTGCTAATCCAATGCCCATAACGGGCCAAATATGCTTGATTACCCAGCGGCGGCGATCTCTCAAGATCAAACCTCGTCGATACAACGCCGGGCCAACTGCGTCAGCTCCCAATGTGAGCACGAGG
>JABIWD010000029.1 GCA_018701105.1 Candidatus Uhrbacteria bacterium | reverse complement strand
TGTTCATCATCGCAGCCGCTGACGTGCTTGGATGGGGACAGGTGACTCTATTCCTCGGAGAGGTAGTAGCATACTTGCCAAACGTGTTGATCTCAGTTGTGATCTTGCTCGTTGGAATCGTTCTTGGATCGTTTGTATACGACGTTGTTACAACAGCAGTAAAGACAGCGAAGTTGGGTGGAGCGAGCTTGCTTGCAGGTATTTCAAAGTGGAGCATCTTCGTGTTCGCATTCATCGCAGCAATGCAGCAGTTGGGAATTGCAACGTCACTATTACAGATCTTGACTACAGGATTGGTAGCGATGCTAGCATTGGCCGGTGGACTTGCATTTGGACTCGGTGGACAGGAGCATGCAAAGAAATTCTTGGGACGTCTCAAGGACGATATCTCACACCAGTAAGTAGAAAAAAAGAGGGCGCCTGGAAATTTCCAGGCGTTTTTGTTAACCTTGTTCTATAACAAGTGCATGAATCCATACGGAAAAAATAGAATTTTAGAAATAATCCCAGCCTCGTTGGTTTGGATTACAGTTGCTACAGCGCTGATACTGTCTTTCACTGCACCGATCATAGCGATCGGATTTATTATTGTGTTCGACCTCTACTGGATGTATCGAGTGCTGTACTTCGTTGTTTTTGTTATTGAGGCGTGGAAGGAGCACAGGATGGCGGAGAAGGCAGATTGGATTATATTGCTTCAATCCGAGGTCGTAGACTGGCAGAAATACTGGCATGTCATCTTCTTGCCAACATACAAAGAACCGGTCGAGATCATCGATGCGACAATGAAGCAGTTGAAGAACACGACATATCCTCCAAAGCGAATGATCGTTGTTCTTGCCGGTGAGGAGCGCGACAGCGAACAGTTTCAGAAAAATGCGGCGTTGATAAAGGCTAAGTATGGTGATACGTTTGCACATTTGCTGATCACGGAGCATCCAAAAGATCTACCGGACGAGATGCCCGGAAAGGGATCGAACCTGAACTATACAGGTAAGGTCGTGAAAGAGTTCATTGATAAGCTCGGCATTGCATACGAGGATGTTATAGCCTCGTCCTTTGATGTCGACACGGTTGTGCACAAGCAATACTTCGCCCACCTTACGTATTTGTACGCGACGGTTGAGGATCCTACGCGAGCCAGTTATCAACCGGTGATTGTTTTCAATAACAATATCTGGGAGTCTCCGGCACCTGTTCGTATCTCGGCTTTTGGCACAACCTTCTGGTTGTTCGGAGAACTCGCGCGTCCGGAGAGACTGTGGACGTTCTCGTCGCACTCAATGCCATTCAAGATGCTGGTCGACGTTGGATTTTGGCAGAAAGACATTGTGTCGGAGGACTCGCGTATTTACCTACAGGCTGCAAAGAAGTACAAAGGGGATTATCGCGTTGTCCCGTTGTATCTTCCAGTTAGCATGGACGCGGTGACCGGTGGAAATTATTGGGAGTCGATGAAAGCGCTTTACAAGCAGCAGCGTCGTTGGGCGTGGGGTGTTGAGCATTTCCCGTACCTTGTTGAGGAGTTTTGGAAAGATAAGTCGATATCGCTCAAAATTCGCGTACGGTTGTTGTGGAATCACATTGAAGGAATGTTTACGTGGGCGACTGCACCGATCTTGATTTTCATTCTTGGTTGGTTGCCGATTCAAATTGCGAAGAGTAGCACTGACGCTATCGTGCATAACGCACCGTTCACACTCGAGTGGATCATGCGTGTTGCGGCGCTCGGGATATTGTTCTCGGGGCTGCTATCATTCTCGCTGCTTCCGCCAAGGCCAAAGCACGTTAAGAAATACACTTGGTTGATCTTGTTTTTACAATGGGCGTTGCTTCCAATCACGTTTATCGTTTTTGGAGCATTCCCAGCCATCGATGCTCAAACTCGCATGGCCCTTGGAAAATACCTAGGATTCAACGTTACAAAGAAAGGACGATAGTATGGCAAACGTAAGCGTGCACATTGTTGCGCGAAATGCGATGGGATCCTTGCCCGGGATTGTTAGCGCGGTTGCTCAACAGACATATGAAGACGTAACGATTCGAATTGCAGATAATGCATCTTCGGATAAGATTACGTCTTTTTTGCGTGATGAGGTGCCTGGAGCGAGGGCGATCCGGAATGCGAGGGACATTGGAACGGCGAGCGCGCAGAACCAGTTGATTCGCATGGCGATGCAGGCTTGGAAGAATTCTGATTTGGATGACCAGTTCGTGTTGATGCTCGATACCGATGTCACCATGGAGCCAAACGTTGTTTCGGCTTTGGTGTGCAAAATGCAGGAAGACAAGACGTTGGGTGCTGTTGGTGGAAAGATACTCCGGATGTTTGATGAGAATATTCAGGACGAAGCATTGCATGAGCGCGTCCAGTCTGATCATATAGATTCGGTTGGGTCGGTGTTATCTTCGGGACTTGATCTTGTTCCACGGGGAGCAGGAGAGATAGATGCTGAGCAGTATGACGACGATACTGCAGTGTTCGCGGTGCCGGGTTCCATGATGTTGGTGCGTGCATCGGCATTGGTAAAAGTGCGGCACAGCGAAGAAGAGTACATGGATAAGCACTTTGGGTCGGGCGACGAAGATAAGGATCTTTCGTGGAGGCTGCAGCATGCAGGTTTAGGCATCGGATATGTTCCAGGTGCTGTTGCATATAGATATCGGGGAGTTTTTCAACGTGGTGAGATACATGCGCTGCAAAATAGTGAGTTGCGACGAAATAGATTTTTATTGTTATTTAAGAATCTGACTTTCACGCGTGCTCTATCAAATTTTCCAAGACTTTTGCTGCTCGGCACAACATCGGCTGGTGCGTTTGTAGGTAGCCTTTCGTATTTGCCAAAGATGTGGAGCAGGCGACGAGAGATTTTGAGCAATACATCAACAGGTAGATGAGCGGCACGCCATGTCGCTCGCGAGCGACGTGGTACAATATTGGAAGATTATGCATGATGACGCGTTCTTCCATAAGAGGAAACGGCGAAAGCGATTTGCGATTGCTTTTGTTTTTGTTATCGTAATATTTGCTGTCATTGCTGGGCTCGTAGGACTCGCCGTTGTAGACGGAGTTCAGAGAGGTGGCGTTGTACGTTCAGAGATCTCTGCAGCTCAGGCGACCGTTGCGAGTCGAGATTTTGTGTCCGCCACGATGCACTTAAAGAAAGCTTCCGACGAACTCGAGACTATAAATTTGAGATTACAGGCTCTTAGGTTCTTGAAGCCGTTCCCTTGGATCGGACCACAGATTGAGGCGCTACTGTTGCTTGCTAAAGACGGGAAGGCGTCATTGGACGTGATAACGACACTTGCTGAGATTGGTATCGATATCGAGGTCGACCTCCACACTGTTGAGGGCTTTGAAGGTGGCCTGGCGAGTTTTGATACATATGCCGAGTTGACGCCCGAGGCCCGAATGGAACTCGTGTTCGCATTGTATAGAGCTGTGCCAGATCTTGAGGAAGCACGAGCTCGACTACGACAGCAGCGTCGAGATCTTGAGCGTGTTGATCCGGATGATTTGTTTATCGGACTTAGGTTCGCACGCGATGAGTTGCTTGAGCAGATTCGCCTGGTGGACAACTCTTTGCAGTTGATGGTGCCTTTGTTGTCGATACTGCCAGAAGTCGCGGGGTTTGAAGGGACGCAAAACTACTTGTTATTTTTACAAAACACAGGAGAGCTTAGGCCAACCGGAGGTTTTTGGGGAACGTATGGCGTGCTCACACTCAAAGACGGTGAGATCGTGGATATTCAAACGGATGATATTTACGCCGTTGACGCTCCGTCAGTTGGACACATTAGACGTGAACCGCCGGCACCGATCAAGCGCTACCTAGGACTCGACAACTGGTACCTCCGAGATGCTAACTGGTCTCCAGATGTTCCTTCTGCAATAAGACAGGCAATTGCGTTTTACAAGGATGAGATATCGGTGCCATCGACCGAAGAGTACCCGGTTACAGCGCCAAACGTGGAGTTTGATGGAGCTATTTTGATTACGCCCGAGGTAGCGGTGACTTTGCTCGAGCTATTTGGCAACGTTCAGATTGGAGATGTCGAGTTTACACCGGATAACTTTTTTGATGTTTTGGAGTTCGAGGTTGAGCAGGCGTTTATCGAGCGTGGAATCCCGGTTACCCAACGAAAAGATATTATTGGAAAGTTGATCGACGTATTATTCGCGCGATTCAAGCAAGCGGATGGTGAGCTACTATCGAACCTCCTCGAGTCGACGCTGAACCTCTTGGACAATAACGATATACTCGCATACTCGGCAGAACCAACAGTTCAGCAAGTATTTGAGCGACAGGGGTGGTCAGGAGATCTGCGTGTTCATGCAAAGCATGATCATCTAATGGTGGTGGATGCAAACTTGGGAGCGTTGAAGACGGACTCGGTGATAAGTCGGGCGTATACGTATTCAGTGCATCGTGACGTGAACGGAGACTTGATTGCTGCGGCGCAGGTTAATTATGACCATCTTGGAGGGTTTGACTACCGTACAACGCGTTACCGAACGTATACACGAGCTTATGTTCCCCTGGGATCTGAGTTGATTGGAGTGAATGGTTCGTTATTGGACGACCAGACGAACAATCCTAATGGTACCGTTGGTCCCGTGGACGTGACAGAGGAGTTTGGTGCAACGGTTTTTGGAACATTTACGGCCGTAGAGCCAGGGTCGACCGGAAGTCTTGAGTTTATTTACAAGTTGCCTGCGAGGATTACGGAGATGGTTGAGGCGGGTAAGTACGAGCTTCATGTGCAAAGACAGCCAGGTATAAGTAGAGCTGCGTTGAATCTTGACCTCGACTTCGATGAAACGATAAAGGGCGCAACGCCAGAAGAGATTTCGGAGTATTGGTACGATGACAGTTACACGTACACAACGAAGGCTGCACCGTACCAGACTTACGTGGTGGAATTTTAGAAAAGGAAAGACCCGCCGGCAGGACGCCGGCGGGCTTCGTGTTCGTGGCGGGCTACCACAAGCTGGGGAACCAGCCCGTGTCGCCATCCTTCGTCGGGTCCCAACCTGGGATGTCCGACGGCCGGATCCGCTCGAGTTGCACGAGCGGCTCACCTTCGACGACGCGATTCATGATCACGATCGCCGCAAGAACTCGAGGAGTGTAGGTCCTCGGCTTCCACCCGCGCGGCTTGTAGGTCAAGCACGGGCGGATTTCAGTCACAGACAGGAGGGGCTCGCCCTGCTTCCATCCGCACTGCTTCAGATCGGTACGAGTGCCCCCGACGCCACGGTTGTAGCTGAGCATCCCGTGTTCGCGGGAGCCCCAGCGACGCTCGTAGTCGTCGTGGATCACGATCCCCATCACGATGTTGTGATAGGGCTCTCCGACGAAGTCCACCTTGCGTACTCCGAGGAGCCCGCGGGTGGTCTTCGTGTGTCGAGGATCGTACTTGGTGATCTGCATCAGTCCACGACCGTTGTCGTAGGACTTGACCTTCTCGTCGCAACGACTCTCGTGCAACGCCATGCCCGCGGTCATGATCCACGGGTACAGGGTCAGCTTCTCTGCACGCTGGAACTCGTCGGTGAACTTCAAGCAGCGCTTCGCGTACTCGTGCCACTTGGGGTTCTTCACGTACGCGTTGTACTCGTCGAGGACGTACGGCAGGATGTCCTTGTCGAACCCTGCCAGACGGTCTCGAGCGAGCCTCACCTTCTCGACGTACTCCGGCTCGGCCGGGTCGATGGGTGAGCTGAAGTCTACCTCGGCGAACAGGTCGCCGACCCAGTTCACGGCCTTGGACACGCCAAGTCCGATCAACAGGATGGTCACCAGAACCGCGATGGTCCCAGCGGAGCCGCGCCGGAAGTCCGAAGACTCCCGCAGCCAGCCCAGGTACAACCCCAGACTGTGTCGGTAGAGCCATGCGATGGCCCCTCCGATCCAGCTCAGGATCGTTTTGATTGCGTTCATTATCGTTGTCTCGCTCTCTTGGTTGGTTGTTGCTGCACACGAATGAACGGCTAACTATAGCAAAGAAATGGGGCATTGTCAAGATGGGCGCTATATATGAGCTAATGGTAGCCAAAGATTGTGTTGAGGCCTTATTTTGTGTAAGATGCGTGCATGTCAATGTTTCAAAAGAAAATTGGAATCGACCTCGGGACCACTACGGTTTTGGTCTATGTTCCCAAGCGAGGGATCATTATTAACGAGCCTTCGGTTGTTGCTGTTTCAACGGTTGATGGAAAGGTTTTGGCCGTTGGAAAAGAAGCCAAGGACATGCTTGGACGAACTCCAGACACTATCGTTGCTCGACGCCCATTGAAGGATGGAGTGATTGCGGACTATCGAACGACTGAGGCTATGTTGCGATACTTCATCAACAAGGCGACCGGTGGTGTTCGGTTTATTCGACCGGAGGTTATGGTTGCTGTTCCTGGTGGAATCACATCAACGGAACGACGTGCGGTGATCGATGCTACACTAGCCGCGGGAGCGAAGGCTGCATACATCATCAAGGAGCCTATTGTGGCGGCTATCGGAGCGAATATTCCTATTGGATCGCCATCGGGGCACATGATTATTGATATCGGTGGTGGGACATCGGAGATGGCTGTTATTTCTCTCGGGGGGATTGTGGCGTCTGAGTCCGTTCGAATCGGAGGGGTGCGAATCGACTCTGCAATTCAGGATCATGTACGACGAGTCCACGGACTCGCTATCGGTGAGCGTACTGCCGAGCAGATCAAGATCCAGATTGGGTCTGCGATGTATTTGGAAGATAAGTTGTCTATGGAAGTGAAGGGACGCGATCTTGTTACGGGATTACCAAAGATTATAAATATTACGAGTGACGATGTTACCGAAGCTATTGTGAATGAGCTTCAGGGGATCGTCGATACAGTGAAAGAGGTTTTACAAAAAACACCACCGGAACTTGCGGCGGATGTTATGGATAAGGGAATTATAATGTCGGGTGGGTCGAGTCAGTTGCGAAATATCGATAAGCTGATAGCTGAGGCTACTGGGGTGCCTACATACATTGCGGACGATACTCAGCTATGTGTTGCGCGAGGAACGGGCGTTGCTCTGGAGAACTTGGAGGCGTATAAGAGGTCGATCTTTACGAGATAGATATGATAGCCATCGATGCCGTGCCAGCGGCGAAAGAGCAGAAGACGGGAGTGGAATGGTATGTGTACCGACTGCTAAAGAAAATGAACGAGCTCGAGCCAGATCTTGAGGTCGTTTTGTATTCTCATAGACCACTCGATTTTGAGTTGAAAGGTCGATGGACAAATAAAGTGCTCAAGTGGGACCTGCCAGGATGGTCAAAAATTAGATGGTCATGGGAGCTGTTCAAAGATCGCCCAGATGTTATTTTTGTGCCCGGTGATGAGCTGCCGTATGTGTTGCCCGGGAAAGTTGTGACTACGATTCACGATTTAGGATTCCTGCATCATCCCGAGTACTACTCACAGGACCAACTTAAGAGATTTAAGCGTGCACATTCACGCGCGGTAAATATTGCAGACAAGGTCATCACTATAACTGACACTACGAGGCGGGATATCATCTCGAGTTACAGCGCCGACGATTCGAAGATCGAGACTATCCATTTTGGATACGATAAAGCGATGTTTAAGGTGCGAGGTCAGGATGACGCCGAGGTTGCTCGTGTTAAAGCTGATTACGAGCTGCAGAAGCCGTATCTTTTTTATGTTGGTAGATTGGAGGACAAAAAGGGAATTGCCCCGTTTCTGAAAGCGTTTACTTCTTGGAAAGACCAGGGTGATCATGATGTTGAGCTTGTGCTCGGAGGAACTCCGGGTGAAGTGGGCTATGACAAGATTCATGAGATAGCATCATCGCGTGATGATATTCACGAGATTGGGCACGTTGATTATAAAGACCTTGGACCTTTGCGATCAGGAGCTTTGGTTGAGGTATTTCCAACGCGGTTTGAGGGGTTTGGTATGCCAACCTTAGAGGCTATGGCGTCGGGTGTGCCTTTCGTGTGCTCGGATTTAGAGGTATTGCATGAGGTTGGGGAGTCTGCGCCGATGTTTGTTCCGTTGGATGCTCATGGCGCTTGGATGCGGGCTTTGGACGAGATGATGAAGCCGGAGACTCGTGAAGAGATGATTCGTAAAGGTTTAGTTAGAGCTCAAGACTTTGATTGGACAACGACGGCGCAAAGAACACTCGACGTGCTATGCAACATTTAGTTGATCAATTAAGGCACGCAGGATTGTCTGACCGCGAGGCCCGTGTGTACTTGGTGAGTTTGTCTCTTGGTAGTGCGAGTGTGCAGGAGATAGCGCACGCCGCACAGATCATGCGGACGACGGCTTATAACGTGATCGATGGACTTATTGAACGCGGGTTGATGAAAAGTATAGATGCTGGTGGGAAGAGACTGTTGTCTGCTGCGTCTCCTGAGAAGATCGTTACCATGTTGAAGAGGCAGGCGGAGGATTTGATTGGAAAGATTGATGTTGTGGAGTCGGCGTTGCCGGAGTTCTTGGCGATTGAGAATAAGAAGAAAGATAAACCGCGCGTTTATTTCTTTGAAGGCAAGGAGGGGATCACGCAATTGTCTCGTCGTTACGAGGAGACAGCGAAAGATTTTTTTGAAATTGTACCGTTCGATTTGCTGAGGGAGTTTTTTGATGAACACGAATTTGATTCACACAAAGATAAGATGGTGAGGAATCGGATATCGGGGAAGATAATGATAGTTGCGGACAAACCGCCTGTTGAGTCTATGAAGCGTGTGCATCAAAGATATGGTTGGGAGGTTCGATACATTGAGCCGGGAAAGATTGCTATGAACGGTCACATTAGTGTGAAAGGTGACGAGATATATGGGTTTGCGTATGAGGGGATACCAATTGGCGTAGTAATAGAGAATCCGCCGTTAGCGAGTGCTATGAGAAAGGTGTTTGAGATGGCGTGGGAGTCCGCGCCGACAGATATAGCAT
>JABIWD010000032.1 GCA_018701105.1 Candidatus Uhrbacteria bacterium | reverse complement strand
TAGACCCATCGTTGGCAAAGGAGGTTATGGGATGGGAGGCGAAGACTAGTGTGAAGGATGGAATTGAGAAGACGATTAATTGGTGTTCAAATCAGAACAATGAGTGCAAGGATAACAAAAAGTCTTAAGGAAGCAGTCGAAGTTTTGAAGAATGGAGGCGTGGTTGTGTTTCCTACGGAGACTTGTTACGGAATCGGTTGTGACGCGACTAATTCGGAGGCAGTGAAGCGCGTGAAGGCGATCAAGAAGCGGTCTGACGACATGCCGATTCGAGTGATTGTGAAAGATATGGAAATGGCCGAGCAATACGGTGAGTTTTCTGATACTGCGCGTATGTTAGCTAAGCGACATTGGCCAGGGCCTTTAACAGTAGTTATGCCACCTGGTAAGAAGAAGATGTCAGACGATCTTGCGCAAGATGGGTCTGTAGGTATGCGTGTTTCGAGCGATCCTTTGGTAAGCGAGATTGTCGCAGGGATCGACGCTCCACTTGTTGCGACGTCTGCTAACGTACATAAGTCTCCATCTACTTATAAAGTTGAAGATGCTGTTGCTCAATTTGAGAAATCTGGAATGGAGCCCGATTTGTATTTTGACGGTGGAGAGTTGAAGTTTACACCGCCATCGATGGTGATTGAGGTAATCGATGGAGAGGTAGTTGTGCATCGACAAGGATCGTTTAAGTTGTAGCCAGACTCATCTATGCACAAGAAGAAATTCTATGGTCAGCACTTTCTTCGCGATGATAGCGTTGTGGCTGCGATTATTGAGGCGGCCGCGATTGAGGAGTCAGATAATGTTTTAGAAATTGGTCCAGGCGAAGGGGTTCTTACAAAGGAGCTCGTTTTAAAAGCTAAGAAAGTCCTCTCAGTCGATATTGACCAGGAGGCGATAGATACAACACGACAGAATGTACTGTCTGAGCGTTTACAACTCCTAAATCAGGATGTTCTTTCATTGAAGAACGAAGACATCAAGCGTATTTTCAACGACGAGCCCTACGTGCTTATTGGTAACGTGCCATATAACATTACGTCGAAGATACTCGAGTGGAGTCTCGGGCTCGATCATAAACCAGAACGCGCAATCATCATGATTCAGCGCGAGGTCGCGGATAGGCTGTTAGCGGGGAAGGGTGATATGAGTCTACTAGGAATAGTTGTGCAGCTCGCGGCGTCGGTGTCACTCGTGGCCCATGTGCCAAGAGACGCATTCTCGCCGCCTCCCAAAGTGGAGTCTGCTGTCGTGCGACTCGATCTATACTCGAAAGAGGGCAATCATGCTCGTGGTGTCAAAGATAGGGAGAGACTGATTCGCTTCGCTAAGGTTGCCTTTTCACAGAAACGAAAACAGCTAAAGACAACATTAGGAGCATTACCGAGCGTAAGCGTCATGCAGCTCGAAGTCGCGTTAAAGAAGCTCGGATACATAGAAACGGCCCGGCCTGAGGAGCTTTCCGTGGGTGATTGGATAGCTCTGTATAGTCTTACACACGAGAATTGCAAGTAGTTTTCTTAAAAGAAAGAAGATCTTCCTTAAATTGAAAATTGCCGAATTGCAAAATTGAAAATACTCGGCTCTCATCTAGACCTACCTGTGCATAACCTCGCGAATATCAGCAAATATTCCCGGGGTTTTTTGGTATAATAACTCTAGAAATTATGCCTGACACTAAGCATAAGCAATCCCGCAAAGGATGGTCGACTTTCTCTTTGGAACAGAAGGTCGCTTTTGTCGTTTTTGGAGTGACTGGTGTGTTGGGACTAGGACTGTCCATGACTTACATGGTTCAGCAGGTAAAAGCACCTTTCGTATTAAGCTACGACGGTGAAAGATACGAGTCATACGACCAGCGTGCTGCAAGTGAAATAGCTGCTCAGAAAGAACGAGACACGGACAGCGACGGTATTAACGACTACGATGAGCTGAACGTTTACCGAACCAGTCCATATCTTGCTGACTCAGACTCTGACGGGTTTGATGATGGGCGGGAGATTAAAAGTGGCGACGACCCAAACTGTCCTGTAGGACAGGGCTGTGGCAGAACAGTAGAGGTTGCGGTGAACAGTCCGCTCGTGGCAGCTGACACAAGGGACAAGCTACCGTTTGAAGAGGTTGGGCTTGGAGTGAACTTGGAGAACGAGGGAGACATAGAGGCGTTGCTAACAGCGCTGACGTCCGACGATATCCGAGCAGCATTGGTTGCAGAGGGGATAGATCAGGAGACGGTGGACGGGTTGTCTGACGAGGAGGTGAGAGTATTATTCGATGAGGCGTTGAAATCACTGCAAGAGAGCGGTGCACTCGATGCGATTTTGACTCAGTAGCATGGATAAAGCAAAGAACATTTTTCAGAAGACGATACTGGCATACATGGCGGTGATGATGGTGCTGACTTCTTTGTTTTTTGCTATGCCTGCGAATGCTCAACCCTCATTTGATACAGGGCTGAACCCCGCAAAGATCAAGGAGAATGTTGAAGAGGCTGTAAATAAACCATTGGGAGTGGTGATCATCCAAGTTTTGCTTAACCTAATTTCTTTTGTCGCCAATAGACTGGCCTATGATGCTGCGATAGCTATTGCGTCTGGTGGTAAGGGGCAGTCTCCAGGGTATGAGTACCGGTCGGTGGAGGAGTACGGTCAGGATCTATTCGAGGACGTTCTGGGAGAAACCATTGGATCGCTCTCGGGGACGCTGGGTGACATTGGTATCGATTTTGATATCTGTGCACCTACTGACCCTACAAAGCGACTCAACCTTCAGCTTGGAATTGCACGACTTTCAGGATCCGGATCTGCGCGACCGGAGCCTAAGTGTGAATTTAGAAGTATTACGTCAAACTGGGAAGGATTCATTGCGTCTTCCGCAGACAACTTGAATCCGGATAAGATCTTCAAGGACTTTGCTACACAGTTTACGTCTGGAGGAACGGACCTCTCGGCATCTATCATCGCGATTGAAACTTCGATCAATAAGGCTGCTGGAGAAAAGGCAGTGAAGACTGACGAACTATTGGCAAACGACAGGTTTAAGGACGTGAGCGATGTGATTACAGGAAACGTGGAAACACCTTCCACAGTTCTAGAGGACCAATTCAAGAATAAGCTTAACAAACAGCAGGACAATCAATCTCAGGCGTTGCAGGATTCGTTGTTCGGAAACGAGGGTGCTTTGTTGCAAGTTGGTGTGTCTGCCGGTTCGGTTTTCTTGAACACATTGCTTTCGGAACTTACAAACAAGATTTACAGTGGACTGTTTGAGCCGCCAACGACTGGAGGGGTTTTCAATCCAGACTTCATTGATGTTGCCGGACGCGACTCCGCAAGAGATCAGTTCAAAGGATTGTTGTCTGCGCCGATATCAAGTATTCCTGATTACGACGTGGTTACTCAAGAATTTATCGCATGTCCTGGAACGTCCAGTCGTGGACCAAACAACTGTGTCATGGGGTCGGACTTTGCAACGTTGATGTCGTATGCTGCAGCAGGAGATACGATGACAGTAAAAGAAGCTATCGATGCTGGATTTTTGCATGGAGAATGGTCTCTAATTGACAGTGAAGATACTGCACGTAACGAGGACCCCTTCTGTTACACATACGGCTACTGTCATGCGAACCTTGTTAAGATGCGAATCGCTCGTATTATTCCAGTCGGGTGGGAGCTGGCCGCTTTAAAGGCGAAGCAAGTGACAGGTCCAACGGACTTGAATACCATCGTTGAAGGTTTTGACGACTGTAATGAAGACAATCCAGATGCTCCAATTAGTGCAAGTAATCCATGGTGTCACTTGATCGACCCTAACTGGGTTATAAAGCATCCTGAAACTCAGTGTCGTGCAAACGTAACGGGCGCAACGCTTCTTGCCGAGAACGCAGATACTCGTCATGAGACTTGTGTAGATACTCCTAGTTGTATCGAGGAGGATGAGAATGGAAAGTGTATTGGAGGATTTGGTTACTGTACTCGTGAGCGAAACTCATGGCGTTTTGACGGTGATTCTTGTCCTGCTGAGTTTGCGAGTTGTTTAACTTTAACAAGTCGGACTGGAGTCAAAGATAGTCTCTTAACCACTACTGTTGATTACGCTAATTGTGATGCCGATAACGTTGGTTGTACTTGGTACAACACGGTTAAAGAACTGAATGATGGCAGTACAGCTGAAGAGCCTATTAATCTTGATCCGACAGACGATCGATTCGTATTTGATACGATCGAAGATTTATTTGACGACTTCACCACCCCAACAACCACAGTTGCGAACGAGAATACTAGACAGTACTTCAACGCATCTGTTGCTACTTGTGGTGATGGTGACGACGGATGTACGGAATTGGTACGAGCGGCCGACAGCGCATTGAACCCAGTGCGCAACCCAAGCTTTGAGCAAGACGGCGACCAAGACGGTGTGCCTGATTTCTGGACACTGGATGGTAACGTAAGTTACCTGCAGAACTTCTCTAGCGCGTCTATCTACTCAGGGTCAAGTTTCCAGGTAGGTTCGGACGTCGTAGAGCTTGATGCGGGAGGCGAGGCGATTACTCGTGATCCAATCCATTTATATCCCAACCAGTTTGTAACAGTCTCGTTTACTGCAATATCAGGACCAACGCTTGGATCCGGTATTGAGATGAGATTAGAGTTTGCTGACGAAGACGGCTTCTCCCTCAACGCATCTTCGGCGATCTCGATGCCTTCACCTGCTGTTACATCGGATTGTACAGATGAAGGTGCGTGGCTGGAGTTGAATCAAGCGGGTGTTCCAGACGATGCCTTGACGCGATACGGCTGTACTTTTTCAACACCGGCAGAAGATGTTTGGATGAGCATTATAGTAGAAGGACTAGTGGATACGATTTACCTAGACGCTATTCAGGTTGACGAAGCAGAAGTGACTACAGACTTCCATTCAGGGTACGCCAATAAAGAGACGACCAACATAAAGATCGCTCCAGACTATCTTGGATGTACTGGTGATCCGTCAGATAACGCTTTGTGTGCAAACTACGCGCAGATCTGTTCTGCTGCGGAGG
>JABIWD010000044.1 GCA_018701105.1 Candidatus Uhrbacteria bacterium | reverse complement strand
TCTTCTTTCCAGAAGATTTTCCTATATATGTACACTCCTACTTCCGCCTAAAGGATGCGGATAGATGTAGTCCTACAACACCCCATGTGCAAGGGTCCTTACCTTTCAGTATAGATAGCAACAAACCGAAGTCTGTTGTTTCTCCATACCTTCACACATGAAGTTTGGGCTGATCCCCGTTCGCTCGCCGCTACTAAGAGAATGGTCTGATGCATTGCATCGGAGTGACAAGATAAATCTTATCGTTTCCGATGCGAAGCATCAGTAGTTATTTTCTTTTCCTCCAGGTACTGAGATGTTTCACTTCCCTGGGTGCCCGACGTTAACCTATGTATTCAGTCAACGACAACGTGGCATTCCCCACGCTAGGTTTCCCTATTCGGAAATCCCCGGATCAAAGGTTGTTTGTTACCTAACCGAGGCTTATCGCACACTACTACGTCCTTCTTCGGCACATATTGTCAAGCCATCCGCCGTATGCCCTTATGATGCTCTACCACCACACAAAGCAAATCTTGTGTGATAGATTTTTCGTCATACGCACTAAGGATAATGCGCATGCCGTTTTCCCTGTACGCGCGTAGAAAACGCGTACAAAGACGAATATGACTTCAATTGTAATGTTCATACTGATTAATCACATGGGCACGTGCCTATTGGTGATTGCACCACGAGATCCGTAAGGATTTTTCGTGGCTCGAAATCAGCGTTTGGATAATCGATACCGCTTGCCCATGTAAAACGCACTTTGCATTTGTCTGGCTAAGTATCGGCTACCCAAGTCTAGCTTCGAGCAAATAAAACAACGACCTTTCAGTCGTGTCGGAGGATCCCAAGTGGGATCACGACGAATGGATCAGGTAAACCTGATATGCAACATTCTTACGTCGTAGATAAACCGCTCAAAGGATTCATGACCCTCAGGTACGGCTTTCTTAATGTGAGAGGATTGTACAATACACCCTAAATCCTGTCAAGAGAACCAACATTAGCAAAGAAAACACCCCCCGCTCCAGTGGAACGGGGGGTTTCGTTGTCTATTCGGGCCCGTAGGCCTCGGTGAGCATGTCGGGCTCGAGCAGCGTGTCGAGCCGCTCCACCGCCGCCTGCTGCTCTGGAGTGAGCGCGACCTCTGCGATCTGCTCCTCCAGGCTCCCGATGACCGTATCGAACCGTTCGAGCGAATCACTGAGATCGTTGATCTCGCCCTGAGCGCTCGACTCTGCAGTCGTCGCGATCTCGAGCGCGCCTCTCGCAGTTTCGAGCGCACGCTCCGCAGCCTCAACTCGAGCCTGCGCGGCAACAGCCACTTCGCCCGCAGCACGCTTCGCAGCGCTCAGATCATCAGCCCGACCAGCCTCCGTGTCGCGATCAGCGCGTACGGTCTCCAGTCGCCCATTGAGCGCAACCGCATCCTCGCTCGAGGCCAGGATGGCGTCTCGCTTGGATCGCAGCGACGCTTCCATGCGCTGCCGGAACGATCGCCCATCTTCCGCCGGTTCTGCCGGTGCCTTCGGAGCAGCGGGAGCCGGAGCTGCCGGTGCCTTGGGCGCCGGAGCTGCCGGAGCTGCTTCCTCTGGCTTCGGAACAGCCTTGAGGCCGCTCCGCTGCGTGACGTCCTGCGGTGCCGGAGATCGCACGATCCCCAACGCCACTTCACGTTCGAGGTCGAGCTCGGCGATCCGGTCTGCGATCTCCTCCAGCGTCGGCTCCTTGATCACCATCTCCGCTGCCTTCGCAGCGGACCGTGGCAGCAGCATGGACATGCTGACCGCCTCGTTCTGGTGGTGATCGAAGACGTGGTTGACCACCACACCCTGTTCGTCGCGCTCCTCGAGCACAACGCACGAGTTGAGTGCGGCGAGCATGTAGCTGTTCTTCTGCTGACCCGTCAACGTCCCCGACACGGCGTTCGCGATGAGCGCCCTGACGGTCTTTCCGTCGCCGAGTCTGCCTGTCTCCGCGCTGTCCCTGGTGAACAGCGCAACCACCTCGCCCCAATCGGGCGGGTGTAGCTCTGTCACATCCACGCTCAACGCGGAGTGACGCTTCAATCGTCGGTGTTCCATCGGTTCCTCCTGACCAGCCGGAGCTGATCCGTTCTGTTGTTTGTCTGCCTCAGCCGGCTTGTCTGCCGAAACTGCAGACGCCGCCTTGGCTGCTTTGACTTCATCAGCCGCCTTCTTCGCCGCCTCAAACCGCGCCCTGTGCGCAGCAAGCAGCTTTACCGCCACCTCAGGTGTAACCAGCGTCAGGTTGCCGCACTCCTCGACGATCTTGTGTACTTCTTCCGCCTTGAGAGCATCAAACCAGTACACAGTACCCTTCCCTGCACCGGACTTTTCCACCAAGACAATTCCATGGTCCACGAGGAACCAAACGATGTCATCGACGTTGAACGGCTTGTCGGTCTTTCCTTCGCTTTCAATCAACGACTTCAGGCGCCCCTTGCTTGGCAAGCGCCCAGTCTTCCGAGCCTCCTTTTTGAGCGCCCTCAGGATGTTCCTTAGACGCGGCACAGCCTTGTCACCAACGCCATACTTGGAATTCCTTTGACCGCTGTCATGAGCCGTACCAGATCCTTGTCGCGCCGATCCCCTTGTAGAGGGAAAGCGCGATCCTCGCTTGCTACCCATGTCGTACTACCTCTCGCTAATTGTGAATGAGCACCCTACTTTCTATCCCAAAATGACCGTATTGTCAAGCAATACCTAGCAATTTTGCTGAAAACAACAAAAACACCCCATTTTAGGGGTGTTTACAATACAATCTCTATTTCTTTAAAATCATCACTCAAAGACGCACCTGGCTCTACATCATTATCATCTATCAAGTCGAGCAGGATTGGCAGCTCCTTTGCCTCCACGAAATGTTTCCCTTCAGCTAGCTCATGTAGCTGACCCTGGAGCTCTTTTTCGTACTTCAGCGCGTGATCAAACGGCACGACGTTATCATCCTTCGCATGAACTATCGCGAATCCCTGCCCTTTCCACATCACCGTATCAAAGTCTACTGGAGGCTCGAAAAAGCTCTTGAACCTCTCTGCGCCAACATGATATATCGGCGAAACCAGAATCACAGACTTCGGAGTCCCAGACATATCCGCCTCCTCAAGATAATGTAGCAGTGCGACACATCCAAGCGAATGGCCAATGAACACCGTGTCTCCCTCGGGATACTTTATGGAGTCGTCGATCGCCTTCACCCACTCCTGACAATTCGGCTCAGCAGGATTTGGCAACGTAGGAACAATAACCTCATGCCCGCGCTTAACGAGTTCTTTTCTCAACCAAGGCCAAAAATTATGTTCCGGTGAGGCATTATAGCCATGCACCAACACGATTCGCATATCAACTTAAAAGTCTAGATTACTTCCTTTAAAAAATGGAAGTGTCCAAAATGGGTAAGATTTCGACGTGGGGCTGAGACTCGCAGTGAGTCATACTAAAAGGTATGACGAACGAGAATCGAAGACCCGCGGTGAAAGATTGCCTATTTTGGGCGCTTCCATGGTGCCGGAGAGAGGACTCGAACCTCCACACCTTGCGGCACTGGCTCCTAAGGCCAGCGTGTCTACCAATTTCACCACTCCGGCAGGGGTAATGATCGAGAGTAAAGATAGCATCGAAATGTATTATGGTCAACCTGTTCTTTGGGTTATACTACGAAGCATGTCAAAGACCTACAAACAAAAGATTGAAGCGAATATTTGGAAGTATGCCGTTCATCTTGTTACATCAAAAAGAATCTATTACACCATAACTGGGGTCTACCTTCTACAGATCGAGGGAGCAACTGCATTCACAGTTGGAGCCGTAATGGCTGCAGGAAGTATAACTTCATTTTTGTTTGAGCTACCAAGTGGATATATTTCAGATAAACTTGGGCACAGAAATGCCCTGATAG
>JABIWD010000016.1 GCA_018701105.1 Candidatus Uhrbacteria bacterium | reverse complement strand
ACCGGGTGATGAAGCGATTGGACTCATACCAAAGGGGCAAAAGGCCAAGTGGGCAGCCATAGAAAATATCATTTCAACATAAAAAACAGGGGGCAGCTCCTGTTTTTTGATTGTGCTATAATCATATCGTTATGAACTTATACCGAAAATACAGGCCGCAAACTTTTGAGGGGGTTTCAGGACAGCATCATGTTGTCACACCTCTTCGCAACCAGGTGAAGACGGATGCGGTATCGCATGCGTATTTGTTTTCAGGGCCGCGTGGAATAGGGAAGACTACATTGGCAAGGATCCTTTCGAAAGCTGTTAACTGTCTAGATCAGAAGGAGGGAGAGCCGTGTGGAACGTGTCTTGGCTGTGAGATGATTCAGGATGGTAAGGCGCTCGACATAATCGAAATCGACGCTGCCTCGAATACGGGGGTTGATAACGTGCGTGACAACATAATCGAGAATGTACGTTTTGCACCGACGAGTCTTAAAAAGAAAGTATTCATCGTGGACGAGGTTCACATGCTTTCCAAGGGCGCGTTCAATGCGTTGCTCAAGACGCTCGAGGAACCTCCTGCGTATGTTTTGTTTATCTTGGCTACAACTGAGCTGCATAAGATTCCTGATACGATAATCAGTCGTTGCCAGAGGTATGATTTTACAAAGATTCCGATGGATCTAATGATCGATCGACTTAAGATGATGGCTAGCTCGGAAAAGATTGAGGTTGATGAAGCTGTGTTGATTGAGATCGGTCGTCGATCAGGCGGGTGCTTACGAGATGCTGAGGGGCTGCTCGGACAGGTGATGACGATAGGCGAGAAGAAGATCACACTTGAGAATGCCTCTGTTGTTTTACCCATTGTTGATATCTCGCATGTGTTAGAGCTTGTAGGCTCGATGGTTAAGCGCGATGCGGCATCGGGTGTCAGGCTCGTTAATCACGTGATGGACGGTGGATTCGATCTTGTGAAACTCGCAGATAATGCGATCGATATGACACGCGCAGTTTTGTTGTCGCGAGTTGGCCAGACCGAGTTGCAAGGTGACTACACAATGGAACAGATTGGAGAGATCAAAGCGCTCGTTGGTGAGATCAGCATCGATCGTGTCCGTGAGATACTCGAGTTACTACTCAAGGCGCGAGACGATCACAGACGCTACCATATGCCACAGCTAGCGCTTGAGCTTGCTGTTGTTGATGCGTGCGGGTCTCAGAGCGCCTCAGTATCGCCCTCAGTCTCTGCTCCTGAAATCTCAAGTTCGCCATCGAACGCTGTTATGCCCGAGGTAGTCAGCGCGCCACCTGAAGTTATCTCAAACGAAAAGGCTGCTTCACCTGCGGCTGCCGCTCCGGCTCGCAATGACGTGCCGGAAGATACTGACAAAGCCGAAGCTCCTAGTGCGAGTTCGGGTGATGTTGATCTTGAGACTGTAAAGAAATACTGGTCTACATTTCAGAAGAACGTAAAAGATAAGCACGCGTCGCTGCCACTGACACTTGAGTTGGCAGAGCCTGTGCGGGTCGAGAAAGGTGCGGTTTATGTGAAAGTACAGTTTGCCTTTTATGCGGAGACTATAAACACTGCAAAAAACAGTGAGCTGTTGTCTGCTGTTATAAGCGAAGTGCTCGGCTCAAAGTTGATCTTTGTAGCGGAACATGAGGGGTCGACAAATAGCGATCCGAATGTTGCTGCGGTAATGGATGCCTTCGGTGGAGAAGTTGTTGCGTAATAAAAAACACCCGCGGTTGCGGGTGTTTTTGTTTTATATAACGTGCCAGACTTCCCAGATGTTGTCATTGATAGATGAAACACTGTTTCTAGCAGCCTCAGGATCGTAACTGTCGATAGTCACACCTGCTTCGCCGTAGGTATAGTTTCCGAAGAAGGCTTCCGACACGTCGTCGATCTGTTGGTTCCAGTTTGCGCCATATAGGGCCTCGGCAGTAGCTTCGCTATCAACCTCTATCAAATCTCCAAATACTCCGACCACATACACCTGATGGGCAGATGGATATTTCACCATCTTTGTTCCAGGGTGATATCGCACGTTACCACCGAGTGGAAGTACCGCCATGATGTCCGTGTTGATCACATGAATGTTTGACCAGTCTGTGTACCATGTAAAGTATGCCTTCTCGTTAGGAAACGCGTGACGTGTTCCTAGGTTATCCAAGAAATACACTGTACGACATGGGTGCGTGAAGTCTTCGCCACCCGGACACGGTGTCTTGATCAGTACAGGCGATGTCAGGATGATCATCTCCTCTGTGAAGTCTGTTGCATCGACCTCATCTACAGTCTCTGTAGGCGTGACCTCAGGGTCACCGATCTCGAGTGAACGTGGTATCTCGAGTATGCTCAGAACCTTAGAAGGACCATTTACCGAGTTACCAAGATTATCTGTACAGTATGCACGAACCGAGCTCGCTGTTCGATTGTCGTCGAATGTCCAATCAAACTCATATCGGCCATTTGACGCGTTATACGTCATGGCACCACGGTCTACGCTTGATATCTTCATCGAGCAAGACGCGACTCCGTCCGAGTCTGTTGCAGTGACACTTAATGTAACGAGCGTGTCGACCACTGCCTCAAGTGGTGACACCTCTGAGATCGTGGGCGCGCCTTCTGCAAATGCGAGTGAGGGCACCAACAGCGTAAGCGCCAAGAAGCCGAAGAATATTTGTTTCATATGGTTAGTTGGCCCGGTCGTTAGCGACGGGGAATGGGTTATCTGAAGCCACCTTAGCAGCTGTCTGTACATTTACAAGCAGTGCGAGCCCAAAGCCAATTAACAAGAGGACAATAAAGATCCTAAGTAACAGGCGATGAAGCTTTTTATGTGATGGTCGTTTCATGCTCCTATTATAACAAAATCGACCCCGAAGGGTCGATGTGTCTATCTTTTCTTGACTCGTAACGGTACTCCTTTGTATTTTGAGATCTGATATTTCTTCAGCGCCTCTTCTTCGTCTAGATCAGTGAACAAGACGAGCTCATCGCAAATTTCTCCAGGTTCATCCCCGACGCATACAAGGATGTCGGAATCGAGTGTTTCAGGAAGATCGACAATCTCGTTACCATTTTTAGAAATGTGAGGTATTGCACCCGACCGCATCTTGAATGACGCGAGACCAATGTCAGCATTGATTCCATAGGCGTTTCGATCGCGGCCATGGTTTACACGAGCTTTACCCATCTTCAAAGCAGCATCAACCACCATGTATTCAGCGATCTGAGCAGGGCTAGCCGTCGTTGCGATATCCAGTGAAGTTGGAAACACGCGATACGCGACTGAGATAGCACTCTTTCTTTCAGAAAATATCAATCCACCTTCTAGAACCTCTCCATTCCAAAGAGCAAGCATGTGATACTTACGCCCCTTTTCCTGATTGGCATTTATACCCTCCTTCACAGGGTAAACAACGCCACCTTCTTTCTTTGTCATGAATGCGTCGTACAGAACAACGAACTGGTCCAGCAAGTCATCGGTTAACTCCAATTGCTCGAAACGATATTGTGAATCTTTGAGGTTCTCTAGCGACTTACGAACTCGTGTAACTCTCTTGCTGCTGAACGCATCATCTGCGGACTCGAAGTCATCAAGATACACATTCCAGCTAATAAAACGCATGTATTGTTTAGGCATAACTATATTTGTGTTCAATCAAGGAAAAACCGCCGCATGAGCGACGGACTTTCCTTGGCTCGGGGACAGGGACTCGAACCCCGGTTTTTGGGACCAGAACCCAACGTCCTACCACTAGACGATCCCCGAATGTTTATGGCGGCATCGTACCCTGATAATTACAGGGTGTCAATACTACTTTGAATCTGGCTCAAGTTCATCCATTAACTTACGATGAAACGCATTTGCAGGGTCATATTTACCGTTATAGAAACGATTTTGCTCATTTGGGTGCGACTCCAAGATCTTGAGCAGGTCAATGTATCCGTGCATGTAGGCAAGGTCGTGGGTAAAACAAATTCCTCGTGATTGACCAGTCGTTCCTTTGAATAGCCGCACTGCTCGATTCCATCCGTAATTCTGAGCACCTTTCTCTGACAGCCCGTCTTTGTTGTGTCGACTTGCAAGGTAGTAATCGTAGAAAAGGTTATACGTCTCTCTAAAATTCATCTTCTTCCCAGCGAGGCCCATGACCAAGGCTGCGATAAAGTACATCTCAATTGTACTGTTAAGTGCAGCTGGGTAAATAGCATGCTCTTCGAACTTGGCAAGGCCTTCATCTCCACGAATGTAGTGATCTAACCCCGCGCTTAGCAACATAAACGTAGAGCTCTCAGCGTTGACTCTCCGCATCACGTGAACACCGATCTCGTGTTTAACCAGAGCCTCGAGTCTTGATTCACTTACGCGTCGATGTCCGGGGATAAGAATGTTTTTTGATTTCTGATCTATGATGATCGACGCACTTCTACATTCTCCATCTAAGGTAACACTCCAATCGCAAATATTATTATTTGCAAGCTCAAGCTTAAAACGTTTCTTGATCTTTGATGCAGTGATCGTCTTTTCAGATTCGTGATTGAAGGATTCAAACAGCGGATCGTCAGATGTAGGGATATCAAGGATGAGCTCCTTTATGCGTAACGCAGCATTAGAGCTTAACTCATTGTCGTGAGATTCAGCTTTCTCGAGCATGTCAGTTACGTGTGGCATGAGTCTATGTAGAACTTCAGAAGACGGCCCTCCGAATTCTGACGTGACGAGCTTCTCAAACATTGTGTCATCCTCGGTTTGTGCAGCTTCCAGAATATTGAGATGACTAAGCTTTTCATCGATCAGCCTACAATAGGCTCGCTTTATGATCTCAGACTCCTCGTTTGCGTCAATATCAGCCCTTAGCGCCTCAAGACGTTTTCGTTTACGGTCAATCTTAAAGACAACAAGCCGTGGATACTTGAATTTTGGGTTCTCGATCTCGTTTGCAAGAAACTGTTCTTTCTTTGCCAGGCGAGATTTTGGGTCACCGGTCAGCTTTCCTACAAGAGAAAAGGGATGGATCGCCGCGAGTTTATCGAACCAAATTTTGTCGATCGGTTCTTGCATATTATTTGGTCGCTCGAGCTATTGCTAGTTTCACGATCTCATCGGCAACGTCTACACCAGTCGCCTCCATTATTCCTGTAAAACCAGGGTTAGAGTTTACTTCAATTACAACCGGACCAGTAGATGCCTCTAGAATGTCGACGCCAGCATAGTCTAGCTCTAGTGCGTTTGCCGCTGCTACTGCGACACTCTTTTGTTCATCGGTTAAGTCAACCGCTTCAATTGACCCTCCTCTTGTATAGTTTGCACGAAAATCTCCATTAGGAGCTGTACGTCTCATCGCTGCAACGACCCTTTCATCTACAACAAATGCGCGAAGATCGCTATTCTTTGCCTCCGCAATGTACTCCTGGATTGTAATCGGGTCGTTGAACTGTCCACGATTAATCTGAAAATCTACGATTGGCCTTAGGGACTCGTGCGATTCGGCAAGGAATACTCCCGTGCCGTGAGATCCATATATAGTTTTGATCACTACGGGGAAGTCGTACCCGGCCATTACAGAATCGAGTTCATCGAGTTTGCTGATGGTGGAGGTTTTAGGTACTGGAATTCCTGCATCTGAAAGTCGTCTTAGAGTTTCGAGCTTATTCTTTGTAAAAAATACCGGGTTAGGACCATTCAAAAGCTTCTGACCAGACGTCTCGAGAGCTCTCATGTATGTGGTTGCGATTGAAGGGTCTGCAATTATTCGCGGTCGCACAATCAGAATATCAAAAAGAGGGAGAGGCTTTCCTTTCAAAAGCACCTCCGTCTTTGATCCAAATTGCAGTTCAAGTTCTGCAACTAGTATGATTGTCGCCTCGTGTCCATTCGCAGTGATTCGGTCTGCTAACTGGTCGACCGAACTATAATTCTCGAAATTGCGAGTCTGGAACGAGAGAATTCCGATTCTCATAATTACTTCTTCGCACTTTTCTTTGGAACTTTCTTAGTTTCGATGATAATCATCTTCTCTAAACGACGTATATCCGCCAATAGCTTCGAGCGCTCTTTGTTGAAAAGCATGATGTTGAAAACACTGACACCTCCATGCTTGGCGTACTTGAGCGTAGCACCAACTTTCTTTTTCACGTCGATACTGTGGAATGACGCAAGGCTCTTTGCTTTCTTTGCACCAACGAGTTTCACGAGCTCGCCCTCTTCCTTTGCGAAGAATTTCATTGCGGCTGTGTAGCCTTTCTTTCGCTTTGGAACTTTAATCTTGTTTGGCACACGATGTATAAGATCATTCAAACCATGATCGAAACCGTATGACAGCTTGTACATTTCAACTCGGAAGCCTCCGATGCGAGCGCCGACTTCGATGATCTTCCAACCATCCTCGGTTCGCATAAGCTCGATGTGAGCCGACGTGCTCCGCATTCCAAGCGCCTTCACTGCTTTGCGCGCTACTACGTGTGCGTCCTTGATGCTCTGAGTCTTTAGATTCGTTGGTGTGAGCTGCATGTATCCAAAGAAGTCGTCAAAACCAATTTCACGTCCGGTTTTGATGTAGACCATGGGTGTGAAGTGTACGACTCCTCTTGAGTTCACGTATGCGTCAACAGAATACATGTTGCCCTCCATGAACTGCTCAACAAGGACTCTTGGTGGCGTCTGGATCATTTTCTTTTTATAGATTGATCGCACCTTTGCAAAAGTTCGCTTTAACGCGGCCTGCAACTCTTCCTCATGGAAGCAGATAGCGACAAGAATGCTCTCGGCAAGGTCTGGTGGTTTCACGACGCACGGAAAGTTTACACGCTTCACGATTCGGTCAATTGTCTTTTGCGTTGAGTCCTTTGCGATCGCAAACTTCGGTGTAATACTTTTATCGTAAGCGAAGAACCGTTTTCGCATGTCGATTTTGTTCACTGACCACAAGAGCGATTCAGCGTTTGGTGTACGCATCTCTGGAAGATGAGGAATAACCTTTCTAAAATATCCAACAGAAATATCACCTCGGGCGGTGGTCCCAAGCAACTTGTCTCGATAGGGAACGAGCGCCTTTTGAATCGCAGATGGTGAACTGAAGTCGGCTGGAATGATAATGTCTGCTCCGCGCTTCTTAGCATTATCTCCGATGATCTGTATTTTCTGGTTATAGATAACTGCAACCTTAAATTTCTTTCCAAGCCCTTCACCGTATTTTCGAATAGATTCAACAGCTCCTTCTGGAAGGTTTGAAACGTACAAGAATGTGTCTCGGCCTGTGCGCCATTTTTTCTTTCCCATATTATTCGCCTGGATATGATTCAGGTTGAGGTGATGTCATTCTTACGAAGTCCATCTCCCGCTCGTCAGTTAGATAAGGTGCGACCAAAGTCTCGAGCTCGTCTAGAGTGGATACTCTGACCAGCTTGGATCTAAATTCTTTTGCACCCTCCATGCCCTTCGTGTACCACGACAGGTGCTTTCTAAATGTCACCAACCCTCGTTCACCGTAATGAGCAAGATGTCGCTCAGCGTGGCGTAGGATTAATTCAAAATGTTCTTTATATGTTGGTCGGGTTAGGATCTTACCTGTTTCCAGGATTTCCGCAATCTGTTTAAAGATCCAGGGATTTCCGAGGGCTCCACGTGCCACCAGGATACCGTCTGCGCCCGTAACTTTCAAGATGCGCACGGCGTCCTCTGCGCTGAAGACGTCACCGTTTGCAAGCACCGGAATCGACACCGCGTTTTTCACATCGCGTATCTTCGTCCAGTCGGCATGTCCACTGTATCCCTGCTCCTTTGTTCTGCCGTGAACAGTTATGAGATCTGCTCCTGCTTTTTCTAATGTCTTAGCGAACTCGACGCACTGATTCGGATCTGACCAGCCCGCTCGGATCTTTACTGACACCGGGCAGGGGACTGCAGCTTTCATCTTACGCACGATCTCGGCCGCGAGTTCCGGATCTTTCATCAGAGCCGAACCGTTGAAGTTGCTCGTGATCTTGTAAACTGGACAACCCATGTTTATGTCTATACCTTCTGGTTGATGCTCGTCCCAAACGATCTTTGCAGACTCTGCCATCGTGTCTGGATTGGCTCCAAAAATCTGCTGAACGATTGGTCGCTCAGCATCAACGAATCCCGTCATCATCATCGTTTTATCGTTTCCGCGCACCATCGCCTCAGAGCTAACCATCTCTCTGAACATGATTGGATTGGAAACATCCTTCACCGTCTGACAGAAAGCTGAGTCTGTCATGTCAGCCATTGGTGAAAGGGCAATGATGGGACGAGGTAACTTGTCCCAGGTAAAGTTCATAATGCTGCAATGCTAGCGAATTTTGCTCGTTTTGTCAACGCTCGTATGCTACTATCTTTGAATATGGAGAACGCGTACACATGGATAGAATTATCTAAAATAGCCCTGAAAAACAACGTGGGGCTGCTTAATAGTCGTGCAAAAGGCCAGAAACTCGTAATCCCGGTGAAAGGAAACGCGTATGGACACGGCATGGTTGAGATTTCCAAGATGTTGGTTGAGGAAGGAATTGAATGGTTAGCTGTTACAAACATGAATGAGGCGCGGGAATTGCGTGAGGAGGGGATACAGGTGGCAATAATGTTGCTGAGCTCACCGTTGCAGGCTGAGTACGAGCTTGTTGTTGCATACGACATAACTATGATAGCCCACGATCTTGATGTGGCTCGTGGAGTATCGGAGACTGCAATTCAGATGAACAGATCTGTAAATGTTCATGTTGAAATTGATACGGGCATGTCGCGGCAGGGTCAATCTACAGACAGCATCGACTCGTTTGTTGACGAGCTTGCTCTACTGCCGGGTATCGAGGTCACAGGTTTGATGACGCACTTCGCGACATCGGACGAGCTCGATGAGAGCGGCCGATCATACTTTAAATCTCAGTTGCAAAGTTTCCGAGAGATCTCATCCCAACTGCAATCTCGACACCCCAGTATCGTCGAACTACATTGCGGTAACTCGGGCGCGATTCTCATAGAGAGTCTCGCCGACATGACAATGGTGCGGCCTGGAATTGCAACATACGGACTTTGGCCATCGAGCGACGTTCAGAATGCGAGCGATGTAGAGCTTGAGCCTGTTCTTTCGTGGAAGACGCGTGTCATGCAGATCAAAGAGCTTGACGATGGCGCGTTTATCTCTTACGGATGCACATACAGAACCAACAAGAAGACTCGGGTCGCCATTCTTCCAGTCGGCTATTACGATGGGTTGTTTCGATCCTTGTCGAACTCGGGTCATGTACTCATCAACGGCAAACGAGCTCAAATCTTAGGACGTGTATGCATGAATCACACTGTCGTCGATGTCTCTGAGATTGATGCAAGTATCGGTGATGATGTTGTACTGATAGGCAAACAAGGTTCCGAGGTGATCTATGCGGATGATCATGCTCAATGGGGAAAGACAATCAATTATGAGTGCGTAACGCGGCTCGCTCGTCACGTAAAAAGAACGGTTATAAACAGCTAGGGTTTACATGTTGCGAATTCAGAGGTAGAATCCCTCCGTAATTAAGCAATTTTAGTAAATTTATGTCGAGTTTTTCGATGCGGGTGAGCAACTTTCTCGCTCAGGGTAAAGCGTTGCGTTATAAGATGGTGTTATTGATAGCTTTGATGTCAGTAGCTATAGTTCCGTTTGTTCAGGCCTCAGAGGGTGCTGCAGAAGGCGGCCACGGACCAGTAACGACGTTCTTGTGGATAGCAGTAATTTTAGTGTTCGCAAAGATATCCGGTCTCGTTGAGAAAATTGGACAGCCATCAGTACTCGGTGAGCTCGTAATGGGTGTGATACTAGGAAACCTCGCATTGCTCGGCATTCATGTGTTTGATCCAATCATGCACGATCCGATCATCGCGTTCTTGAGTGAGCTTGGTGTTGTGATCTTGCTTTTCCAAATTGGACTTGAGTCGAACATCTCAGAAATGAAGAAGGTTGGAGCAAAGGCCGGTGCTGTAGCGATTACAGGTGTGGTAGTACCGTTCGTACTCGGAGCCTACATTGTTGGGCCATGGTTGATGCCAGGTCTCGATAGTAATGCATACCTTTTCTTGGGAGCAGCGCTTACAGCGACATCGGTTGGCATCACAGCGCGAGTTTTCCAGGAGCTCGGCAAGCTCAAGATCAAAGAGGCTCAGATCGTCCTCGGCGCTGCGGTAATCGATGACGTGCTTGGTTTGATCATCCTTGCAATCGTGTCAGCGATGGCAACGATGGGGGCAGTGTCACTCGGAGTCATTGGGATCATTGCAGCGAAGGCAATCGGGTTCCTGATCGGAGCGATCATCCTTGGACAGTTGCTTGCGCCTTATCTTGGGACGGCGTTCTCAAAGATCCACGCTGGCGTAGGAATGAAGTTCACGTTCGCAGTCTCGTTTGGCTTGATATTGGCGTACCTTGCGGCGGTCTTTGGACTCGCAGCTATCGTCGGTGCGTTTGCCGCTGGTTTGATTCTAGATCCTGTGCACTTCAAGTACTTCAAGGACCCTAAGGTGGTTAAGGACATCAAAGAGGCGATGGCTGACTCTAAGGACGAGGCTATGAAAGCGAAGCTTCAGAGAGTGATGAATAAGCATTCGCATTCACATATCGAAGATATCGTGGAGCCGCTCGCGCTCTTCCTTGTACCAATCTTCTTTGTGGTCACTGGGATGGCTGTGAATCTCGAAACACTGAAGGATCCTAAAGTTGTCGGCGTGGCACTTGCGATATCGGTTATCGCAGTCCTAGGAAAGCTTGTAGCTGGTTATGCTGCAGGAAAGGGGGTCAACAAGATGCTGATAGGTTTTGGAATGGTTCCACGCGGAGAAGTTGGTTTGATCTTTGCATCAATCGGAAAGGGAATCGGAGTGATATCGGACGAGGTGTTCTCGATCATCGTGATAATGGTGATCCTAACAACGCTCGTGACTCCGCCGATTCTGGCAGCGATGTTGAAAAAGATGAAATAATAATAGCGCCCCGCAAGTTGCGGGGCGTTTTTGTCGTCGTGAAGCCTCGCTAGTGAGGCGTGATAGCGAGGTCGAGCAGCGTACCGTCGAACTCGATGTCAAAGTGCTCATCAGCGAGCTTGAATCGTTCGATCTCTGCGATCACGTTCCCGTTGAATGCTGCGGCCTGAAGCCCAGCGTCGATCCCTCCCTGGGTAGTCATCGCAACCCTGGCGAGTGCGCGTCCATGCAGTCGTGCTGCATTGATCATCTCGGTCAGGTCACGGCTGAACGTCGTTCCTTCGTTGCCGCAGTGCGCCTCGATAGTGACTACGAGGGGCTTGTTCATCGCGTTCAGGGCAAGTGCCATCGCTTCTGAAGACATATTGTCCTCCAATCGAGATCAAGTTAGCTCATAACAAGTCCCTTGTCAACAAGTTTGGTATAATACTCCTATATGGATATAGGATTTTTTGGAGCCGCAAAAGGAGTTACAGGATCTTGTTTTTTGGTTGCAGTTGGCGAGTCACGTGTACTTGTTGATTGCGGTTTCTTTCAAGGTCAAGGTTATTGTTCGGACAAGAACTATCAGGAGTTTGGTTTTAATCCCGAGACGATCGATGCTGTCGTTATAACTCATACGCATCAAGATCATATTGGACGTCTTCCACTCTTGTTTAACCGAAAAGGGAAGCCGACGATTTACTCGACTAAGCCAACGCGAGATTTGAGTCAGCTCATTCTCGACGACGGATACAACATCATGGTTGAGGAGTCTGAGAAATGTGGACGCGATCCTTTGTATCGCGAACGAGATGTCGAGGCTGTGTTCAGCTCATGGAAGGGTGTTAGTTATCGAGACCCTGTTGAGGTTGCGCCGGGTGTCACGGTCACGTGGCACGATGCTGGGCACGTACTAGGATCGAGCTTTGTTGTTGTTGAAGGTGACGGAAAGAAGGTCGCATTTAGTGGCGATATCGGTTCTGAGGGTGTGCCGATCCTGCACGACACTGAGGCGCTGCCACAAGACCTCGACATGTTTATGTGTGAGTCTACGTATGGGGATCGACTTCATGATCCGCCAACGGATCGACTTAACAAACTTCGTGATGCAGTTATTGAGAATCACAAGAAGCGAGGTGTGCTAATGATCCCGGCCTTCTCGATTGAGAGAATGCAGGAAGTTTTGTTTGAGATGAACATTATCGTCGACAGTGAGGGGATCGATCCCGGACAGGTATACCTTGATAGTCCGCTTGCAATATCAGCGACACGAGTTTACGCAAGCTATCAGGAAGAGCTTGAGCTCGACATTCCGCAGGGATTTGTTGACAACGACTTTTTCCACTTCAAAGGTTTGCATGTTACCGAGACTGTTGGCGAGTCCAAGGGGATTAACAACGCAAGTCAGCCAAAGGTGATACTTGCAGGCGCTGGCATGATGAACGCTGGGCGAATTACGCATCACCTTGTGCGGTATCTGGATGATCCTAATAACACGTTACTCGTAATCGGTTACCAGGCGGTCGGTACACTCGGTCGTAAGATCGTGGAAGGACAATCACCAGTCAAAATTTTCGATTACTCGGTTGATGTTAAGGCGAAGATTGTCAGAATCGACAGCTACAGTGGTCACGCAGACTACGACAAGCTTACTCGATGGGTAAAGGATTCGACTGTGAAGAGGATCCAGCTGATTCATGGAGATGAAGAAGCGATGATTGCATTCCAAAAACACCTCCTACATCAGGGTGTAGAGGAGGTGTCTATTCCGTCCGAGGGAGATTGGATCACGGTCTGACCAGTTAGTTCGTCGATCTTTATACGATCACCCGCTGAGAGCTCGTACTCGAGTTCGTGAAAGGTTACGAGAGTTTTGCCACCAGTTTTAATCTCTACGATCTCGCCGGGCGTGTAGTAGCGAATGTCGATCTTTGATGATGTCCTTGCACAAACTGCACGTGTGCATGAGGTCACAGGACGATCTGGGGTGATGCTCCAGTGGCCGCGACTTGCGAAAAAGGCGAGTTTGTCGTCGTCGAGATCCTTTATTGTGAAGTTAGTTCGTTTGTCGAGCTTGATGGAGGCGGACTCGTACTTTAGGACATGAGCCTCCGTTGTGATCAGTTCGCTTCCTACGTACAGCTTCACCTCGCCTCCTTCTACGGATACAAACCGTCTTGGTGCCGAGTCTACCGTTGCGACAGTTAGGACCACGATGGATAGCAGGGCAAAGGTTGTGATCAGCAGTTTCATGAGGGTATCTTAAAGGCTTTTCTGAAGATTGCCAATACCTGATATAATCATAATCAACAAATTAACGTTTAAAGAATCACTATGGCACTTTACGAATTCTACGGAGATACATGCTCACATTGCATCAAGATGATGCCATTAGTCGATAAGTTGATTGAGGAGGGGATTAAGATCGAGAAGAAAGAGGTTTGGAAGAGCGAAGAGAACGCGGCTTTGATGGCTCCGTTTGCGGACGGCAAGTGCCCAGGCGTACCATTCTTCATGAATACAGATTCAAAGCAGTGGATCTGCGGAGAAGCGGATGAAGACGCGCTACGAAAGTGGGCTGCAGGAGACACGATTGAAAACTAAAATAAAACATCGCCCAATCGGGCGATGTTTTATTTTCCGTGCTTGAACTCTTCGGTCCAATGCTCGTCTACGACGACCTTCAGGTCAAGGTAAACTTTTGTTTGTGTTACAGCCTCCAACTCTTTTCTTGATGACTGACCAATCTCTCGGATCCCTCTTCCGCCCAGTCCTATGATCATACTCTTGTACCTATCGGCATTCGTGATAATGCGCGCTGCAATATAAAGAGTCTTATCTTCTCGCGGAGTAATCTCATCAATCTTCACTGTTATTGAATACGGCACCTCTTCACGAAGTCTCAAGAACAACTTCTCACGAATAAGCTCGGCAAACCAGAAGTCATTGTCTAGGTTCGTAATCTGACCATCCTCATACATCTTTTGACCATCAGGAAGCAAGTCCAGAATCTCATTGATCAAGGTACCTGTGTGCTGTCCTGACTGCGCTGAAAGCTCCACCACTGCATCGTAGTCTTCCGCAAGTGCTCTGAACGATGCGAGGTGTGGTCGATCAATCAAATCGATCTTGTTTATAACTAAGATCTTTTTAAGCTTAGTATTCTCAATGATGCTCATGATCTTTTTATCCTCAGGTCCAATCGCACGCGTTGGGTCCACAACATGTAGAATGACATCAACACCGTTCAATGCATTCGCCGCCGCTTTGTTAAGGTACTTGGCGAGGTTGCTTTTTGAAGTTGTGAAAATACCAGGGGTGTCTACAAAGACGATCTGACCACGCTTATCATGAACAACGCCCTGAATTTGGTGGCGTGTGGTCTGGGGTTTTGGCGATGTGATCGCAAGCTTCGTTCCTACGAGACTATTAAGGAGCGTCGATTTCCCGACGTTTGAGCGACCAAATAATGTGACAAATCCAGCTTTCATGCGTTTGAGTATATCATTTACAAGTGGGAGCATTCATTGTATAACAATCAACAATATGAAGATAATCGTACACAACATTCGCAGTCTTTATAACGTGGGTGCGTTCTTTCGCAACTCTGATGCGTTTGGTGTATCACATATCTATCTTTCTGGCTATACCGCGACCCCTCCAAGACCGGAAATCGCAAAAACGGCACTTGGAGCAGATCAGACTATTCCTTGGTCAAAGCATGAGGACGTAATCGAGCTTATTAAGGAGCTCAAGAGCAAGGGTGAGCGTGTTATCGCGTTTGAGTCCGATCCTAGTTTCGACAAGCTAGACTCGATTCCACCGGATAACGATGCTGTCCTAATCTTTGGCAACGAGCCCGACGGACTACCAAAGGACATACTGGACAAGGCATCGGATCGCGTGTACATTCCGATGGCTGGAGAAAAGACTTCGTTGAATGTTTCCGTAGCATCGGGCGTCGCGCTATATGCTATGTCTAGAGAATGATATAATGAATTTGAATATAATATGAAGATACCTTTTAAAGTAGTTTTACCTTTAGTCGCAATAGTTCTAATATTTGCATTTGTTGCAAATCGCGCACCACGACAAGTTGTGAGCGACGCAGTGACATCTGAGGACGGGTCAGCAGAGCTAGTTGCTTTCTATGACGCACTTGCTTCAGATCAGTACGAGCAGGCAGCGCAGTACATCCAGCCGGATTGTACAGAGCGTCGATGTTTTGCGGAAGGTTTGCAAGCAGACGAGATCGCCGGTTACCTTGAAGAGATGTGTAAAACTAGCGTTTGTAACAAGGTTGAAGTCGACAGTGTCGGTGAGCCAGACAATGATCATGTATTTGTTCACACCGTCGCGTTTCTTGATGAGGAAGGGAATCGAGAGCGATTGTGTGTAACTGAGGATTGTCGTGTACAGAAAGTTACTTTTGCAATGCGTGTAGCCAAGATCGATAGTCAGTGGTTCGTTGTCGACCCACCTACGCCAATTTACTAAGCACGTTTATGTTCGTGTCAGTCATCATTCCAACTTGGAACGAGGAGCTGCATTTGGAGAGACTCCTCAAGGAGCTCAGTGAGCAGTCCTTTCAGGACTTCGAGGTGATTGTTGCGGATAAACATTCAGAAGACAGGACGCCAGACGTAGCCAAAGAGTACGGGGCTCGTTTGATAAAGGGTGGAAAGGTCTCCTTTGGACGCAATGCAGGTGCTGCTGCGGCCCACGGGAAGATCTTTTTATTTTTGGATGCTGATGCGATACTACCGAGCAAAGATTTTCTCAAGGACGTGTTTGACGAGGTGAAGACCCGTCGTTTAGATCTCGCAGGAACCATGGTGAAACCCGACTCTTCCAATTTCTTCGACAAGATCCTGCACTGGGGATACAACGAGTACATCTACTTGATGGGCTCATTGCTTCCACATGCCGCGGGTACATGTTTGATCGCAAAACGGTTTATCCACGAGTCTATTGGTGGCTTTGACGAGTCTATAACGCTTGCTGAGGATCACGATTACGTTAGGCGAGGAGCACAATTTGGTCAGTTTGGTATAATAAAGTCGCATCCAATCATTACTGATGTACGAAGACTCGAAAAGGAGGGGCGGATCATGCTCACTCTGAAGTACATTATGGCAGAGTTTTACATTTTGATATTTGGTCCAATACGAGGTCGCTTTTTTAAGCACGAGTTTGGACATAAAAAGGAAGACGAATGAAGATCCTTTCACTAATCTTTGCCCTTAGTTTATTGCTGCCAGTCTCAGCATCAGCACAAACAGTTGTTGATGTTGGTTTTGTTAATAATGGTATCTATCTTTCAACGGATACCCTTTTAGTTGGAGATGAGGTCAGGGCGTACGCACGCATGCGCAACACTGGAACGGCTGATCTTACAGGTTCTGTAGGGTTCTACATGGGAGACGTGCTCCTTCAGCAGGGGCAGACGATCTCGTTACCGGCTGACGGTTTCGACGAGGAGGTGTTTATTGACTTCATAGTTCCGGGAAGCGCTTTTAATATCGCTGCACGAATCGACTCGACAACGCCTCAGGATCAGAACTTGAACAACAACTACGTACAAACCACTTTGTTCGTACCTTTGTTTGATGACGACCGTGATGACATTGCAAATGACGACGACAATTGTCCAAACGCTGCGAACTCCGATCAGAAAGATTCTGATGGCGATGGTATTGGCGACGCTTGTGATGTAGATGATGATAATGATGGATTGAACGATGACATAGAGCAGCAGCTAGGAACCAACACTTTAGATGAGGATACCGATGATGACGGCGTAAACGATCCTGATGACGCATTCCCAATCGACCCAGCCAAGTTCGAAGAAGAGGTTGTCGAGGTGGTGGATGATATCGTGGATCCTGTCACGACCCCAGTTTCATCACATGCAACGACGACGAGTGATGATAGTGACGGTTTATTTGGTGGATTCTTTAGCTTTGGTGATAAGGAAGAACTTGAAATTGGAGAGGGGGACGTGCAAGGGCTTTCTTCCGATGCTATCTTCACTTTGAAACAATTGAGTTGGAATTCATTTGAATTCGAGACTAAGCAATCAACTCTTGTACCTGTAAACGTAAAGTGGAGCTTTGGTGATGGCGAGGAATCAGACGAGGCTCTTGTTTCTCATGTATATTCCGGTTCAGGTACCTACCACGCGATGCTTCAAGTTACCGACGAGGAGGGGAACGTAGAAGAGGGGGACGTTGAGATCGTGATCTCGTTCTTCCATCTGTCTAACCCGGTATTCCTAGCTTTCGTAGTGGTACTCGTAATCATGAGCCTTTTGACTATCGCAGCAATGTTTCGATTGAAGGGTGGCAACGAGGAAGATGAAGAAGACTAATTGCAATACAACACCACCAAAGGCAGCTCCAGCAATAGTTGGCGCTGCTGTTTTGCTTGGAGGAACTGCGCTAGCTTCACGAGTACTCGGGCTGATTCGAGACAGAATGCTCGCCGGAACCTTTGGCGCTGGCGTTGATCTTGATATTTACTATGCCGCCTTCAGGATCCCAGACTTGATTTTTACGTTCTTGGTACTTGGCGCACTGTCGGCGGGATTCATACCTTTGTTTACTAGACATTGGTGCAAAGAAGATAGTTCTAAAGATGCTTGGAGGTTTACGAACAACGTTCTGCACATTTTGGGGGCATGTCTCGTGGGCCTTTCTATACTTGGAGCAATATTTACACCGTGGATACTGAAGCTCGTTGCACCAGGATTTGATGACCAGACCCTTGTACAGGCAGTATCGGTTTCCAGGATCATGTATATCTCGACAGCATTACTAGGTTTATCGAGCGTATTCGGAGGCGTGCTACAAAGCCTAAAGCGATTCACCTTGTACGCGATTGCTCCGCTGCTATATAACATCGGTATAATCATTGGTGTTCTGGTGGCTCAGTGGACTACAGGGTCAATAAGAATCGTGGCATGGGGTGTAGTCTTAGGGTCATTGCTCCACTTCTTGATTCAAATTTACGGTGCAGCGAATGCAGGTTGGCGCTATCACTTCGTGTGGAATTGGAAAGATAGTGACGCGCGAGAGCTCATTAGTATGATGGGACCTCGGTTGCTTGGCCTCGCGGTTTCTCAAGTAAACCTCATCGTCATGACTGCGATTGCGTCTCTGCTAGCAGTAGGGAGTATCACTGTGTTCAATTTTGCAAATAACATCCAGTTCGTACCGATTGGAATCGTTGGAATCTCGTTTGCTATCGCAGCATTTCCAACCATGTCCGAGTTCGCCAACAAGAAGGACACGAAGAGCATGATTAAAATCGTCTCAAGAACAGCACGAAACATACTCTTCTTGATAGTCCCGCTCACTGTGATCTTCCTTGCCCTGCGCGCGCAGATTGTCCGAGTTGTACTCGGAGCCGGTGTATTCGGATGGAACGAGACTATCATCACAGCGAACGTCCTCGGATTCTTTGTAATCAGCCTATTTGCCCAGGCACTCATTCCGCTGCTTGTTCGCGTGTTCTTTGCCTATAAGAATACGAGCATTCCTGCGATCATCGCGTTGATATCTGCCGTGATCAACATTGTGCTCGCAGTCATGTGGAGCAAGACAATGGGCGTGCCGGGTATCGCGCTAGCTTTCTCGGTAGCAAGTATAGTTCAGCTGATACTGCTTTGGATTGGCGCGCATCGTAAGCTCGGTAACATAAACGAGGACCTCATATTGAAGTCGCTTGTAACTATGGTTGGCGCGGGTATCGTGTGTAGCATTGTTTTGCAGGCAATGAAGGAGCTTTTTGCCGCAGTGTTTCCGCTCACGACCTTCTTTGCAGTTCTTGGCCAGGGACTCGTCGCGGGAATTTCAGGATTGGCCGTATACCTGATAATCGCTTGGGTATTTAAGAGCCCCGAACTTTCGCTTCTAGCATCCGGCCTCAAACGCAAGCTATTTAAGAAGCCTTACATCGCAGAGTCTGCTGACGAGGCCATTGAGAGCTCATATTAGGCTCAACCTTGCTCTGAACGCACTGTTTTAGTACTGTATCAACATTATGACTGCAAACGAGTTTAGAAAACGATATATTGATTTCTTCGTATCAAAGGGACACGTCGAGATTCCTTCAGCTTCACTAATCCCGGAGAACGATCCGTCAGTTCTGTTTACGACGGCCGGAATGCACCCATTGGTGCCCTACCTTAAAGGTGAGAAGCATCCAGCGGGTAATCGGCTAGTTGATTATCAGAAGTGTGTCCGAACGGGTGACGTTGATGAGGTTGGTGACGAAACTCACCTGACTTTCTTTGAAATGCTCGGAAACTGGTCACTTGGTGATTACTTTAAGGCTGAGTCTATTGAGATGAGTTATGAGTTTTTGACATCAGAGCTCAAGATCGATGTAAGCAAACTCGCAGTCTCAGTCTTCAGCGGTGACGATGATGTTTCTCGTGACGAGGAGTCTGCGGCAGTATGGCTCAAGCTCGGAATTCCTGAAGCGCGCATCGCCTATCTTGGTAAAGAAGATAACTGGTGGCCAGCTGGTGGAAAGCATCCAGGACCGCAAGGACCAGATACGGAAATCTTCTATTGGACCGGGGACGAGGTTGCTCCAGAGGCTTTTGATCCTGAGAACGCATTGTGGGTAGAGATTTGGAATAACGTGTTCATGGAATACGACCGAACCCCAGAAGGCGAGTACAAGCCACTTGCACAGAAGAACGTTGATACGGGAATGGGACTCGAGCGCACGGTAGCTGTGTTGCAAGGAAAGGCAAACGTGTACGAGACTGAATTGTTTCAGCCGATCATTAGTGTTATTGAGTCTATCTCGAGCTCAACTTATGCCGGCAACGAGCGAGCGATGCGCATCATCGCGGATCATATTCGGTCTTCACTTATGCTGATTAACGACGGTGCCGCTCCATCAAACAAAGATCAGGGATACATCGTTCGTCGACTTGTGAGACGTGCAGTGCGCC
Organism: Candidatus Uhrbacteria bacterium; assembly: GCA_018701105.1. Taxonomy (GTDB): domain Bacteria; phylum Patescibacteriota; class Patescibacteriia; order UBA9934; family UBA11717; genus JABMPK01. The sequence goes on along the minus strand of JABIWD010000016.1, from coordinate 1,209 downwards.
AGTTGCTTAATCTCGGAGTTGAGGTTGGTGGCGTTGAGCCTATCGCGATCGCTGCGATCGACACTTTGGCTGAAGCATATCCAGAGCTCGTCACAAAGAAGACCGAGCTGATTGAAGCGCTTAAGAACGAGGAGGCGAAATTTGGAAAAACTTTGAAGAAGGGATTGAAAGAGTTCGAGAAAATGTTTGCGAGCGCTGGTCATGTTAGTGGCGAGGAAGCGTTTGTGCTCTACTCGACATTCGGGTTTCCACTTGAGCTCACAGAGGAGCTCGTTCGTGAGAAGGGAGCGGATGTTGATATCGACACGTTCAAATCCGAGTTTGTGAAGCATCAGGATCTATCACGAGCCGGAGCCGGACAAAAGTTCGCCGGAGGACTCGCGGATCATTCCGAGGAATCGATGAAACTTCACACCGCTACTCACTTGCTACATAAAGCACTCCGAATGGTATTGGGCGATCATGTTGGTCAGAAGGGAAGTAACATTACTCAAGAAAGACTTCGATTCGACTTTTCTCATGATGCGAAGATGACAGACGACCAGAAGCGTGAGGTCGAGGCTATCGTAAACGAAGCTATTTCGAAGGACCTTCCCATGACTTTCCAGGATATGACGGTTGAGGAGGCCAAGGAAGCAGGCGCAATCGGCCTATTTGAAGACAAGTATGCTCAGATGGAGGGAAAGGTGAAGGTTTACACGGCAGGAGACGATGGCGATGTATTCTCCCGTGAAATATGTGGAGGACCGCATGTTGATAAAACCGGTAAGCTTGGAGCCTTCGCGATCAAGAAAGAAGAGGCCTCATCTGCAGGCATTAGACGCATTAAAGCGGTGGTAGGGGACAAGGCCCAGCAGATTCTGGGTTCACGTGGCTAATGTTAGCGTAATAGGAGCTATCCACAGAGCCAAAGCAAATTACTTGACGTTTAGCGGTTTTTTGCCTATACTAGCGCTCGACACGTAATTCTCATAGAGAGTTGCAAGATTTATGATTATTTGATAATCTCCGACCACATTTAACTATGGGTAAAGGACAAGCTTCAACTAAAGATGTTATCGAGGTGCGAGGCACTGTCGAGGAATTACTCCCCGGAGCGAAATTCCGCGTTGTGCTCGAAAACGGTCAAGAAGTGACCGCACACCTTGCAGGTAAGATGCGAATGTATCGTATCCGTATTCTGCCCGGCGATGATGTAAAAGTTGAATT
>JABIWD010000037.1 GCA_018701105.1 Candidatus Uhrbacteria bacterium | reverse complement strand
GACAGACTTTGTTGCTCGAAACGAGGACTTCAAAGAGCTTGCACACCAGATTTCAATGCACATTGCAGCAGCTGATCCACAGTACCTAGACGTAGCTGGTGTACCAGCCGACGACGTGGCGAAAGCTACCGCGCAGTTTTCTGAGGAAGCGGCCGGAAAGCCTGAGGACGTTATCGCGAAGATCGTCGAAGGAAAGTTGGACAAGTGGTACGGGGAGTCTGTATTGCTTAAGCAGGAGTTCGTGATGGACGACTCAAAGAAGATCGAAGACGTGCTTACAGAAGCCGTTGCTCGAATTGGAGAGAACATGCGAATCTCACGATTTGCGCGATTCAACATAGAGGGTGGAATGATCGCGTGCGGAATGAGCGACTTGCCTGAAGTAATAGGTGAGGAAGAGTAAGAAATAGAACGGCCCGTAAGGGTCGTTTTTGTTTAAAAAAATACGCGACCCCCAAGAAGGGGGCCGCAGCAGCTCATCCGAGGTGCACGTGGTAGGGGAGAGTGATCTCCATCTTGAGCAGACTGGCCACGATCTCCAGCTTCGCCGATTCTCTCGTATCGGAATCGATCGAGGCGATAACGAACGCGAACTCATTCTCCCGGTCTCGGGTAAACGTGGTCAAGTAGCACCTGCCTTCAGAGACCGTACCGATCGTGAGGTTGATGCTGCAGTTGTCTTTAACTGCGACAAGATCACCGAACTTGAAGTTTGTGACCTTGTCGCCCTCTAGAACAAGTGCATCTAGTTCGCGCGCGATACTTTTGCGCACGGCTGGCCAGTCAGTCATGTAGAACCATGCCACCAGCACGTCGTAGAGCGTACAGCTCTGATCGTCGAACTTCCCCCAGAACAAGTACTCCACTTCCGTCGGGATCTTGACGGTGAGATTCCTGAGTGCGAGAGGAACGTAGCGCGCCTTGTCTGCGTAGGACACGGTGAGTCCCGTATCCTCAGTCTTCAGAGTCAACGTGACGACCGGGTCCCTCACGTTCTCCTCATACACGAGCTCCAGGTGCAGTCCGAACTTCTCTTCACCAAACTGGCTCGGCTCGAGCCAGCGGATTGACTGCAGCTTGAGGTCACACAGAGCCAGCGCGATCGCCGGCGTGATGATCTCCATCTCGCGCCTACTGAGTCTTCTGCCAATTACGGCGAATAGCGGTCGCTCCATCGCATCTCCTTCTCTCGCTCCAGGCGAGTGTTCTTGTGTTATCACGTATACACACTCGCGTCAATGATTGGTTTCCCCATAAATGCTATAATGCTCGTACAAAAGTCTCTAAATATCGATTCTCTTTTTCTATATGCCAAGAATTGCAATTAACGGTTTTGGTCGCATTGGCCGCAATACATTTAAAGCTGGCTTTGGTCAGAAAGGATTTGAGGTTGTGGCGATAAATGATCTTACAGATCCAGAGATTTTGGCTTCACTCTTGCAGAACGATACTGTATACGGACGCTTTGAAAAAAAGGTAAAAGCAGGAGCGGGTTCTATTACGGTTGGCGGGAAAAAGATACCTGTTTTTTCAGAAAGAGATCCGTCAAAGCTTCCATGGAAGGAGCTAAAGATCGATCTTGTGATTGAGAGTACCGGAGTGTTCAGGACAGAGGAGGCAGCGTCGGCTCACATTAAAGCTGGTGCAAAACGTGTGATCATCAGCGCGCCATCAAAAGGCGGAGATGTGCCAACTTACATTTTGGGTGTAAACGATAAGGATTTAAAGAAAGAGAAGCGCGCGATTGTTGATAATGCATCATGTACAACAAACTGTGCGGCGCCAGTAATGTCAGTTCTCGAGGAAGCGTTCGGTGTAAAGAAGGCGATGCTTTCCACGATACACGCGTACACTGCGACTCAGAAATTGCAAGATGGTCCTCACAAGGATCCTCGGCGGGCTCGAGCAGCCGCTATGAACGTTATTCCTACGACTACAGGATCTGCAACGTCAACAGCTAAAGCTATCCCATCGTTGAAAGGGAAGTTTGATGGTATGGCCTTCCGTGTTCCTGTGATAAATGGGTCGGTGACGGACTTCACCGTTGTTTTAAAGAGGAAGGTTACAGTTGAAGAAGTGAATAAGGCTTTTGTTAAAGCAAGTAAGACTCCAAGATTTAAAGGGAAGCTTATTACTTCAACTGAGCCCCTTGTGAGCTCGGACATAATCGGAAACCCAGCTTCATCGATAGTAGATCTTCCGCTTACAATGGTGGTTGCTGGTGATCTTGTGAAGGTTGTATCATGGTACGACAACGAGTGGGGATACTCAGTTCGCCTCGCAGAGATGGCATTAAAGATTCCAAGATTGAAATAATATGGAGGGAGTACCAACAATTCCAGGTGTTTGGTGGATGTTTGAGTTGGTCATTTTTGCTTTCCTAGTAGGAGCTGGTGCGCTTATTGCCGAACTCGTGCTAAGCATGAAGCTGCACAAGAAGCGTGGGCTGAAGGTAGTCGCTCTCATTGTTACTGTAATTGTATGGAGCGTTATTTTCTACGGTTCGTTCATCGAGCCAAAGATGTTGCTCGTGGACGAGACCCAGATAGAGCTTGATGTTGAGGGTAGCGACGGTGAATTGACAGTTGTAGTCGTTGCAGATATCCACTTGGGGCCATACAAAAAAGCTAGATGGGCTGAGAAAGTTACAGCACAGCTAAATGAGATCGATGCTGACTTCATAGTTATGCCGGGTGACTTTATATTTTCTAAAACTAAAGATATAGAGATGCTTGAGTCACATGGCAGTATCGAGCTGCCAGTTTACTCCGTGTTGGGTAATCATGATCACGAGTTTGGCGATTTAGAATACATAACAGAGAAATTGCAGGGAATGGGGATGGAAGTATTACGCAACCGTTCGATCGATGTCGAGACTGTTGATGGATCCGTAGACGTCGCGGGTATTGACGACATTTGGTATACACCGAGTTTGGCAGGCGCATTTGAAGGAGTAGATAGCTCGACTCCAACGATCCTAGTTTCTCATAATCCCGATGTTATCTTGGAGGACGGGGTAAGGAGTGCAGACCTGGTGATTTCTGGTCACACGCATTGCGGACAAGTGCGACTTCCTTGGATAGGGGCAGTGCCACCGTTACCAACCAAGTTGGGGCACGATTATGATTGTGGTGTGTTTGATTTTGGCGATGCCGGTCAAAAACTATTCATAACTGCTGGTGTTGGAGAGACAGGTCCAAGAGCACGACTGTTCAATCCGCCCACGATCGACATTTTGCATATTAGTTACTAGGTATGGCTGACAGAATCGTAATAGTTGGAGGGGGCTTTGCTGGTTTGTCTACTGCGATCCACTTGTCTCGTCACATAAAATCTAGCGACGACATAGATATTCTTTTGATCGACAAACAATCCGAGCACGTATACCTTCCATTGATTTATGAAGTTGCTTCTGGTGGTTTGATGGAGAAAAAGAAGACGAAGACTTTAAAGAAAGGCGTCTCGTTACCGTTTGATCTTGGAGGGCATCTTACTGGTCATGAAAACGTGCAGTTTCGCCAAGGGGAAGTTATGGACGTTGATACTAAGGCGAACGAGGTTAAGCTTTCATCGGGTGCTGTTGTAAGTTTTGATTACCTAGTAATGGCGATGGGAGCAGTAAGTGGCACTTTTGGTATTGAGGGAGTAGAAAAGAACGCAACCTCGCTGACTAGTCTGGATAATGCATTGAAGATTCGAGAGAAATGCTCCGATCTCTTGGTTGAATGCGAAAAGAAGTTGCGAGTAGGAGTTAACATGGTTATTGTTGGAGGAGGACCTAACGGGGTTGAGGTATCGAGTGAGATAGCGAAGGCTCTTGAGCATGCTAAGAATAAGCGTGGCATATCGTGCGATTGGCAGATCACTCTAGTTGATGCAGGCCCCAGGATTCTTTCTAATATGGGTAAGTTTGCTTCATGGGTTGCAACGAGACGGCTCAAGCGACTCGGCGTGAATATTGCTGCAGGCACCTTTGTAAAGTCAGTTAAGCCGTCTACAGTATCAGTGGAGCCAAATGAAAGGTTAAAGAATGTGAGTCCCTATATCAAGTCTACGAAAATCAAATCAGACGTAACCATCTGGGCAGCTGGCGTAGCTTCAAGACCGCAGTGGAAGAAGTGGGGTTTACCGATAGACGAGAGAGGTTACATCAAAACGTTGCCGACTCTTCAGATGTTCGGTTTGAATCATGTGTTCGTCGCGGGTGACTCTGCATCGATCATTGGGCGACGTATGCAGCAGCGCGCACCAGAGGCTATTGATCAGGGGAGGAGCGTTGCCGAGAATCTGATTCGCGTCGTGCGAGGTCAGGCAATCTTGCGATCACATCATGATATGAAATGGCCGTTTGCAATTCCGCTCGGCGGCAGATTTGCGATTAGTAGTCTTGGCCCTATCACTGTAATCGGTGTGTTTGCATACATTCTTAGAAAAGCGATCGATTTAAAGTATTTCCTGAGCATTATGAAGCTGAGGCACGCGATTAGTGTTTGGTGGCATGGCGGTAAAGCATATCTTGAAAATGATTAAGTTAAGAACAATTGAAGGAGTTGATGTGAAGGGACGTGAGGTTATCTTACGTGTTGATATTAATGTTCCCGTTGAAGGTAGAATTCCAGAGACCTCAGTGAGACTGACTTCTGCCGCGCGCAGTATCAAGGAATTGCAGAGCTCGGGCGCGCGCGTGATTGTATTGGCGCATCGCGGGAGACCTAAGGGCGTGGACCCAAAGTTCTCGCTTGAGCCGATAGCGCGATGGTTCATGGAGGAGCTGCAAGATGACACAGTATTCTTTCAGGCAGCGGCTCCATTTGATGAGATTAAACGTCGCATTCATGCGATGGCATCGGGAGATGTATTGTTTTTAGAAAATTTACGGTTTCATCCAGGGGAGAAGAAAGGTGATCTTGTGTTCGCTGAGCAATTGGCGAGTCTCGGAGATATCTACGTTAACGATGCATTCGGCAACTCTCATCGTGACCACGCAAGTATGACTGGAATTACGAGATTCGTAGACTCGTATGCTGGTAACGGTATATTGCGCGAGCTCCAGGCTCTGGAACCTGTCGCGCATCCGACTAAGCGACCGTTTGTTGCGATAATTGGAGGGGCAAAGATCTCGTCAAAGCTTCATGCTATGCGCCACGTTCTCGACACTGCGGATCAGGTATTTGTTGG
>JABIWD010000031.1 GCA_018701105.1 Candidatus Uhrbacteria bacterium | reverse complement strand
GCTAGTTTGGGCGCACAATGTTGAGACGGATGAGGCGGTGTCGGGTGCCAAGGTTACTGTGATTGGTACAAACAGTGGCGCTACAACGGATAAGCAAGGTGTTGCGACATTAGCAACTGCGGGTCTGTTGAGCGACGACGATGATTTGTACTTTGTGAAGCATCTTCGAATTCAAGATGGTAACGATGAAGTTATCCTTGAGCTTGAGCGTGAGTTCAACTATTACAGTTACTACAACCCAGGGGGGCGAACCTCAGACGATTATTGGCGTTATGTCTACACGGATAGACAGACGTATCTTCCCGGAGACACAGTCAATTACTGGGGATTTGTAGAGTCGCGCGAGGAAGGGTCGGTCGATTCTGTTCGAGTAGAGCTGACTGGATCAGGTTACAGTAATGGATACGGTGAGGAGATTGCTTTGTCTAATGTAGATGCGAGCGTAGAAAATGGTGCGTTTAGCGGAAAGTTTGATCTTGATCAGGTTTCTCCTGGTTATTACTCGGCAAAGTTCTACGTTGGTGATGATCTGATCCAAACTCGTACAATATCTGTACGAACGTACACAAAACCTGCATACGGAATCTCGCTGACTCCAGACAACAGGGCTGTGTTTGCGGGTGAGGATGTAACCTTCGATGTATCTGCTAATTTCTTCGAAGGAACTCCTGTACCAGAACTTGGCATTAGGTTGAATGCATACGGCACACCAGAGGGAAAAATTCAAAAGACTGTGGAATCAGACTCGTCTGGAAATGCAGACATCAAGTTCAATACGGAATATCCCGCGTGTACTGTTGACCAGAAGTACTGTCAGAATGTCCGATCTATAAATTTGAACGCCAACCCTCAGCTGGCTGAGAGCGGAGAGGTGACATCGTATTCTACTGTTACGGTTTTTAACTCTCACGTTAGCGTTAAAGCTAAGACGGAAAAGCAGGATAACGGTCAGGTGAAGGTTGTAGCGACGGTTAATGATATTGAGCTTTCACGTATCAATGACGGTGAGAGCGCATACTTAGGTAACAGTTCCATTGGCGAACTCGCTGCGAACATTCCGGTCACTGGAAGTATTACTGAGTACTCCTATGAAAAGCAGGAGACAGGGGAATACTACGACTTTATAAATAAAGTTGTCAGAAAACGATACAAGTACGTACGGCATGAGGCTCCTGCTGGGGGATTTCAGGGCACGACGAATGAAGACGGAGAGTTTAGTTACTCATTCGTACCTGATGTTGAGAAGTCATACACTATCAAGGTAGCTGCAACCGACTATACTGGGCGATCAAACATTGTCTCGACCAGCTTCTACTCGGCTCTACGTTACCGACAAGATGTTGTGCGTGATTACTATACGTTGGAAAGTGATGACGATAGTAACAAGTACGCAGTTGGTGATCAGGTTACGTTTGAGTTCATGAATAATGACGAGCGGATTGATGGGGGTGAAGATCAGTTCTTGTACTACCAGCTTCAGCAAGGATTACAGGAGTATGAGGTAGCATCGAGCGCTGACCACTCTTTCAACTTCCAAGACAAGCACGCTCCGAATGTATATGTTGAAGGTGTTTACTTTGATGGTAACGGCTATCACGAGGCCTTTGTGTCTATATGGGAACCGCCAGTGAACCTAGACACATCTGACAAGCAGCTTGAGATTGAGGTTGAGAAAGACAAGGATACATACGAGCCAGGTGAGGATGTGACCCTAAAGGTACATGTTAAGGACAAGTTCGGGCGTGGTAAGCGGTCAGTGGTGAACCTAAATCTTGTTGATGAGGCTTTCTACGCAATCTCCAACGAGACGGCCGATCCATTGAAAGCGATCTACTCAAAGGTTCCTGATGGAACACTGTCTTCAAACTCTACTCATCTCTACTCTGGATTAGAGGCTGGAGAAGATATGGCCGAAGGTGGAGGTTGTTTCTTGCCGGGAACAAAGATTACTATGGCCGATGGTTCAACGAAGAACATTGAAGACATCAAAGCGGGTGATCATATTCTTACAAAATTGAGCGAGAAGTCGGATCGACTAGTATCAGCGCCTGTAGTCGAAACATTTGAGCACCTTGTGCCTGAATACATGATTGTGAACGGGGACCTTAAGGTTACTCCGGTTCACCGAGTATTCCTGAACAACGGTTGGCAGATGATCGGTGAAGCAAAGATTGGTGATGTGATGATTAACTCGAAGGGAGAGCCTGTAAGAATTGAGACTATCGAATGGATGCGAAAGCCTGTTCAGGTGTTTAACTTCCATGTTGAGACGTATCACACGTATCTTGCGAACGATCTGTATGTTCACAACAATAAGGGTGGAGAGCGTGAGACGTTCGTTGACACTGCGCTATTTGAGAGCGTGAAGACCGATATTAACGGAGATGCAACTGTTAAATTCACGTTGCCAGATAACATCACATCTTGGAGAGTTACAACGCAGGCAATCTCGGGTGATCTACAGGCAGGAGTTACTCTTGCTGCTATTCCTGTCACTAAACCGCTGTTTGTGGACGTTGTGATGGCGGATGAGTACCTGACATCAGATAAGCCAGACGTTACGTTGCGAGCGTTCGGGGATGCACTATCTACCGATGCACCTGTGGAGTTTGATATCAGTTCAAAGACTATGAGTTTGGATCAGACGCAAACAGGTGCGGCATACCAGCCATTGCACATTGCTTTACCAAACCTTACTTCGGCTCAAGGCGAGCATGAGGTTAGAGTTGCAGTTGAGGGTGCGGGGTATGATGATGCCATGTTGAAGAGCACTTCAGTTGTTGAGTCACGATTGATGGACGGCATTCAGTCATACGTGAAATTGACGGAAGGAATTGTGCCTGAAGGTTCAGAAACGGATCGAACAAGTATTGTCTTCTCAGATGAGAACCAGGGTCAGTATTACCGAGACCTAAGAGGGTTGAGTTGGAGATATGGTGATCGAGTTGACCAAAAGATTGCACGTGATGTGAGTGGTGATTTGCTTGAAGAATACTTCCAGGAATCAAGAAAGGGCGAGGACGGTTTCTCCGCTTATCAAGAAGGAGGCATTTCGTTGCTCTCATATTCAGATCCCGACCTGTTATTGAGTGCCAAGGTTGCGGTTGCTGCACCAGACGAGTTTGACCAGTTTGCTTTGGCGAATTACTTCTACCAGATTGTAGAAAGCGAGGAGTCGAACGTGGAAGAGGTGAACATTGCGTTGTGGGGATTGGCAGGACTCGACGAGCCTGTGCTTCACAAGATTCAGAACATGGCGACATATCAGGACATGACCGTGCTTGAGCGACTGTATATCGCACTCGCATCGGAGGAGATAGGTGATCGAGAGTCTGCGCGTACAATGTACTTGGCGATATTGGAGGAGTACGCGGAAGATGATGATGCATTCGTAAGACTGAATACTGATGACGATCCCGAGAAGACACTTGAGGCATCCGCTCTTGGTGCGATATTGTCTGCAGGATTGCAGGATGAATATCAGGATGCGCTATGGAACTATGTTGAAAGCGCACGATCAAAGGATCGTATCGTGAGTTTAGAGAAGGTGATCTTCATCGCGAAGGCTCTACCTAATCTTGTTCCTGGCGAGTCGAGCTTTAAGCTGACTATCGATGGACATAGCGAAACGATCGCTCTTGAGCACGGTAAAACTCATCGAGTTAGCGTGACTCCTGAGGAAAGAGAGTCAATCAAGATCTCGGGTATTTCAGGAGATGTTGGAATGATGAGTTACTATGAGGTTCCTCTTGTGGAGGCACGGGAGTCGCACCGATACTTAGATATCCGACGTGAGTACTTTGTGAGCGGACAGCAGACTACATCATTCTCAGAAGGTGACTTTGTTGAGGTGAGAGTTTATCCGCAGTTCGATGCCAACGCGCATGAAGGGCGGTATCAGATCACTGATCTATTACCTAGTGGTATGAAGCTAGTAACAAGTCCCTATCGAGCAGGATTAAGTACGAAGGGGAAGTCTATTCGTTACCCATATCAAGTCGATGGTCAGAGAATTAAATTCTCAACTTTCGGCCGAGCAAACTGGAAGGCGAACTACAAGCCATACTTTAGCTATTATGTGCGAGTAGCGAACCCTGGAACTTACGTTGCAGAGCCAATGATGATACAGTCTGCGGATATTCCAGACTTACAAGCATTCTCAAACGAAGTTACAGTAACGATTGATTAATATGTTGTTAGACAGTATCCGCACTATTCGCCGCCTCGCGCTTTGCGTGGCGGTGATAGGTGGTACCTGGCTTTTCACTGCAGAGGTCCTTGGGAGGATTGTGGACCCAGTGGAAGCTCGACAATCTTATATTGCGGAAGATGCGATGATCTCGCAGGTTACGTTTGATGAACGACGGTTCTATGACTCGATTGAGCGAACCGATAGTGAGGATCGGATTGTCGACGAAGACGTCAAAGGTGCAATAATCCCTCATCACGCTCTTGCAAGTGATCTTATAGCAGATGCATTCAACCAGCTCCGTTTAAGCTCGGATCCAAAGACGATTGTCGTCGTTGGTCCTAATCATGAGGAGCTTGGTGATAGTAATGCGATCACGAGCTCGTTGTCATGGAAGATGAGCAACGGGACCGTGAACGGGGACGAGTTCATGAGATCGAGTCTACGATCGCAAGACCTCATCACGGAAGAAAACGATGTCGTGATAAGCGAACATTCGATTGGAACGCTGCTTCCGTATGTTGCTCACTACTTTCCGGAAGCTCAGATAGTTCCGATAGTATTGAGTTCGAAGCACGACGTGATTCAGTCGAATAGATTGGGGGAAGCATTAGTTAATGACGATACACTCGTAATAGCTTCGGTAGACTTCTCGCATTATTTGTCGCTCGAGGTGGCGAATGAGCTTGATGAGATCACGCTTGATGCGATTGAAGGACGAGACTCAGCTCTAATATCACAAATGAACAGCGATTACTTAGATTCACCGCCGTCACTTATAACTCTATTTGCCGCCATGGATGCCGCGAACGCCAACGACCATACGTTGCTTCAGCATACAAACTCTGCGGTTATAGAGGACAAAGAAGTGGCATCAACAACCAGTTACTTCACAATCTTATTTCATTAAGCAGAGCCGTCCGAAAGGGCGGTTTTTTGTCTTCACGTCACTTGGCATCTCGTGCACAAATTTGCACAGTAGAAAGTAAAGCGACGCGGCATCTGCCGCGTCGCAGTCCCGTAAAGGGCTAATCGTTTCCTACCGAATATTCCCAGCAGACGTCGTGCTCTGTCACACGGCGCGTCCTGTAGCAGGTCAGGCGAAACGCGTGATCTGCAGATGGACCGTGGTAGGTCATTTCGTGGTAGCAGCTGCAGTCGTGGGACTTGCAACGCTTTGAGTAGTTGTGCGCATCACACCGAGTCCGCACATCGTGCGCGTTGCAGTAGTGCGGGTTACAGTCAACGCCGCCGAATGGGTTGGGCGAGCACCGTGCTTCTTGGCCATTCGGCACCAACTCACTGCTTGCGTCGGTACCTTGGATGTCTTCATTATTGCTACTTGAGCCGGAGTCTCTCAACGGCCCAGATCCCTGACCGTTCTCTCCCTGACAAAGGGCGCAGAACAGGAGCAAGGACGCTACGAGCGTCAGGCTCATCGCAGAGCCTCTCAAATCGGTCATACTGGAAATCAAAGTTCCTCCAATGAAGTATTCAAACATCTCAAGACGATTACTGTGTACAGCAGAATTGAAAGGATGTCAACCCAAACTCTTCACAAAACAGCAATCTTGCTTCGCTAGGCAAGACCGCCAAAATTGGCAGTTTCTTGTTATTTATTGACAAAACGCACAATTATAGCTAAGTTGATTTTGAACCAAGGAGAACGTCATGAGTGAACAAGCGAACGATGGTTCCTCCGAGGTGAGGAGCTCTTTGTGGACATTTGACGGCATCGCGAAGTGGATCGAAGGACATCTGTGGAGCCGAAGCAGTGGGTCGAAGGTCACGCATAGACCGATCAAGATGGCCGAGGTCGTGAAGGCGGCCAAGGTCGAGATGCTTCGCATTCGATACTGCATTGCGTGTGGAACTGCTCATCACCAGGGGTCTTTGGATACTCTGGCGTGGCAGCGGATCAGAGTGTGGTGTGATGGTGAGGTGGATCAGACTCGATGCAGCGACTGCGGACGAAGTGGTGTGGAGACTTCCAACCATCGGTGCACTGAGTGCCGTGAGCTTGTTGGTCGACTTGCCTCGATCATCCAGGGTGTTGCGGACAAGATCAGCATCAAGGTGGTTGTAGGAACAAGGCGGACCAGTCTTTTCGCTAGAGCTCAGCGAACGCGAGAGCCGGCGCCTGAGAAAGAGGCTCTGCCACGCTTGGTCCCAGGACCTGCGAAGGTTACTCCGCCCCCACCGAACCCAAGGGCGAAGTACAGGAAGCTGCGCGGTGAACCGCCAATGATGCCGCGTGTGAATGCACCGCCGGAGGCAATGCCGCAAATTCCGGTTTTCGAGGTTCTGAGGAAGTTCCAACGCCAACTTGCTCTGTACTGTTCGGGAACAAGCTCAATGCGATCAGCTAGGCTCAGTGCAGCCTGGACTTTGATCAGCATCGAGGCGGGTGCCTATCTGCTGGAATCTCAGTCCGGGAAGTTCGTGACTGAGATGATGGAGGTCTGGAGTACCTGGAATACTCACATGAGGCAGCCTGAGCGCGCACGTGTGCGTAAGATGATTCAAGCAATTGAGAGGTGTCTGAACAGGCAGATCGATTTGCTCGAGCTGGCCAGCAAGATCAACACCCAGATGAACAAGTAACGACTAGCCGTGGATATCTATCCGCGGCGTTTTTGTTATAATAGAAACATACAGGGGGATATGCATAAAATGACAAGGAGGCTAATATTGAGAGTGCTCATGTTGAGCTTGTTGGTGGCGGTGATAATCACCACTGGTGCTTTTGTGTTTTTACAGTTTGAGGACTGGACCGTAGTGGAGGCTGTGTACTTTGCAACAGTTACATTGACTACAGTGGGTTATGGAGACATCACGCCTACTACCGAGGCTTCTCGTATTGTGACGATAATTTACTCGTTGATGACAGTGCCTTTATTCTTCTTGATGATTGGATTGGTGGGGGAGGTGATATTTGCTAGGTATTTGGACAAATCGCTGCCAAAGAGGAGGAAAGTGACGCGTCGAAAACGCAAGAAATCAAAGAAATAGGCGTGGCTAGGGTTAGCCGCGCTTTTATTATTGACAAGAAAATCCTGGCAGTCTATACTTGTGACTGCTAGATATATGACAGAACGTCAAGAACAACTATTGAAACTGGTCGTAGAGAACTACATTTCCTCTGCAGAACCGGTTTCCAGCTCAAGACTGGTGGAATTGTCACATCTGGGAATTTCCAGTGCAACCATCAGAAATGAGCTCTCAATGCTTGAGGAAGCTGGATATTTGATGTCTCCGCATACCTCAGCCGGCCGAATGCCTACAGATAAAGGATATCGGTACTATATTGAGACCTTCGTGACCAATCGTGAGGGTGCCAAGAAAAAGCGACAGTTGGAGCAGTTGAAGTCTGAAAAAGATCATGAGCTTTACCAGCGTCGTATAGCAAAGAGGATATCTGAGCTTACGGGCGACGCAGTTGTACTCGTATCTGGTCCAAGACGAGCTTATACGACTGGAGTTTATAGAATGTTTGCAAAGCCGGAGTTCCATGACTTGGACGAGGTGATGCGAATCAGTGAGATCGTGGACCACATGGAGAGAGTCTACGCACCGATGTTGAAGAATCCGTTTAGAGATGTTCGTATCATGATCGGAGACGAGAGCCCGTTCGGACAGCGCATGAGTTCCATGACCATTCACTATGCAAATAGAAGCGGTGGTAGAGGGATGATGAGCGTGATTGGTCCGACGCGTATGAACTATGAAAGAAACTTGTTGCTATTAAGGGAAGCGCAAAAGCTTCTGAGCGAGATATAGATATGAAGAAAAAGAAAGATGAAACGGCCGTAGAGCCGGAGATCGTAGAGGAGAAGATCGTTGAGCCTGTAGTGGACGAGACGATAGATCCTGCGTCGTGCATCAAGTGTAAGGATAGCGAGGCGGCTCAGTTACGAGCGATTGCCGACTATCAGAACCTCGTTCGCGAGACTGGTAAGCAACGAATGGAGTTTGTGAAGTATGCGAGTCAGGGACTAGTGGAAGATCTGATTCCGACGCTCGACTACTTTGACGCGGCGATGGCGTCCAAGCCGGACCTCGACAAGATCGATGAGGCTGCACGCAAGACTATCGAGAACTGGATCGTGGGAGTTACTCATGTTCAGAAGCTGATGATGGATTCACTGGAGCAGCAAGGAGTAAAGCTCGTCGACACATCGGGAATGCTCGATACGAGTTTGCATGAGGCAGTAGAGGAGAAAGAGAGCGATGAGGCTGAGGGAACGATTCTCAGTGTGGTCGCTAACGGTTACATGATGGCAGATAAATTGTTGCGCCCAGCGCGCGTTATTGTAAGTAAATCAAAATAGTATATGGGAAAGATTTTAGGAATTGACCTTGGAACAACAAACTCAGCAATGGCGATCATCGAAGGTGGTAAGCCAAAGATTTTGGAGAACGCGGAAGGTCACCGCACAACGCCATCAATGGTGGCAGTTGGAAAGAACGGAGAACGTCTAGTTGGAATTGCTGCAAAGCGACAGGCAGTAACAAACCCAAAGAACACACTGTATTCGATCAAGCGACTGATTGGTCGATCATTTACTGACCCCGAGGTTACTCGAGACAAAGAGCTCTTCCCGTTCGATATCGTGAAGGCAGGAGAAGGTGTGAAGGTGAAGATGGGAGAAGAGGAGCTGTCTCCACAGGAGATTGCTGCGATGGTACTCGGGAAACTCAAAGCAGATGCCGAGGCTAAGATTGGTGAGCCTATTACAGAAGCTGTGATTACAGTTCCTGCGTACTTTAACGATGCTCAGCGAAAGGCGACAAAGGATGCTGGAGTGATCGCTGGACTCGACGTGAAGCGAATCGTTAACGAGCCAACAGCGGCTGCGCTTGCGTATGGATTCGACAAGAAGGCTGGTCAGCAGATTGCGGTTTATGACCTTGGTGGAGGAACATTTGATGTTTCAGTTTTGGATGTGTCTGATGACACGGTTGAGGTGAAAGCTACTAACGGTGACACTCATCTTGGTGGAGATGACTTTGACTTGGTGATAATCAAATGGATCATTAGCGAGTTTAAGAACGCGGAGGGAATTGACCTAGGTGCCGATCCTTTGGCGTTGCAACGTATTAAAGAGGCCGCAGAGAAGGCTAAGATTGAGTTATCCACAGCATCAGACACTGAGATCAATCAGCCATTTATTACACAGGGTGCAGAAGGACCAAAGCACTTGGTGATGAAGATTACACGCGCAAAGCTCGACGAGCTCGTGCACGACCTAGCAGTAAAGACGCTTGAGCCTTGTAAGAAGGCACTTGCAGACTCAGGTTTGAGTGTAGGAGATATTGATGAGATTGTGATGGTTGGAGGAATGACACGAATGCCGTTGATTCAGAGGACAGTGGAAGATTTCTTCGGTAAGAAAGTAAACGCGTCAGTAAACCCAGACGAGGTTGTAGCATCCGGTGCTGCAGTGCAGGCTGGAGTTTTGCAGGGAGACGTTAAGGATGTGTTGTTGCTCGATGTGACACCATTGTCGCTCGGACTTGAGACACTCGGTGGAGTATCAACAAAACTCATTGAACGAAACACGACTATCCCAACTGCAAAGTCACAGACTTTCTCAACAGCTGCCGATAACCAGGCGTCTGTAGAAATTCATGTGTTGCAGGGAGAGCGCGAGATGGCGCAGGACAACAAGTCGCTTGGGCGATTCATACTGTCCGGAATCCCACCAGCTCCACGAGGAACTCCACAGGTGGAGGTTACCTTTGATCTTGATGCCAACGGTATCTTGAACGTGAAGGCTGTCGACAAGGCAACTAACGTTGAGCAGAAGATTACGATTACAGCGAGCTCTGGTTTGAGCGATGAGGAAGTGGAGAAGATGAAGAAAGATGCTGAAGCGCATGCTGAGGAAGATAAGAAGAAGCGCGAAGGAATCGAGATCAAAAACCAGGCTGACACAATGGTTTACACAACAGAGAAGATGTTGAGTGAAGCCGGTGAGGAAATTACTGACGAAGATAAAAAACCAGTTACAGAAAAGCTCGAAGCTTTGAAAGCAATCAAAGATGGAGAGGACCTAGAAGCAATCAAAACAGCAGCAGACGAGCTCGCTACAGTTGCGCAGAAGGTTGGTGCAAAGATGTACGAGGCGAAGCAGGCGGAGGAAGCTGCTAAGAAGGGTGAAGCTGGAGAGGAGAAGAAAGAAGATGTGCAGGAGGCTGAGGTTGTGCAGGAGGATGAGAAGAAAGAAGAGAAGGCTGAGGATAAAGAATAATGTCCTCGAATCCATACACAATTCTAGGCGTAGACAAGTCCGCGTCGCAGGACGAGATTAAGAAAGCCTTTCGTAAGCTTGCTCATAAGTACCATCCGGATAAGGAGGGTGGGGATGAGGAGAAGTTTAAGGAGATTAATGGGGCTTATCAGATTTTGAGTGACTCGGGGAAGCGGGCTCAGTATGACCAGTTTGGTGATGCTGCTTTTGGTGGTGGCGGTGGAGGTCCTGGTGGATTTGGCGGATTTGGTGGCCAGGGCGTTGATTTTGACATGGGTGACCTTGGTGACATATTTGGTGGGATGTTTGGTGGTGGTGGACGTCGGGCTAAGAAGGCTCGAGGGAATGACATTCAGGTGGATGTGACACTGGAGGTAAAAGACGTTGTTCATGGTAAGGAGCAGTCGATCGACCTGCGCAAGCTTGATTCTTGTGAGACTTGTGACGGATCTGGTGCGCAGGGTGGCAAGACTGATACTTGTAAGGAGTGTAAAGGTGCAGGCCACAACACTGTTGGTCAGCGGACTCCGTTTGGTGTCATTCAGCGTCAGGTGACCTGTCCTGTATGTTCAGGACGTGGCGAGGTGCCCGAGTTCGCGTGTGCGGATTGTGACGGTGCAGGAGTGCGTAAGCAGGATTCTCATATAACAGTGACGATCCCTGCGGGCGTGGATGATGGTGCAACTATGAGGGTACGAGGTCGTGGAGAAGCGGCTCCGCATGGTGGAGAGGCGGGTGACTTGTTTATTCGCATATTTGTAAAACGAAACAAGAAGTTTGTCATTGATGGACGATCGATACGGTCAAAGATCGATGTTGGGTTCACGCAGGCTGCGTTGGGAGACGAGGTAAAGGTGAAGACAGTCGATGGTGAAGTGAAAATCAAAATCCCTGCGGGGATTCAGTCGGGTACGGAGCTGTCGATATCGGGAGAAGGAATAGAAGGTGATTGGGGACGAGGGGATCACATTGTGACCGTACATGTGAAGACTCCAAAGAAGTTGAACAAGAAACAAAAACAGTTGATGAAGGAGTTGGGGTTGAGTGAGAAATAATCAGTCCACAGAAAAGAACGAGCGCGCGCTCGTTCTTTTGGTATACTGATGCCATGGAGAACGGCCCCGAAACAATCGTGTCTTGGTTTACAAGTGTTTTTGGAGAGAACCCATCATGGGATCTTTTGTTGTTGATGACGCTTGTCGGACTCATACTTGCGTTGGCGTTCTGGGGGCGGGCGAAGATTATGGCTGTTGTGATTGCATCGTATGTCGCCATTACGTTCATGTCGGTGACGTCGATAGTAGACTGGCTACAAGGAGCGCTCAACATCCCTGATAACATCTGGGGGCCCGCAGGAATCGTACTCGTGATAACCGGGGCGATGTTCGCGATTGTGCAGTATTCGTTCGGACACTTGATCAGAAAAGAAGACAGCCAGTTCGCAAAGTCGGTGATATTAGCAGTTTCAGTAGTCGGCATGCTCGCCGCATTCGTATTCACGCAGCTCCCAGGCGAGCTTTTGCAGGGATTCTCGCCGATAACGATGACGATTCTGGTCGGCGATCTTGCGATCGCAGTGTGGGTGCTCGCTCCAATATTGCTTGTAGGACTCACGGAAGATTAGCCAAGGTTAGCAAAATGCTATCAATCTTGACCACCGACACTTGACAAAAGTGTCATTTTTTGTTATAGTGCTTCTTGTCAATCGGCTTGGCGCACGCAGTTCGCTGTCCCGTAGGGGGCGCGTTCCCGGCGGCCGGGTCGAGGGCAGAGTCGCCGGTCCAATCGGCGGCAAATGCGCCCGGATGCAAGTCCGGAATCGC
>JABIWD010000059.1 GCA_018701105.1 Candidatus Uhrbacteria bacterium | reverse complement strand
GGAGTTCAAGTCTCCCCCCCGCTACCAGCAGTACAATAATAATATCGCGGGGTAGAGCAGTCAGGCAGCTCGCCAGGCCCATAACCTGGAGGTCGTCGGTTCAAATCCGACCCCCGCAACCAGACCGTCGAACGGCCTCAAGCCGTTCAGGTAACCACAGAGATCCACCTACATCGTGTTGGTGGATCTTTGATTTCGGAGGTCTGAGGCCCGTTCTACGGGTCCAAAACGACCCCCTGTAACCTGACTGAAACGTCGAACGTTTCCACTACACACTTGCGGATAAATCTTTTGATACTACTCCAATCTTTTGCTATACTCCTCGCACTTATGACAATCACAACACACGCAACACTTGGTGCCGTAATTGGCGCAAGTACTGGAAATATTTGGATCGCCTTCTTGATAGGATTTGCATCGCATTTTCTTATCGACATCATCCCGCACGGTGATCGCGAACTCTACGAAGGTCACAAAACAAAAACGGCTGTAAAGCGTGCGTATCGTTTTGTAACAATCGACGCTCTCGTAGCCGTTATCGTTCTTGCACTCATGTTCGGTCTATCACCTCATCAGGGAATGAACGCTGTGATCGCCGCCGGAGTTATCGGTTCTGTTCTACCAGATCTAATCGTTGGAATTCATGAGGCGTGGAATCCAAAGAAACTCGACTTGTTTTCAAAAATACATTTCTTTTTCCACAACATGATATCCGACCGCATCGGTGACGTTCGTCTCCGTAACGCCTTAATCGGACAGGCCGTGTTTATCATCGCGCTCCAAAAGTTTTTCTAAAACACTGTCCACCATTCGCTTGGTATCAAAACGTTTCACCCGTTCGTAACCAAGAGTCACTAGCTTCCCACGTAATTCGTCGTGGTGCAGAAGTCGCTCCATACCATGAGCGACTTTTTTGATGTCATCAACAAAAACCATAATCCCCGCATCTTCCGCGACCTCCTTCATACCAGACGTCGCCGATGCCACAACCGGAACTCCGAGACGCATAGCCTCAACTAACGGTCGACCAAATCCCTCGGCGAACGAGGTCATTACGAGTCCTCGAGCACCTTTAAGTATCGCAAACTTGGTTGGATCATCCACGTAACCGAGATACTGAACGCTGTCACCAGCATTCTCGATCGTCTCCATAGCACGCTCAGTTCCCCACCCCTTCTTTCCCATGATTACGAGTTTATCGTCTGGATATTTTTCTGTGACGATCTTGAATGCTTCGATAGCAGCTTCAATATTCTTCCTCGGCTCGATTGTTCCAACCATCACGAGGTAGCTCGTGCCTTTAAGATTACCCGGCGTACGATCCTGATCTATGTCGTCCGGCACGCCGACTCCTTGATACGCCATCACCACATTACTCTCGATATTGAAAATCTTGGAGACCTGACGCGACGTGAAGCTCGAGATCGCATGCACGACATCGGCGCTCTTGATTGCTCGAGGAACACGGATGCGTTGCGACCATGTTCTCGACAAGCCACCCTGAGGAAACCACTCTGGATGATCGTAACTCATCAAGTCATGCACCGTCTGAATCGTCTTTACGCCGCTCGGCACCAACAACGGTAACCAGTCGCCAAGCTGCCAAAGTACGTCGATCTTTTTCTCTTTGATCTCCTGGTAAATATCCAAATGCTTTCGCCATGATGTATCTTTTGCGGAAAATAAAACGAGCTCAAGATCCTCTCGGCCCTCCAGCTCCTTTATCACCTCACCAGCAAACGTACCTACGCCCGCAGGATTGTCTCCCATCCAAGTTGTATCGATGCCCAGTCTCATATCACCAGACGAATCGCTCCAAAGATACCCATCGTCGTTGCAGTAACGATCAAGCTCGAGATCGCGAGTCCAGCAAGTATCGCAGGAATCGCTAAACGCTTTTTAATCCTGAACACCCACGCGGCCAACGCTCCCGTCCATACTCCGGTCACAGGCAACGGGATCGCAATGAATACGATCAACCCGATAACTCCCATGGCTTGATACTTTCCGGTATATCGCTTCTGTACATGATTGATCACCCAATCAAATATGCTGTTACACCACGGGATCGCCTTTCGACACGGCTTCTCGAGTGGCTCGAGTACGATCGGAAGTAGCACTGCGGGAATGGATGCTCCCAGGAACGACAATGTCGTCGCCTGCCACACGGGCATCTTGAAAAGCTCAACCGCAATCGGGATCGACAACCGAACCTCCACCACAGGCATCGCAGCAATGATTGCTGTCGTCAATCCGTGTGGAAGTATTTCTAAAGTTTGTAAAATGAATTCGATCATATAACTGCAGCCTCGTCTTCATCACCCCAAGAATAAACATCGAATGCCCAACTCACCAAGGCCTGCACATCCGTGAAACGAGCATCGGGCTCACTCGCGCCGAGCACCGTCACATCGAGCACGTGTCCATCTCGTTCTACCCGCGTGGTCAAACAATACCCCGCCTCAATCAGCGATCCTGTCTTCCCTCCCACGATCGTATACGGATCTTCATCGAGCAACGACGAGAATAACTTATTTGTCGATGCGATCTTGTACTGATTACCGTTACCCGATGTAGTCATTACATGTGTCTGATGGGTACGAGACAAAATCTCTTCCCTCTTCAGTGCCTCGTGCAACAGAACCATCACATCATCCGCTGTCGACCGCATCTCAGGTGCAAGTCCGATCGGATCTGCAAAGGTCGTGTCGTGCATGCCAAGAACACGCGCTTTGTCGTTCATCTTTTGCACAAAACTTGTCTCACTCTCGCCAACCTCACGCACCAATGCAAGCGTCTCGTTGTTTCCAGAGGCTACGATCATCGCAGTAAATAGATCGTCCATCGTTAACGAGTCGTTGAACCTGTAATACCACCGACCACCTTCACGAACATCGCTCTCGAGTACAGTAGCCTCATCACCCCAGTCCCAGTCATACTCGTCCAACAAGACCATCGCCGTCATCAACTTTGTAATACTCGCAATCGGTCTCTTGATATCCGCACCTCGAGACATAAGCTCAACTCCGCTATTCACGTCACGGATGACGACACTGGGCGCATCAGTGAGAATACCGAGACTGTCAGGATTGGTTTTCTGTGGACCTCGCTGTCCGGCATGAGGAAGCTCAACTTCTGCAACTGCATGCTTGATAATATCTTGAGTTGAGCGGTTGGAATCCGAAATACCTGGCAAGATCTGTGCCAGGGTCAATATTAGTAGAACATTGATAACGGATCGAAGTTTCATTACTGTGTTTGCTTTTGTAATGCGTCGAGCATCTGATGTTTATGCAGGTCCTCATAATCCGGAAGCTCTGCCGTCGTGGGAACTCCAAGATGCTTTAAGTACTCCATAGAAACCGAGTACTTTTCAGGAGCCTTCCCTTCTTTGAGCTCGTCGATTAACCCGCGGATCATAAGATTTCGCAAAATCAGCGTACAGTTCACACCACGAATCTGCTCGATCTCCGGCTTGGTAACAGGTCCTCGATAAGCAATGATCGCAAGCGTCTCCACTGACGGTTTTGTAAGCTCACCCATCACGTCTTTCCGTAAATGCTCTCGCACGATGTCTGACACCTCGGGATCTGTTACGAGTGCCACATCTTTTTCTGACTCAAACAATCGAATACCTGACTCATCAACATTCAAATGCGCGGCCACTGCTTTCAACGAATCCGCAAATTCAGAATCCGAAACACCTGCCACTTTTTGCAGCTTCGTCTTATCCATTGGCTTCCCCGCTGCGAACAGCAGTGCCTCGATTTTATTTGTGATCATACGCGATTAATCTGAATGTCTTCAAAATGTCCTTTCTGCTCTACCTTGAGAATATCCTGTTTCAGTAACTCGAGCAACGCCAGGAAGCTCGCTACTATGTCGGACTTCGATCCGCGCTTGGCAACATCATGGAAATACAGCTGAGCTTCATTCTTAATCCGCTCTTTCAGCTCGTCCAACTTCTCTTCCACCGTCACCGTCCGCTCCATCATCTTCTCCGGCAAGTCCATGTACGGCTTCACCTTTTCCACAACTCCTCGCAACGCCGCGGCAAGATCTTCAGCCTGCAAGCTCGGAGGCGGCGAGAATGCTGGTACGTCGAGCTTTAGACGTGGTCCTCGATACGCAATCCGTTGGGATCCGATCATGTCTGAGAGTCGCACTGCTGCTTCTGCGAACCGTTGGTACAGCTTTAGCTGATCCGCCAAGTTCATGTCGTCGTCCTCTTCGATCGTGAGCTCGGGCAATAGCAGCTTTGACTTCAGGTACAAGAGGCGTCCTGCGACAATCAGGAAATCTGCGAGTTGGTTCGGCGCGACCTCTTCTACAAGTTCGATATGTTTTAAAAAACTTTCTGTTATCGACCCGAGACTAACCTCCGACACATCCATCTTCTGCTTTTCTATAAGCTCAAGAAGGACCGCGAGCGGTCCTTCAAACTTTTCAACTTTGACTTCGTATTGAGTCATCGAGTCTATTCCTCTTCTGACAAAACTTCGATGTTCGCCTCACGCAAAGCCTTCTTTGACAGCGGGCTCGGTGCTCGCATCATCAGATCTTTGGCGTGGCCATCCTTTGGAAAGGCCATAACTTCGCGAATGTTAGGCTCATTTTGGAGGATCGCCATGACGCGATCCATGCCAAGAGCGATACCTCCGTGAGGTGGTGCGCCAAACTCGAACGCCTTCAGGATGTGACCAAACTGCTCATCCATCTGTTCAGCATCGTTCCCCAGAATCTCGAGTACTGCCTTGAGCGCTTCAGGCTTGTGGTTACGAATAGACCCTCCACCAATCTCGAACCCGTTCAAAATTACATCGTACTGTGATGCGATGATGTTCTCGATATTTTCTTTCTTCGCTAGGTCGTTCGCAAACTCTGGCATCGCAGATGAGAATGGGTTGTGCGTGAACGTCCAACTTCCCTCGTCATCTTTCTCAAAGAATGGAAAGTCTATCACCCAACCGAATGCGAGCTCGTTCGGATCCTCCGGATTCTTTCTAAAGTCCGGACGGTCGTTACCATACTTATCCATCGCCTCCTTGTAACTGATACGAGGAAACGGAACCTGCTGAATTTTCTTCTCTGGATACAATTTGTTTACAACCTCAATCAGCATGGACTCAATAAGTGTCATAACATCCTCACGGTCTACGAAACTCATCTCAAGGTCCATCTGCGTGAACTCAGGCTGACGGTCTCCTCGCTGATCCTCGTCCCTGAAACACTTCGCCATTTGGAAATACTTCTCGATCCCTGCAGTCATCAATAACTGCTTAAACTGCTGAGGCGCCTGAGGTAATACGTAAAACTTCCCGTTATACAATCGTGACGGAACGATATACTCACGAGCACCTTCAGGTGTCCCCTTCGTAAGAATCGGCGTCTCGATCTCGGTAAAGTCACTTCCTGTTAGATACTCTCGAATAAACTGAAAAACTTTTCCGCGCATTCGCATGTTCTTTGTCATGCGCTCGGTTCGAAGGTCGAGGTATCGATAAGCAAGACGAGCCTCTTCAGTCACCGCACTCGTATCACGATCGAGCTCAAACGGCGGAGTCTCGGCAGTATTCAAAATCTCAATTTTCTTCGCCAAGATCTCAACAGTCCCCGTCGCCATCTTGTCATTGATCTGCTTAGCACCACGAGCCTGTACCTCTCCCTCGATCTTGAGCACGTACTCCGGTCGGATGTCCGCTACGATCTCGCGTGAAGCATCATCGTCGAGCTCACCAGGTACTACAACAACCTGCAAAATGCCCGTGCGATCTCGCATATCTAAAAAGGCAACCTTACCCATGTTGCGGCGCGCATGCACCCAACCCATAATAGTGACTCGTTCCCCCACCTTCTCGATAGTATCTGTCGCTAGCTGTCGTTCAATCATAAAAAGAAATAATGCTCTTACGAGCTCGAATATAGGGTAATTATAGCAGATATTGTTGATAATTAAAGCTCACGAACCCGGGAAAAGTGGTGGATCCAAGTGTCATTCTGAGCGGGGACGCGACAATTCTAGTAAATGTCATCCTGAGTGGCAATGTTAGGATCTCATTATTCTAGAGCGCGCTTCTGGAACGATGAGATCCTCACGTCGTTCCTCCTCAGGATGACACATGAATCGTTTACAACAAAAAAACCCCAATAAATTGAGAGGTCTGTTGCGTCACTAGAATGAAGGCCATTGCCTCGTCTAAGTAAACACATTACATCACGAACTTGAGCCCATGTCAAACCCAACCAAAAAATCGCCCTAAGGCGAAATTTTGCATATCAACTTGGTTTTGGCACCTCGATTGACGTGACAGCATTAAACCACGGCACGGTATTCCTGTCAACATTTGACTAAGGTTAGCGGAATATTCGGTTCTCCTGGTTGACAAACAAGAATATTTATGGTACATTTCTGCGTTCCAAGATCAGAGATCTTCGGGCTCCTATCGCGCTTTGCGATCGGATGATTACATGGAGACAGGGATGAGCGCAACCTCGAGTGACCCCAGCAGACAGATTCCGGAAGGCATGCCCACGGGCGTGATGATGTGCATGTGGCGATCGATCGACGTGTTCGGCCTCACCGCCGAGCAGGTCAAGGCGTTCTTCGACAAGCACCGCGCCGACGGCAAGCCGCTCGACGGCTCGACCGACGTCTGGGACGTGTTCAAGGCTCGCATGCGTGCGGCCGACCGAGACCTGGGTGAGGACGACGACGGCTACGACTTCACGAACTACGTGACCGAAGTCCTCGCCGACACCGACCACCCGATCCAGGCCCAGGCCTGATCACCCCTTCAACTCAAAACCGCCCCCGTGGTTCTCCACGGCGGGCGGCTTTGCATTTTAAATACTATGGCTCCAATCGACTCAGCGTCCTCGCGAACGGAATCGACTCTCGCACGTGCTGAAGTCCACACATCCATACAACCATGCGCTCCAGTCCATATCCAAATCCTGAATGCTGTACTGATCCATAGCGTCGAATGTCCTTGTACCATTCAAAGTCTTTCTGAGGCAGCCCCCACTCGTCGATCTTTCGCTCGAGTATCTTGAGGTCAACCTCACGCTCTGACCCTCCAATGACCTCACCGTACCCTTCTGGCGCGAGCATGTCTGAACACAAGACTCGACTCGAGTCCGTTGGGTCCTCTTTCATGTAAAACGCTTTCACCTTCGCGGGATACTGCGTTACGAATATCGGTGTCTCATATTTGTTCATCAACATAGTCTCATCATCCGCTCCCATGTCCGCATCGTCCTTGATATCGCTACCCATCTCTTGCAGCATCTTCACCGCATCCTTGTGATGCACGCGTGGGAATGGACCCTTGATACTCTCGAGCTTGCTTACATCGCGCTCCAGAATCTCAAGCTCGTATCGCCGTTCCTCGAGCACCTTCTTGATGATGAACAGAGTGAGATCTTCCTGAATTTGAATGTTCCC
This sequence comes from Candidatus Uhrbacteria bacterium, assembly GCA_018701105.1. Classification (GTDB taxonomy): domain Bacteria; phylum Patescibacteriota; class Patescibacteriia; order UBA9934; family UBA11717; genus JABMPK01. The sequence continues at coordinate 3,894 of JABIWD010000059.1, read as the reverse complement.
CTGCCAATCTGTAAACGCCATCTCTGCATCCATCATCCAAAACTCGTTTAGATGACGACGTGTTTTACTTTTCTCCGCACGGAACACAGGACCAAAGTCGTAAACTCGGTTATGCGACATAATTCCAGCCTCAGCATAGAGCTGACCGGTCTGTGCCAAGAAGGCGGGTCGACCAAAGTGGTCCACCTCGTACAATTCTGTCGTTCCCTCAGCTGCGTTGGGTGTCAAAATCGGAGAATCGAACTGAATGAAACCTTGCTCGTGAAAAAACTCGGTAGTAGCTCGACGAATAGTGTCTCGAACTCTCTGAATCGCCCACTGCTTCTTTGACCGGTGCCACAAGTGACGGTTGTCCATCAAAAAGTCGACTCCATGTTCTTTATTTGAGATTGGGTAATCAACAGACTCTCCCAGAAGCTCGATCTTAGTTCCTTGAATCTCTACTCCAGTTGGCGATCGGTCATCTTTCACAACCGTACCTGAAACTCGTATCGATGACTCCATGTCGAGCTTCTCAATTAGCTCCCACTGAGCAGCATCAACATTGCCCGGCTCAAATACAACCTGCACAAAACCGTAGCCATCCCGAAACTGCACGAATGCAATCTTTCCGGATGAACGCACATTGTACGCCCAACCTTCCAATGTGACTTCGCTGTCGATATGTTCTGAAAGTTGATCAATTCGTGGTGTCATATGGTTTTTGGTTAGGTTGATGTTTCACGGTTGCTCGCTACAAGCTGGTCCAGAAATACTGGTACTCGTAGATCGCGTTCTAAATGATAATGTATAAACTCGTCTTGTATATCTATCAGCAACTCGAGTATCGGATCGAGTTCCTCTGTAAGCAACGACTCAAATGGCGCGGTCGCTAGGAACCTTAACGCTGCGAGAGTCTCCGATGATATACGACGAGCGTCGGCAAACTGAAGCCGTCTCTCGACCACGCAGACGTGGCAAACGAGGCCACCGTGGGAAACTGTAACGTGAGGATCAGACACTTCTGTATGGGCCTTGTGGCAGCTCACACAGGCGTCACAATGCGGACCAAAGCCGATCATTACGAGCCATTTCAATGTAAGCGCACTGTGCACGAACTGCAAACGCTGTGACTCGAGTTCTGGCAAGGTTTGAATCCAGGAATATGCGTCAATCAAGAAATCATAGAGTTTATCGTCCGGCTCCTGATCACCAATCGCACGATACAGCAGCTCGTTAAGTCCAAGACCTAGCCCATACAAAGTCAGGTCCTCTCTGATACATCGAAAGTCTATCTGACGCTCAACGCTCGCAAGCTTAGGCCACATCTTTCCGTGCGCAATCATGATCTGCAGTTCAGTGAACGGCGTCATGTGCGCAGCAAGCTTGCTCTTGAACTTCCTAGTTCCCTTTGCGAGTATCCGGATCTTCCCTCGCTCCCTTGAGTAGACAGTATAAAAACGATCCGTCTCTTTATGATCACGCGATGCAATCACGACGCCTGTAATTATACTTGTCATATCTCAGATCATTACTTCGAATCGTCAATCTCGTTAAGAAACTCCTGCACGATCAACATAGCTGCCAACGAATCGTCATGCCGGCCAGATCCAGACTCGTCTGCGAGCTGATCGGAAGCTTTGGATGTAAGATGCTCGTTAACGAGCGTGACCTCGAGTCCTGTAATAGACTTTACGCTCTTCGCAAACTCATCAACGACCAAACTCATGTCTGTTGAGTCACCGTCGGATGTCAAAGGTGTACCGATTACAATGTGATCGTACCCGTCCTCTTCCACCATGGACCAAACAAGCTTAACTGGGTCCTTGTCTCCGAGCTCAACAACCTCCAATGGAACTGCGAGCTTCAGCATAGGGTCTCCCAATGCGAATCCAAGTCGCTTTGTTCCAAAGTCGATACCTAGAATCCGCTTCATACCTCTGGGAAAGGTGTAATAATCTCGGCACCTGTCTCATTGATCGCAATCGTCTGCTCAAAATGCGCAGCCCAGGAATTGTCTCCTGTCACCACGGTCCAATCGCCCTCTGGAATATCGACGTCCTCTGTTCCAAGCGTAACCATCGGTTCAAGTGCAAGAACCATTCCTGATTTTAGTTTGGGGTTTGGAAGATGTTTTGAAACGTAATTGGGAACGAACGGCTCTTCGTGAATTTCATGTCCAACGCCGTGCCCTCCGTAGCTCGTAACGATCCCGTAGCCGTGCGGCTTGATCGTATTCTCGACAGCCTGAGAAATATTCTGCAATGGCACGCCAGCCTTAGCCGCCTTAATTCCATTAGCAAGCGCTGCCTTTGTAACATTCAGTAGTGAACGAGCCTCGCCGGAGATATCACCAACGGGAACGGTCATCGCCATGTCCACTGCAACGTCATTCATCCAAAGTCCGATGTCGAATCCTACGATGTCACCCTCTTCGAGTACCACTGTACGATCGCCAGTACCATGAATCACTTCCTCATTTCGTGAAATACAAACAGTCGATGGAAATGGAGAATCGCCACCAGCCTTGTATCCAAGGAAAGCAGGCTTACCTCCGCCATCACGAATGGTCTTCTCTGCAATCTTATCCATGTCCGCCATCGTAACACCGGGCTTAACCGCTTTTATAACCTCGCCAAGTGCCTTACTCAAAAGAGCTCCAGCAATGCGAAGGTTCTCAATATCTTCCGTTGTTTTGATTAATGCCATGTTATTTGATAATTGACTTGATACGATCCTGAATCTCTTCGATAGTCCCAGAAGCATCAATGCGAATAACTTTTACTCCCTTCTCTGCGAGCCCCGCCATGAGAGGTGCGGTATCTTTATGATAAACCGCTAGACGCTGTCGTATCGCATCTTCTTTATCGTCAATTCGCTGAGACAACTCTTTGTCATCGTGATCACACTTACCCTCCACCTTTGTGGGCTTCGAGTTTACGTTCCATACGTGACCATCTGGGCATATCCACCGCCCTCCGAGTCGCTCCACTGCGGTCTCGTCGTTTATCTCGAGCACGATAGCAATGTCGGGTGTGAAGTGATTAAACATCATAGCCAACTGGTCCTCGTCTCTTGGATAACCGTCTACCAACGCACCGTCTTTTGCATCGTCTTGTTTTAGACGCTCAGCGATGGTCTTTGTTGCTAGGTCTGGAGGTACCAGATTTCCAGCATTAATGATATTGGCAATTTCCTTGCCAAGATCCGATCCAGTAGCAATTTCTGCCCTTAGCAAAGCACCTGTGCCCAATAGTGGCACACCAAGCTCTTTCGCTAAAAGATCGCCCTGAGTCCCTTTTCCTGACCCCTGAGGGCCCATAAGTAATATGATCATACACAGAGAGTTTAGCAAAGGTTAGCGTAATTGGGAAGAGTTTTAAAGAAAAGACGGGACCCCGGATGGGCCCCGTTCACGTCTAGTCGGTCGGGCCAGTTTCCTGACTACGGGCTCACGACAGTCTCGCCATCGCTCGAACTCGTACCAGATTCCGGCGAAGCCAGCGCGAGGTTGTTCGCAAACTCCTGAAGTGGCCGCATCACCTTGTCCTGGATGGCGTCGACGCCATCCACAGCGATCACGAGCCGACAGCCCCACCTGTCATGATTCCACGCCCCCCTGAAGAAAGCGATGTTGCTGCTCATCCACTTCGGATGAGCATCCACCGTCTCGAGCATCGCCACAGCATCCCGCGAGAAGATATCCGCCCTGCTGCGATAGACCTCCTGAGCCCTCATCGCGATCTTCTCGAGCTCATCGACGAAACCCTCCGGCAACGGTGGGTCTGCGACGATCTCCATGATCCGGAAATCGTTAACGAATGCATCCAAGCCATCTGCCGTCTTACGTAGCAGCTTCGCCACGTCAGCGTCGTACCCGGCCCTCGCCTTGTACGCGCCCTTCATGTACCGGCG
>JABIWD010000010.1 GCA_018701105.1 Candidatus Uhrbacteria bacterium | reverse complement strand
GGTCAGGGGCATAGGATCGATCGCCGCACCTCGACCCCATGTTGGGGTCACCTTAAGCCAGTATATGTCGTGCAAACTCTGCAAGGAATTGGTCAGCTTTATGCTGATGGGTTCGACTCCCTTACCTTGCAATCTCTCGTAGGACCCCCGTGCAAGCGGCGGGTCTATTACTTTATGCGCTCATAATATATCTGCACTATAGGGTTGACAATTAGGCGTATTTTTGCTTATATAGTCGCAGTTTGTATGAAGTACGTCATTGGGTGATGTCCGAAGCGTCACCGGTGCCATCCTGGTATTCTAAGCCAATGAACGTGCTTTACACATTCTCTGCGAGGAGTGGTTAGCTTCTCAGTATAGGTTCGATTCCTGTACCTCGCAACTCTACGTGGACCCCCGTGCAAACGGTGGGTCTTCTACTTTTCAAACAATACGCACATTAAAAACACCCGGCGTTAACCGAGTGCTTTTTATATCCGTAGTTTAAAGACTTTCTAACTCTTTCCGTTTTCCAACATCCCGTTCTTATAAAGCTCAACTACTACCATAACGGCAGCTAAAATAGTTGGCCCTAGAATGAATCCGATAGCTCCGAAATATTGAAGCCCTCCCAAGATTGAAACTAGAATCATTAGTTCGTTCATTTTTGTTTTCGATCCGATTAACTTCGGAGAAAGTACGTTATCTACCAATCCAACTACAACTACAGACCAAATAAGAAGTCCGATAGCGGCTTGTGGATGACCGGTTACAAACAGATATGCGACAGCAGGACCCATGATGAGTGCTACTCCAAGCATTGGAACCTGTGCTGCGATGATTACGAGTGATCCCCACAGAAGTGCACCTGGTACTCCGAAGATAGTTAGACCAATCGTTGCAAAGATGGCTTGCGCGAGTGCGACGACCAGTGCGCCGAGCATCACAGATCGAACAGTGAGCGAGATCCGTTTTAAGATCTGATCATCTAGCTTGTCGGTGAACGGACTTAAATCCAGAGCCAACTTATGGATCTTTTTTCTATCTACTAAGAAATAGTACAGGGCGATAAAGAAGATGAACGTGTGGAAGATGAGAGTTGCGGTACTTGAGAATATGCGACCAACGTTTTCAAGTGCCCATCCGGCAATACCTTTTCCAAGTTCTACAACATCGACTTCAAGAATTTGTTCTTGCACAACTTCCGGCAAAGATGTGACTAAAGCATTTTGTGAGATGTCGAATGTATGAACCCAGCCGTCGTCTCCGATTGAAAGATCGATAATGTCCGACGCCTCTTGTACCATCTGGACTCCGATTATAAAAAGCGGAACAACGATTACCAGAAGAAAGCCGAGGATCATCGCAAGTGCTGATAGTTTTCTGGACTTGATCAGTTTTTGTACACTTCTGTCGATTGGTGACAGTAAGATCGCAGCGATACCGGCTGTGATTAGTACAACGGCGAAAGGCTGCACGACCTGCCAGAATAAATACAGTACCAGAACGCTAATTAGGATGAAGAACCAGCGGGTGGTTTGTGATGAAGGTTTTTTCATATGGAAAACTTATACAGTTGGATATAATTTCGAGCTATATGTGGCAGACGGCGCAGGCGTTGTTTAATCGCTTTGCAGAGTAGTGGATTGCGCCAGCAGTAAGGAGGACTGCGCCAATTGCAATGTAGGTTCTGTATTCGACGACGAATGCCGTGGCCCCAAAACCGAATAGTGAAAGTATTGATGAGTAGCATGCGGCACATGCGAGGGTAGATGCCAAAGATCCTAATAGAATTCCAGATAGCGTAGTTGCCTTTACAACTTTTTTTGCGGCTGACGATTCTTTTTGCTTATGACGAATCACAGTTTGCATGGTGATTAGGAGTCCGTTTCCAATTGAGAGGATGGCAACAAGTAGTGTACCCCATAGCCCTAGAAGCTCTATTTGAAAGTATATGTCATTTCCTGGAGTAGTCCATACCGGAATTAGCAGTAGGAGTAGAAAGAGTCCGATCGAGCTTACGATAAAGACTGACCATCCGCATGGGTCCGCAAATGTTTGTTTTAGAGCTTGTTTTAGCATAATCATAGCGATATAGTAGCACGAGGCCTTTTTCGTGACTATATTTCGCGAGCATTAGTTAATTTCTGTCAATTTTACCTTGACAAAATGGCTAATATTTGCGAAAGTTTGTGTGACGGGACACCTTGTTCCGATTCTTTCAAATCTCAGATCACACACCACATCCGTTTCGGAGGAGAAAACCATGCATGCATTCATCGCATTGCTGTTCGCGGGGGCCGCCTTGGCCCAAGACATGAAGGAAGAAGCCGCGCCGACCTCGCAGATCAGCTGCGAAGGCGTCACGGTCGACACCTTCGAGCGAGTCGACGTGCGTGCTGCATCACTCATGGTGAACATGGAGGTTGACGAGTTGCTGGCTTTCGGGCCCGCGACTGCTGATACTCTTTCATGCTTGAACGAACGATTGACGCCTTCGGCGGCAGCGAGCGTTCACGGCATGATGGCCATCGTTTCACTTGCAAGTGGGGACAAGGAAGCGGTAGCAGTATCGCTGCATTCCGCTCGTCGCGCATCGGCTCTTTGGAGGCTGCCCGCGTCGATTCCTGGCTCCCACCCGATTCATCGCATGTACGCTTCGGCAGCCAACTTCGCAAGCGTGGACGATCCGATTGTCGCACCCGAGGGATTCACCTTCGCGGTCGACGGCGTGATCGAACGCACTCGCGACCTTGATGCAGGAGCTACCGTCCAACAAATCGGAGGCGATGGCGCTGTGCTGTCGACTCGCTACCTTCCACCATCCATTCCTTGGAGTCAGTGAAGATGTCCAGTCTACATCCCGTACCATCAATCTCTTCAGGAGGAGATATGAGCCAAGATCTGGCCCGGACTCTCCTTGCTGGGGGGCTTCCGGATTTCGAAATCGGAGAAGTGATCGGTCGCGGTGGAATGGCGACTGTGTACTCTGCTTACGACAAGCATGGCGACATTCCGGTCGCAATCAAGGTGATTGACCCGGAGCAGATTGCTGCAAGTATGCCAAGGAAGGCAGCTCCGAACTGTAAGGCGGTAACGAATATCTTGGCACGAGCCTTGAAAGAGGCGCGGATCTTGTTTCGCTCGCCGCACCCGAATATCGTTCGCGTTTATCGTACGGGGCGTATTCGTTTGTCCAGCGATGAAGATGTGCCAGAAGCGGTTTACGTCGTCATGGAGTTGATGTTTGAGACGATCACGAATCAGATCACGGGATGCGCCAATGGAAGTCGAATTCCGTGGAG
>JABIWD010000056.1 GCA_018701105.1 Candidatus Uhrbacteria bacterium | reverse complement strand
GTTAAAGCGGTTGCAGTTCCGATTGATCTTGAGACTACTACCCCATGTGAATGGACAGTGTCCCTGATGTTTACAATAGGAAGAGATGAGTACTCCGCCTTTTCCTTCACCCTAGCGAGCGCCTCCTGCGCTGACCCAGGAAAAGCGTGTGGTTTTACAGAGTTTATCGCTACAACATTTCTGCCAATGGTATCTAGCGAAGCAATGTACTGATCCAAAGAAGACCCAACAACAAGGGCTCCGATAGTTGCAGACAGCAGGGATACGACAATGATCACGACTGCAAGAATAGTATTTCGTCTTGAAAACAGTTTCATATTATACCCAACGTGCTGTAACGAATAAAAGAATGAGCATGAATATGCCCAACATTGCATATCGCTTAAGGACCACTTTAGATAAGCGCTGCAAGAACGATGCTCTCATGATTCCCAGGAATACATAGAACACCAACGTCGACGCCGCCGCGTTCACAAAGAAGCTGGTTGGCAAGAACGAGAACACTACAAAGAGCTCGGTGAACATCAAGCCGCCGATCACCGCAACACGCACAGCCTTAGTGTCCTTTATCTTACTCACCCACAATGTCTCGTACACCATCATAGCGGAGAAGGCGAAAAAGAATATCGCGAGCAGCCACACTGGAATCTGCAAAAACGTTTGCAATCCGTAAAAGGCGGTCGACAGAAAGAACATAGACGCAACGTGTAGCACGAGCGAGGTGTGCTCAAGCGCGTATGGCTGGTAAAGGCTTGGTAGATGCACAAACCGGAATAGATGCTCTGCAAAGAAAAATGTAAACGCACCAGCCGCGATCGGTAAAACTAGTATTAGTATCTGCGACTCAACGAACAGCATAAACGCGATCGTAGAGATCACGAACAGAACCGGAGTAACTGCGACGTGCCACCAACCCTCAAGGTCTTTTCCGAATCCAGTGAGATGACCAATACCGTAAGTTACCCCTAGAACAGTGAGTATCGATAACAGCAATACAAGGTTTGGCAAAGCAGAAATCAGCAACAGCAAACCGGCCGTCATTACACCCAACAAGAAAGGGATTGTGCGTACTACTAGAAGCATGTTTAAAATCCTGGGATACCTTTAATAGAAACCTTGCCTGACAATGTCATGGACCCCTCTTCGAAAGTCAAAGATGTGAGCTCAAATGAATCCTCAATGGTTTCAAGTTGCTTATTGATTGCGTCATTGATCAGATTCTCTGGAACCTGTGTAACAAACCCAGGAGCCTTGAGTGTTCCAAGACGTGCCTCGGTTAGGTCTAGATGAATATCACCATCCGTTAATACCGGCGTGATTAGCATCGTAAGAGCCGTCTTCTTCCCATCCTGTTCGATCGGCAAGTAAAACTCAAGCTGCTCGTTTGTGATAGCTACTTGCGCCCGCGTGAAGTCGAGCCCTTCCTGCGCTGCAACATCTGCAAGGTCGTCGCGCAATATCGACGTCAACATCTCTTCCGATACCACAACCTGCGCCTCCCCATTTTTCAAGGACCGTAGTACTGACGCGACAAGATCTGTCTTAACGCTATCCAACGTAGAGTCACCGACTTCAACTGTACGCGAAGGTTCTGGAATAGATTCCGACTTCCCCACCAATCCAGTCTTCGTCGCTGCTATGTATAAAAAAATAATGCCGATGATAACTATCAACGCGCATCCTCCGCAAGCACCCAATGCAACACCGGATGCACCTAATTTTCTGTCCTCAGCCATAGAGTTGTTTGAGTTAATTCTTCAAAACGAATCTGAGCGTCCGCCAATGCTGTCTCGTCGCCCTGTATTCCGGTGATAAGCGTGTTTAAGGCTGCCACCAACAAGATATGTGTATCTCTATCCTCCTGAGAAACACGCAATTCCAAAACACTGTCACGCACACCTTTTACCACGTTGACGTCACCAGTGCCAGAATCAACAGCGCCCCAAACTGGTAACAATGCCTCTCTTGCAGCATCTCGATACAGAGACGGGTCGAGCCCTATCGTCTGCACGCTCTCCTCGGCCTGCTGGTAAGTATTCAAAGTTTCCGCTAGCTCCACCCTGTCTCTATCAACAAAAACAATTGTCAAAGCGAGTATGACAGTGAGTGCTACTAATAAGAATGGGAACCAAACGAGATGTTTACGCATATTACTCGGAGCGTCTCTTATCAAACTCTCCAATAAAGTCTCGCATCACTACGGCTATCATCGTCGCCACTGGAATCGCGAGCAAGGCTCCTATAATGTTTCCAAATAACTGAAGGCTCTCAAACAACACTCCACCAAGCCTAAATCCTACAAGCAACGACAGTAAACTGATGATTGGGTTCAAACCAACCGACTTCTCCATAATCTTAGGAGTAAGCACACTGTTCTCAAGCTGCTGAATACCAAAGTACATCGCCGCCACAATGATCGCCTTAAGTGGCGAGATTGTAAACGAGATGATCACAGCAGGAACCATCGCAATGATCGGACCGGCGTACGGCACGATTTCTGCTATTCCCGCAAAGATTCCAAGAGCGAGTGCGTAGTCGACTCCAATTATCAACAACCCAACGTAAGTCAACAAACCGATGATGAACATCAATATAATCTGCCCACGCAGCCAAGCTCCAAGCTTGGTCTGAATTCGGCTCGCCAATCCTGACAAGTATGGCTGGTATTTCTTGGGAGCGAAATGCCTGAACACTTTCTTTGCAAGGTCCTCTTCTATAACCATGTAGAACGCCACAACCATCACAAACATCAAAGTTGCAAGCCCTCCAAAGATTCCCTTCACTGTGACAAAGAGACCTTCAATTGTAGATGTGATTCCATCCTGCAGCCCGCCCAGACTCGACGCAAGGTTCTCTGAGAAGCCGTACTCTTGAGATATCGCAACAATCTGTTCCAAAACCTCTCTCGCCTCCACGTATGTAACTGGAAGGCCTTTACTCAACTCTATGATCTGGCCAATGAGCGGCGGCAAGATGATGGTCAGTCCCAACGACATCACGGAAAGCAAAAGTATATATACAACAATCACGCCGAGTCCTCTCGGAATATGTTTCTTCTCGAACCAAGACGCGAATGGCTCGATCAACGCAGCTAGCAACAAGGCTACAAAGAAAATGGCCATGATGTCACGGATGAACCACAAGAAAGTTATTCCAATCAAAACAGCTAGGATCCTGATAACTGTCCCTGTAGAAATCGTAATATTAGTCGGCTTGATAAGTCGTTTTGGCATACCTCCTTTTATGTATCGTCATTATAACATATACTACTTGCGAATATGCCAAAGCTAGCAAACAATAAAAGAGCAAGATTCGACTACGAAATCCTGGATACCCTTGAGGCTGGTATTGCGCTATCTGGACAGGAAGTGAAAGCTGTCAAAACTGGACAAGCAAAGCTGCAAGGAGCATTTATCCTGATACGAGGAAACGAGGCATGGCTCAAGAATGCCCACATTTCTAGATACACGCACGCAGGACCGGATGATAGCTATGATCCTACGGGTGATCGGAAGCTACTTCTACACAAACGAGAGATAATCAAGTGGCGTAAGAAAATGGAGGGAGAACGCTTGACAATTGTGCCAATTTCGCTCTATACTAAGGCCGGTAAAATAAAACTCGAAATTGGTCTTGGTCGTGGTAAGCGCGAGTTCGAAAAGCGCGACACAATCAAGAAAAGAGAGTTAGATCGAGAAGCGCGTACAATCAAGTACGTCTCTAGGTAAATTTTCAATTTTGCAATTGGCCAATTTTCAATTTTTGGATGGATTTATTTTTTAGAAACAAAGAATGAACTCAAACATTTGAAAATTGCTGAATTGCAAAATTGAAAATACTCCCAGCGATTTTGCTAGAACAAGGGGACGCCAGGTATCGACGTATGACGATTCTTTGCCTGCGCAAGCCGAGGATGCATCGTAACCTCGTAAACACTTCGATGCAGTGAACAACTGCAAACATTTTCACAAAGGTTAAGAATGCTTTCAGCATTCCTACACCTGCATTAGCACTCGCCTAAGCGCGACCGCTCATCAAATGATCTGACTCCTTATACGATCATCTTGGTGTAACTTCATAAGGGACGACCTCTGTCTGCACCCGTGGCAGGACGTCGTGTTTGACGGGTGAACCGCTTATCGTATTTATGTCTGGCCTTTATCGATAAGTGTAATCAAGTCAGACTATGCTTGTACACGCTTCATTGACTCCCATATCGGACGTGGGTTCGACTCCCACCGTCTCCACCATTCTTCGCATCACTACTCATAAGTTGATGAACGAAGAATGTCCTTCGTAGCCTTGTGCGAAGAAGGACCCGCCATAGAGCTTCGAATGGCAAGCCCTATCAACAGAGGCTTTCACGAAAAATGGGTTACAAATTTTAGGTTATTGAGGTTTAGTGACTACGCTAAACATCCGTATCCTAAAACATGAAACCTGATTTAAGTACTAATCAGAATCATTCAGCAATGCGAATTCATAGACGCCGCCGACGCGGACAACAAGCTAAAGCACAAGGTCCTGTTTTTCAGGCAAACGAACAGATTACATCTGAGGATGTTTATGTTATTACAGACACCGGTGAGAGAATCGGCGAGATGAAGAAAGAAGCGGCTCTCAAGCTCGCAAACGAAAGAGAGGTTGATCTCGTGATGGTTTCACCAAAAGCCAAGCCTCCGGTTGTGAAGCTTATGGACTTTGGTCAGTTTAAGTATCAGAAAGAAAAGCAAGCTCGAAAGCAGAAGGCTCAGAGCAAGCAAACCGAAACCAAGTCAATCCGGCTTTCTGCCCGTATTGGAGAGCACGATCGAGATGTTCGTATGAAGCGAGCGCTCGAGTTTTTCAAGCGTGGAGACAAGGTTAAGCTAGAAATTGTGCTTCGAGGGCGTGAAAAAGCTCATGCTGAGCGAGGACGAGAGGTTATGGAGGAATTTATCAAGATTTTGAAGGAAGTCCATGAAATCGAGGTAAATATCGAACAGGCCTTCACAAGGCAAGGGGCACGCTTGACAATGGTGATAGGAATGAAGTAGGATTGGCCCATTATGAAACTGAAGACAACAAAGGCCATCGCTAAGCGTTTCAAGATCACCCGCAACAAAAAGGTGATGAAACGACGAGAGGGACAGGGCCACTTTAACGCAAGAGCAACCGGGAATCAGACACGTCGAAAACGTCGTGATTTGAAGCTTTCTTCAGTGCACAAGAGTGCTTTGAAGGCCGGATTGCCATACCAAGGACTATAATATGCCAAGAGTTACACGAGGAAAACAGCATGTTAAGCGTCGAAAAAACCTGCTTTCAAAGACTAAAGGGTTCAAATGGGGACGAAAAAGCAAGATCCGTCTTGCTCGACCCGCAGCCCTAAAAGCTGGTCAGTACGCTTATCGAGACCGTCGCGCTAAAAAGCGTGATTTCCGAAGACTTTGGACATTGAAGATAAACGCCGCAGTTCGCCCATTGGGAATGAGCTACAGCCGTTTCATCAATGCGCTCAAGGGTAAGAACGTCGAGTTGGACCGAAAGTCCCTCGCCTTCCTTGCAGAGCACAAGCCTGAAGTATTCAAGAAGGTCGTTGAAACTGTAAAATAATCAAAACGACCCCGCCTTTCGCGAAAGGCTGGGTCGTTTTTGATTTAGGGGTTGATCAAATCGAATATTAATGTTATATACTTATGTCGTACCGCGTTTTGTGGTGCGTGCGGAAATTGCACGAGGAGGAGACATGACCAAAGAGCAAGAGAAAGAGCTCGACCCGCCCGAGGCCGGACAGATCAAGATGGCAGATGACGGCCCCAACAAGGGTGAACACTTTCCAGACAGGTTCCCGGTGTCGGAAGTTGGTGACGGCTTCCTGCCGCCGCGAGCGGTCCCGGCCACTCTGGGTGGCGAAGAAGACGACTCGGAGGGGTCAGGGGTTGCGATGGCGGTGGTCATCGACGACTCTCCGGCAGCAACCGGAACGGTCGAGGAAGATGGATCCGAGCCGCCAGTGCGCGACACGGACGACATGCTCGAAGAGTTCATCGCTCGCGGTGAGGACTACGAGCGCGGCGAAGACCTCGACGCTACGTTGCACAACGAAGTCGTGCACGATGACGACGACCTGGACGAGCCGGGCGTGATCAACGAGGCAGCCGACGGTGGTCCGGGATGGATCATCGTGGTCGCATCGCTCCTGGGAGTAATCCTCATGGGCACGCTCTACTTCAGCATGAAGAGCATGCTGGAGTCGGACTACGCGGAGCTGGAGACCAAGTACTCCGAGCTCCAGGCCGACTACCAGGGCACGGACACGGCGCGCCTGAATGCGCGCATCTCCGAGCTGGAAGAGCAAGAAGCTCGGCTCAGGGGAGCGCACACCTTCGACGGGACGATCATCAGTCGTCTCGACGGCAAGGTGGACGCAGCCGAATCGGAGCTCGAGGCCGCCAAGAGCGAGCTCGAGGCCATGAGCGCGGAGCTCGCGGTTGCTCGTGAGGCTGCAGAGGATGCTCGAGCTGACTCGAGGGTCGCGGCCAACACGGCCGTGCCAGATCCGGAGCCAGCGACGCGACGCGTGTCCGATGACACGCAGACGAGCGTCGAGGCTCCGGAAGACGACACAGAGGTCGTCTACGGCAGCTACGCTCAGCGACTGGTTCGGCAGCGCCAAGCGCGGCTGGCAGGCAGGCTGAGAGGCAGATGAGACCTTACCGGTGGAACGCTCGTTCCACCGGTATTTTTGTATAATTTGGCTAAAACTGGCCCAAGACTTGACAAATCCCTAAATTTTTGGTATAAAGCGATGATCCGAGAAAGCTGAATCCTAGCATTTCGGTGCCCCACGACCACCCGAGCCACAGGGCTCAACGAGGAGATGACATGAGCAACGAGACCGACGACCCGATCGAGACCACGGACCCTGACGCGCTTCCGGTGAACCCGGACGAAGTGGACGAGGACGCGGCCACGATCCTGGACGAAGCCAACGCCGGCAACGGCGGCGGCAACACCGAAGAGATCGACGACGACGAGATCGACGACGAAGAGATCGACGACGACGAGATCGACGACGACGAGATCGACGACGACGCGGACGCCCTCGCCAACCCCGGCGGCGGCAACCCCGACGACGACGGCGGCGGCAACCCCGACGACACGGACACGGACGACGACGAGCCCAAGAAGAGCTGGATCCTGCCCGTGGGCCTGATCGTGCTGACCCTGCTCGTCGGCTTCTGGGCCATCAGCATGCTGATCCCGTCGAACCCGGGCCCCGTCATCGCCGCGGCGGACGACGACGACTCGGCGGAGGACGACTCGTTCTACGTCGACGTCGACCCCGATCACTGCGTGATCGTGGACACCTCGCCCCACGCCCGGCGGGACCGGCTGGCACAGTGCCTGCGGCCCCGCGGCGCGCACACCTACTGCTGGTGGCGCAACGAAAGCGGCACCCCGATCCCGCTGACGTGCGAGCGGGTCGATACGCCCACCTTCGACCCCACCGCGGGGTCCTAGGCAGCTGAGCCAGTCTCAGCCGAAACGACGACGCCCCCGGGCCACAGCTGTGGTTCCGGGGGTCGTTTTTTTATCTGAAAAATTGCTGGCGCGGACGCGCAGAAGGGCGTCCCTACGAGCTAACCATCTCTTCCCTCTTAACCTCGCCCTCTGCTTTTCCTCGTAACGGATAAAACCCAAACAGTGCAAATACCACCACACTCGCTAATACAATGCCGAGCATGTTTACCACATACAACGACAATGCTCCGAACACGATATCGCTATCCAACATCTTCACACCCAACGCGCTCACGGACAACGGCGGCAAAACAGCAATAGCAATGGCAACTCCTGGCAGTATCACGCTCAACTTCGGCTTAATATATGAAAACGTTGCAGCGATACCGGCGAACAACGCGATTACCAAGTATGCTAGAGATGGCTTGATTCGGCTCAAAATCTCTATATTCACGCTATCAAACGGTACAAACACTGAAATAAACAATGTAACTAAGAATACGAATGCCGAGGTCAGTCCCACAATCCACAGCGACCTTACAATCACACGCTTATCCCCCATCGCCATACCAAGTCCAAGACTCAAGAACGGCGCAAGCAACGGAGACACGAGCATTCCTCCAATAACGATAGTGGCGTTCCCTATCATCAACCCAACAGACACAATCACAGTCGCGCACAACAACATCAAATAAAAACCTCCAGTTGGCGAGCTGTCATCGATCAAACGCATTACCGCATCTCTCTTCTCTACCTTGGTCGGCTCAACAGTTGTCATTCTCGAAAAAATCGGGAGCATATTCTATATCATCAATTAACTTTTACCGTCATTCTGAGCGGGAGCGTCAGAATCTCATTGTTCTAGAGGAAGTTCCTGACATCATGAGATCCTCACGTCGTTCCTCCTCAGGATGACTACTGGTTATCTTATCCTTTATTAGCCAATAAACCAAGACGCTCGAACTCTGGATCCAGTACCTCGTAGGCCTGCGCCTGAACGGCAGCGGGAGTTTGGGCCGAGTCTATTACATGGTGTGCAAATCGCTTCGTTGGAGCCAAGAAAGCCTCGTACGCAGGCAACATGACTTGATACAAGTAGTCCTTGTCGACATCGGGCTGACGCTGGATTCGTCTGGACACCTGAAGCGACTCCTCAATCTCAAAGAACAAAGACATGTTCAAGTGCTCACGCACGCGCTCGTCACAAAGTATCTGATAGCCATCAACGAGTATCACAGGAGCCGGATGGACGATCTTAGTCCCCACCATCTTATTCTCCTTACGCGAATAGTCAGGAATCTCTGTAGACTTCCCTGCGCTCAGGTCAGCAAGAGCTCGCGCGAGCCAGTCCCACTTTATGCTCTGAGGATCATCCCAAAATGCATGACCATTCGGATGTTTCTGCACATCCGCCTCATCACGAAAAAAATCATCAAACTTTAGCCGAGATGCAAACGGGTAACGTTCCAACGCCGCGCGACAAAACACCGATTTC
This sequence comes from Candidatus Uhrbacteria bacterium, assembly GCA_018701105.1. Classification (GTDB taxonomy): domain Bacteria; phylum Patescibacteriota; class Patescibacteriia; order UBA9934; family UBA11717; genus JABMPK01. Next base: position 7,971 of record JABIWD010000056.1, on the reverse strand, counting down.
CCGGCACCTGAGGGGCCCGCAACTCCAATAAGATAAGTGTTCATTGGATTGATTATACACTATGATATGCTGGAGTGAAATCAAGAGCTATGATCCAGTCAATCGACCAATTTTTCTCCGAAGCCGAGCCCTGGATCACATCCTATGACTCGTGGATTGCTCAGCACGACGTAAAAGCCGTGTCTGACCATATATGCTTCAAATGTGACTCATCCGCTGAATACGAGTCTATGAGAGCCGTATTCGAGTCAGACAGTCAGTTCATTTTTCAATCTATCGTTTCCGGTCGCAGGATCTCCATCATCGGCCTGCCGCGCGATATCAACACTAAACTCGGGACCATCAACATACTCGAGCTATCCGACCAGAAACCAGACGGCTCTCAGCAAAGCGGCTTTGACCACATCGAGCTGTTCCCTGCTCGAGGAACTCTCACCAGCCTCGTGAATGAGTTTAAGCTGCAAGGAGTCGACATCAAGGAAATTAAACGGCCGCATCATACAACATGGGATACTTTCATAGATGGAAACTTTAAAGCCCGTCTTGAAGACGGGCCACTGCTAGATAAGATCAAAAACGAGATGAAATAGCGGGAAAACCACCCTTTCTTCTCCGCACTCACCCTATTGCCATATTTGCACCCTTATGATACGATTCTCCCGAAATTAAGACGGACCGGTGGTGTAGCCCGGTTAACATGCCTCCCTGTCACGGAGGAGATCGCGGGTTCGAATCCCGTCCGGTCCGCCACGTAAAAACAGCAGCTAGTCTGCTGTTTTTGCGTAGCCACGTGATCAACCGATAGTCGAGAGTTGATTTTACGTAGTATTCAAGTGAACGCGGCTGTTCACGTGGCACGCCAGCTTGAGAGTTTGATTTTACGTGGCATTTTAGTGTCGCCGGGATTCACGTGGCACGCCAGCAAAACATCCGACTTCGGTCGGGTTTTTTGTTTGCCGTATGGATCACCGCAGGCAGATCCTGTATCATGCTCATATGACCAAACGAAACAAGCACTGGCCGCCAAAGAAAGGGATGACTATATTCAAGCTCTTTATTTTTTATTTTGGGAGCATGGGTTGGTGGGGTATCACGATACCGATATTCGACGGTGCTAGTGACGAGGCTATTGCCGTGCTCATGATCTGTTTGGCAATCTACCTGCCGCTTCTCGCCTTTGCATGGATGAGGATCACATCACGCGCCATGTCTATCAAGCCGCCGCAAGGTGTTGAACCTGTAGCGGAGGATGAGCTCAGGAAACGATTGATGAAGATCAACGATCTTGATGTACCATTTACAGTAAGGAAAGATCGACACGACGGAATAATCGTTACATGGAATATCGTAGATGAGAAATGGGGAGAGGTACTTGCTGCCTACAGCATCAAGATGGTTCAGAGCATCAGAATTCGGATTGATGAGAAGGACCACACTGTCTTGGCACAAGATCAGTCAATCTCAAGAAAGAAGGCTATCAACCTCCTGAGTGGTGAAGCGTCTTTCTCAATGTCGTTCTTCAAAGGGATCGACTTATTGAGTTACGACCGTGCAATACGCGGCGGACTTATTTTCAAAAATGGAAAATGGAAGCTCGGCAAGGCATACAGCTACAGATTCAGCCTCGCAGAGATGAAAAACCCGCTCATTGATGTTATTGGACACAGTGGATGGACATACAAACCAACACTTTCATTCTGGCGCTGGCTTGGCGGATAGGCCCAGCCCATCTGACAGAACTAATATCCCATTTATGACACCCGAACTACTAAAAGAGCTCAATGAGTACGCTACGGAGGGCAATGCAGAGAAATTGGAGGAGATGGCTAGGGGTGATATCAATGTTGATGATGTGTCGATCTCGTATCGCTTCCCCGCCCTGCACTATGCAATAAGAGTTTTTCCACATAATCCAAAAAAAGACACTCTCGCTTGCGTGAAAGTTCTTATAGATGCCGGCGCGGATCCTTTCGCTACATACAGAGGTGGCGAGTCACCTTTCGCCACGGCGTGTATTGAGGGGCAACTCGATATAGTTAAGTTTTTCTTCCTGGAAGGTGATCCGGAGCTCGACCTGCGACTCGATGCAGGAACGTCCCTGCTCGACGAGATTGCTATCAAGCTCAAGAATCGACCAATAAACGTGAGTAACCCAACCATTGCAAAGGCTGTTGATGACGAGGCTGGCGCATATCTCAAGATCGCTGAGCTGTTGATCAAGAAAGGAGCCGACGTGGACTCGTTGAATAAAAACAAACAAGGAGCGCTTCATACAGCATCGGGATCTGGAGTTACGTCGATGGTGGAGCTGTTACTCGAGCACGGAGCGAAGGTCGATCACAAAGATAGTAAGGGTCTGACTAGCTTGCACTACGCGAGCAGAAAGGGATTCATCAGCACTATGAACGCTTTGATCAAAGCTGGGGCTGATGTTAATGCGCAAGACGACTGGGGGTTCACACCTTCTCATGAAGCAATCATGAGCAACGACTTTAAAAGCATTGAGTTACTTGTTGTGATGGGAGCCGATATGTCGATTGGTCTCACGAAGGCGTACGATAAGGACACACCGGTAGGATGTACGCCACGAGATTTAAAGCAAGCGAAGAGCAACCCGGACATTAAAAAGATAGTGGGAAGTCCAGGGAAAAAGTTTCAGACTCTAAAACAGCTGAAAGAAGAGCTAAATACCCCTGTCAAAGAGGTCGTTAAAGAGCAGGAGAAGTTGGAATTCAAAGATATTCCCTTCAAAGACTGGAACTGGGACAAGACTGAATTTAGATATCACGGAGCGAGTGTGCAGCACGATGCGATCTTGTGGTACACGCACTCCGAAGACCATCAAGGAGGCGGAGCGAGTAATCAAACATGTTCCGATTACATTCACAATGGTTGCATATCCATCAAACCACCTGCAAAGATCGATAAAGAAATTCGTGAATATATCATGGAATACTTGATCAAGAAATAGTATCGATCCAAGTTATGCACCGCTAGGCTCGTCTCTGGTGATATAATGACAAAAACATTAATCACACATATGTCAAAACTATTTTCAACGCTAACTAAGCACAGCAAGGTGGAGTGGGTTCTCCGTATTGCTGTTGCGGGTGAGTTCATCGGTCATGGAGTATTCGCACTCCAAGGTAAAGAAGGATGGTTTAAGTATTTCGAGGCTATCGGAATCATGGACCCAGACACTATCGTGTCGATTTTATTCGCAGTAGGAATCATGGACCTGCTCCTTGCAGCCCTAGTAATCCTGCGACCAATCAAGATCGCGATCCTCTGGATGGCATTCTGGGGACTCTGGACAGCGCTCATCCGCTGGCCACTCGGACCAGACCCATTCTGGGACTTTGTTGAACGATCCGCAAACTGGGGTGCGCCACTTGCACTTCTGCTATTGCTCGGATGGCCAAAGGACTGGAAGGCACTTTGGAAATAAGATTTCAAAACTCCGCCACGTGGCGGAGTTTTTGTTTAAAAAAAATACGACCGCCCAGATGGACGGTGTAGTTGTTGAGTGACCGCTATCCGCCGAACGCGCCAATTCCCATGCTGTGGTACGTGGCAAGACCAAACTCGTCCTCGCCACTTGCCCACGCCATGACTCCTGCCATGCTCCGACGATGTGCCGCGATGCGCTTTGCGTATGCGTCCCTGTGGAACATGACCAACTCACGAGTTCTTTCGGAAACCTCATCCGTCTGCACGTACTCGACCGCCGCACAGATCGCACGATCAAGATCCCAATCATCCATCTTGTAGTGCCCGAAACACAACATGAAGTACAGAAGCGGGTCGAGAGTTGTCTCGAGTTCGAGATCTACGGCTCGTAAATCCGCCCTCATCGTGGGCCACATTGCGTGCGTTATCCCCTGCGCTGTGATCTGCCGTCGTGAAGACGTGATCAACTGCCAGGTGAACGCGATCTTGCTCCGGCGTAACGCCGTCACCACCTCCACAGGCGGCATCAAAGCACTCGGATGCTGTTCCAGTGCAAAGATCTTCCCACTGGTTACCGCTTCATCTAGAGTCAGTACTTCATTCATAGCAAGTCTCCTTCCTCCGCCACATTATCAAAAAATGTCAGATTGTCAATAAAAAACCGCCACACGACTGCCGAGCGAGGAGCTCGAGTCGTGTGGCGAGTTGTAGTAGTCGGGCTCAGCGGAGCTAGAAGTCCGCGGCCACGGTGAGACGGACTGCTGTGACTCCTTCAATCACCACTTCGTCGTCGACGATCTCTTTCTTCTCTCCGAGGTTCCACGAGAGCCCGAAGTGGACGGGACCCAGCTTCACTCCGAACTGCGGGCCGGTGGCGAAGTTGAGGCCTTCCTGCTCGACGTGCCAGCCGAAGTCGATCAGGTCGTCGTCATCCGGGTGCACGCTGAGCGAGTAGACGCCGAAGTAGATCGGCGTCGATCCGTCGAACGGGAAGCGAGCCTCCCAGAGCAGGAACACACTCAGCTTGCCGTCGAGGACCTTGATGTTCGCCCACAGCGACGGTCCGATGGCCTCGGTGTCCTCACCGAGCATGGCTACCGCCTGGATAGTCGCCCAGAGGACGAAGTGCTTGTTCTTCGGGGTCTCGAACGTAGGTCCGACGTAGAAGAACCCGAGCGCGAGCTCGTGCTTCGGGATGAGGAAGGTCGCAGCCTCCCCTCGAAACCCGACGTGCTCGTTGAACTTGTGTTCGCCCGAGATCTTCGCGAAAACCTCGAACCCGGTCCAGTGCAGGCCTTCGGCCTTCACCACAGTCGAGCTCATCATCATTCCGAACAAAACCAGCAACATCACTTTGAGTCGCATGACTTCTCCTGTTTTCCCGATGTCACTGCGACCTCGGGATTGCTTCTCAGCGGCGGTAGATTTATCACAGATTCCGATTAACGTCAACCCGACGAAAATACTTCTACCAATATATTCAAAACTATCCACAGTCGTATCTGCGAACTGACCTTTCAAAACTGTACAATGATATTAGATATTATTAATCACTACACAACCTTATGAAGAAAGGTAGCGCATTAAACCAGACCGCTTGGTGGCTGGTGATGATCGGTGCAGTTAACTGGGGACTCGTTGGTCTCTTTGACTGGAACTTGGTCAACGTCGTATTCGACTCAGTGCCACTAGTAGAGCGCATTGCATACATCCTCATCGGACTGGGTGCATTACACATGCTCTTCGCGCACTTGAAGAAATAAGAAGGAGACAAAAAATGAGCACATGGCTCATTTTTTGTTTGCTCTATTTCCCTCCTGTTATAAACAATAATTTTGTTGCTTTCTTTATCAGCTTCATATCTTCCAACTCTGCACGCGCCGTCTTCTCGAACGAATCCGACGACCTTGCCTTCTTGAGCAGGAATGGTCTAACACCCCACCGTAAGTTCAATTGATTCATCACCTTCTCTTCATTGGCTGCAATAAATATCGGTACCTCCGGTCGATGCCTGTTCGCATACTCAGCGACCTCTCCGAATTGCGTCCCGGTTACGATAGCGTCAACTCCATCCCCATCTATCGCGATGCGTAACTGTGAGGCAACTGCAACATCGTTCTTATCAACACAGAGCTCATCAGGGCGCAGGTCATCATACACGCTCGCCTCTGTAACCTCGGCAACCTTCGCAAGTGTCTGAATCGCTTTCACTGGATACTTCCCCGTTGCAGACTCCGCAGACAACATCACGGCGTCGGCGTGGTCGATCACTGCGTTTGCAATATCGGACACCTCTGCACGAGTCGCACTAGGCTTCTCCTTCATGCTCTCCAGCATTTGCGTGGCTACGATTACGGGCTTCCCTGCACATCTACATTTCTTGATAATTTCCTTTTGTCGGATTGGCACCTCCGCTGCGGGAATCTCTACTCCAAGGTCACCACGACCGATCATCACAGCATCAGTCTCTTCGATGATCTCGTCGATCCTGTGAATCGCATCTGCACGTTCAACCTTCGCAACTATCTTGATATTACGGCTCTTGAATCCTTGCCTCTTCTCCTCGCGCTTAATCAGCTCACGTAACTTCTTGATATCCTCAGCGTTGCTCACGAAAGACAATACGATCATGTCCACGTCAAAACGAACACCAAACGCGACATCTTTTTGATCCTTCGCTGTCAGCGCAGAAAGACGAACAGACGAGTCTGGAAGATTCACTCCCTTGTTACTCGTAATCAAACCTCCAGTGCGAACTCGAGCAGTTACGATGCCGCGCTGGACGTTCGACACCTCGCAAACCACATTTCCATCGTCGATCATGATCCTGTCACCCGCTTTCACATCTCTCGAGAATCCGCCATAAGTCACCGGAATCAATCGCTCTTTTTCTGTAAAACTCTTCGCCCGAGGTGAGAAATGTAGAGTCTGGCCCTCTCGAAGGTCGATCCCCTTGCTTGGAAGCTCTCCAATGCGAATTTTAGGGCCCTGAAGGTCCTGCATTATCGTAATAGGCTCCCCCATTTCTTCCGCCAACGCACGAATGTTCTTAATGAAGCCCTCGTGCTGCTCATGATTTCCATGAGAGAAATTCAACCTAGCCACGTTCATCCCTGCCTTCACCATTTTCTTCAACACGGTCATCTTTGAAGAAGCGGGTCCTATGGTGCACACAATTTTCGTTCTTCTCATACTAGATTGTTTTATTTCGTTTCCTAATCAATTCGTTCAGCTCCCTTTGGAAAGTCTGCACGTCTTCAAATTGCCGGTACACACTCGCAAACCTTATATATGCGACCTTGTCGAATGTCCGCAGACGCTCCATGACAACGTCGCCCAGTTCCGCACTTGAAAGCTCCTGTTGCTTTGTCCGCTGGATGTCCTGTTCGATTGAGTGCATCAGAGTCTTCAGCCCAGCCTCGGTATACGGCCTCTTCTCTAGCGAGCGGACTATGCCCTTCAATAACTTCTCGCGCGAGTAGGTCTCACGCTTCCCTTCACGCTTAACAATCGTAAGGTCCATAAGCTCCACCTCTTCAACTGTTGAGAAGCGATATTCACACTCGATACATTCCCTCCTTCGACGAATACCCAAACCATCTGATGACAGTCGCGTATCCACCACCTTGGTATCTCTAATGCAGATCGGACAATTCATAATTTGAAATAACCTCCATAAATTGAAATTTGCCCAATTGCCCAATTGAAATTCCTAGCAATCTTGCTCGTTCCTATTGTATTATATCAGAAAAACGGGCTTTTCACCCGTTTTTCGCCTCAACTCTCTACATCATCTTCTTTCTAATAAATGCTGGTATATCTATTGAGTCCTGTGGGTCCTCCTCCTTCACAGGTGCAGCTGGAGATTCAACTTGAGCCGCAGGTTTCTCGTCTGACGAGATGCGACGCGACAAAGCGTCCGGCACTTTCTCGTCAGCCGATTTGTCAGAGACACTAGATGTGTTCATGAAATCCGGCATGCTTTGCGATTCTGCAACGGGTGTAACTCGCGTAACCGGTGGCGACCACGTCGCCGCTGCGGGCACTGAGCTTGTTCCATACACGGTAGACGCATGCTCGGCTCCTTCGAACCCTGTCGCCACAACCGTGATCACTATCTCATCTTCCATGTTCTCATTCACATTCGCTCCAAAGATAACGCGCGCGTCATCGTCAGCCGATCCAGTAATAACCTTGGCAGCCTCTGCGACCTCATGCATACCCAAGTCGCTACTTCCTGTGATTGTAAACAAGATTCCCTTAGCGCCCTCGATCGACAACTCGAGCAACGGACTTGCGATTGCCTGCTTGGCAGCCTCGACTGCACGGTTGTCTCCAGATGCTCGTCCAATTCCCATTAGCGCTGATCCTGAGTTCTGCATGATCGCCTTCACGTCAGCAAAGTCAACGTTGATCAGTCCAGGTATCGTAATCAGTTCCGAGATCCCTTGCACACCCTGTCGAAGTACGTCGTCTACGATCTTGAATGAATCCATCAAACTAGTCTTTTTATCAATGATC
>JABIWD010000005.1 GCA_018701105.1 Candidatus Uhrbacteria bacterium | reverse complement strand
GTTCATCATCAAAGAGGAGATAGAGTTTGCGCGTGAGCTTATGGGCCATCACGCTTTACGGCTGCCAAGTGATGTACTCGTGAAATCTACTTCAGGAAAGTATCGAACCATAGCAGTTACCGAAATCAAGGAAGATGAGGCTATGGTAGACATTGGGATTAATACGATCACAGATATTTCTAAGGTAGCAAAAAAAGCTAAGCTAATACTTTGGAACGGACCAGTCGGTATCGTAGAAGAAGAGCAGTCACGAGTTGGATCAGACGCACTTACGCATATCGTGGCAGAAGTCGCGCGAGGATCCGCTTATGGTGTTATAGGGGGAGGTGATACTGTGAACTTACCGTTTGAGCTTGGGATCGCAGATTTTGTAGATCATATCTCTACGGGCGGCGGTGCTATGTTAGAATATGTAGGAGGACAGTCATTACCAGCATTAAAAGTTCTTAAGGAGGAATAATATGTCAGATACAATAGATCAAATTCACGCACACGAGATTCTTGATTCACGGGGAAACCCAACGATCTCGGTCACGATTCTTACAAAGAAGGGTGTGCTCGGTACAGCTGCTGTGCCTTCTGGTGCATCGACTGGGTCTCATGAGGCCGTTGAACTAAGAGACGGAGACATGAAGCGTTATGGCGGAAAGGGAGTATTGAAGGCTATCCGAAACATCAACAATAAGATTGCTCCAAAGATTCGCGGGATGAAGATTACAGCACAGCGCGAGATTGATGAGCTCATGATCAACATGGACGGCACTAAGAATAAGCGCCGTCTTGGAGCAAACGCGATACTGGGAGTTTCTCTTGCTGTTGCGCACGCGGGTGCAAAGTCCAAAGGTATGCCGCTATATGCGTACCTTCGTTGGGTTTATGACATTTTGGATGAGAAGTGGAAGATGCCAATGCCGTTGATGAATATTTTGAATGGTGGATCACATGCATCAACTAATCTCGATATCCAGGAATTCATCATCGTGCCAACAGGAATAAAGAAATTCCGTGAGCGAGTACGGGCAGGATCAGAAATATTTCATGCTTTGGGAGATATTCTAAACAAGGAAGGACTCGACACCGACGTTGGTAATGAGGGTGGATATGCTCCAAACTTAGGGCGTACAGAGGACGCGCTTAAGTACATAATGAAGGCGATAAAAAAAGCAGGGTACTCTCCTGGAAAGCAAATCAGACTCGGTTTGGATGTTGCTGCGAACGAGTTTTACAATGAGAAGAAAGATCGTTATATCATGAAGACGGATAAGAGAAAGATGACTGACGATGAAATGATAGAGATGTTGGAAGATTGGGTGGATCGATACCCGTTCGTTTCTATTGAAGATGGGCTCCATGAAGATAAGTGGGAGAAATGGGAAGAGCTGACCGAGAAGTTGGGGAAGAAAGTCTATTTGATTGGTGATGATCTTTTCGTGACTGATTCCAAGCGACTGCAGAAGGGGATAGATCAAAATGTTGGTAACGCCATTTTGATAAAGCCAAACCAGATTGGAACACTGTCAGAAACAGTTGCGACTATTCAGTTAGCGCAAGCAAATGGGTACAAGATTGCGGTGTCGCACCGATCGGGGGAGACTACTGACACGACCATAGCAGACCTTGCAGTTGCAGTTAATGCTGAATTCATAAAAACAGGAGCACCTTCTAGATCTGAGCGGTTGGTAAAGTACAATCGTTTGATGGAAATAGAAGAGGAGCTTTTGCGAAAATAATATGCCCGAGGGTGCAGCGACAAAAAGACCGAAGCCGTTGGTGCTTTTAGTTTTGGACGGTTGGGGCATTGCACCTGATGACGCAGGTAACTCCATCACACGCGCAGAGACCCCGGTGATGGACAGTTTGATTAAGTCTTACCCGTCTATGCCGATCCATGCCAATGGAGCTGCGGTTGGTTTGGGTTGGGGGGACATGGGGAACTCGGAAGTTGGTCATCTGACTATTGGATCTGGGCGTGTTTACTATCAATCCTTACCACGAATCGACAGGTCTATTGAGCAGGGAGACTTTTACGAAAATGAACAGGTACTGAAGGCGATTGCACACGTAAAAAAGACGGGCGGTACTTTGCATATTGCAGGATGCATGTCCGAGGGGCGCGTTCATGCTTATAGCGCGCATTGTTACGTGTTGATGGAGATGGCCAAGCAGAATGAGCTGAAAGATGTTGCTATTCATGCCTTTCTTGATGGACGAGATACTTTGTATAATGCTGGGTATGGTTCGATAGAGGAGTTGATCGGTAAGTTTGATGAAATCGGCGTTGGAAGACTCGCGACTATGTCTGGTCGCCACTTTGCTATGGATCGCGACAATAAGTGGGATCGGATTCAAAAAGCATATGACGCAATCGTATTGGGAAAGGGTGAGATGGCGAAGGATCCTTTGCAGGCGATCAAGGACAGCTATGCAAAAGAAGTTTACGATGAGCAGTTTGTACCGACCGTGATTACTAAAGGGGGGAAGCCTGTCGCTACCGTGAAGGATGGTGACGCGTTTATATTCTTCAACTTCCGACCCGATCGCGCACGGCAACTTACCAGGGCGCTGGTTATGCCAACGTTTGAAGGCTTTGAGCGAGATTATATTCCGAACATGTTGATGGTGACGATGATGAAGTATGAGAGCGGGCTTCCGGTTGAGATCGCGTTTGGTCCCGAAGTCATTACCAAGGGATTGTCGGAGGTGATCGCAAACACCGGTCTCACGCAGCTCCACGTATCTGAAACGGAAAAGTATGCGCACGTCACGTTCTTCTTTAACGGTACACGTGAGGATCCTTTCCCAGGTGAAGAACGGGAGGTGGTACCATCGCCAAAGGTTGCATCTTATGACGAGGTGCCGCAGATGAGTGCAGCTGGTGTAACGGACAAGATTTTGAAGTCTGTGAAATCGGGTGAGCACGATGTTATTATCGTGAACTATGCAAACGCAGACATGGTTGCTCACACGGGAAATTTTGACGCGACAGTTGAGGCATGTCAGGTGGTGGATGCGGCGGTTGGTCGCGTGGTTGATGCGGTGCTTGCAAAACAAGGCGTGGTCTTGATTACTGCCGACCATGGAAATGCTGAGGAGGTTTCTAATCTCACAACGGGAGATGTAGACAAGGAGCACAGCACAAACCCAGTACCATTCATAATCATTGGAAATGAGTTCGCGGGACAGCAGGCGTTGGCTGGAGATATACCTGGTGGCGACCTTAGTTTGATCTCACCAGTCGGCGTATTGGCAGACGTCGCTCCTACGATATTGCACATACTTGGCATTCCAAAGCCACAGGGTATGACAGGGCAGACCTTGATCTCGTAATATGATCAAGGCTCTAAGAAAGCTTGATCATCGCTGTTCACTCGGCGCGCACAAGCTCACAAAATCTCACGACAAGATCCACACGCTCGCTGTTGTATTTGCGAGATGGGTGTTTTGGTTGTTACTGCTTGGCCTCGTTGTTGCAGTATTCGCACGAAGGGGACCTATCTTTGTGAGGGAGTTATTATTTGTCCTCGGTTTGTCGATATTGTTAGGGATTATCTTTAATTTAATTCTTGGAAAGATATTTGTTCGAAAGCGACCTTTTGAAACGCATAAGCTGCACGCGCTAATCTCGACAACATGGCTTGGAGGATCGTTTCCGTCGGATCACGCAATGTTTTCCTTCGCAGTCGCAACACCATTGTGGATTTTTGATCCCATTACAGGGATATGGGCCATTATCGTGGCCTGCCTGATAGCTGTATCGCGCGTTGCGGTAGGCGTGCACTATTGGACGGATGTTATCGTGGGTACAGCCGTTGGAGTTGGCGCCGCATATATCGCTCTTGCTATAATTTAGACAGATTCCAGTACTCTGATATACTCTTTTTACTATGGAAGATACCCTTATATCAGCCAAAAAGGACGAGGAAACGGTCCAGGAAGTGCTACCAGACAACATCCGTCCGTGGGGACGGTATGATGTTATTGATGGTGATGATGGGTTTCAAGTGAAGCGGATTACAATCAATCCTGGACAGCGCGTGTCTTATCAGCGACATCAGCAACGTGAGGAGTTTTGGTTGATCGTAAAAGGTGATGCAACTGTGACGCTGAACGATGTCGATACTGATCATGGCAAAGGTGAGGTTATACACGTTAAGCTTCAGGACAAACATCGTATCGGAAATTCCGGAGAAAACGATCTTGTATTTATTGAGGTTCAGCTGGGTGATTATTTTGGTGAGGATGATATTGAGAGGTTTGAAGATGCATATGGTCGAGAAGGAACTACAACGCCTCATGGAAACTAATATGAACGTGATAATTTTTGCAGGGGGAGCGGGGACGCGATTATGGCCATTGAGCCGCAAGGCAACGCCGAAGCAGTTTGCGCCGTTTTTTAACGGGAAGTCTACTTTGCAATTGGCAATAGACAGGATCGAACCGTTTGGTCTCGATCATGTTTTTATTTCTACGAACAAAGATTATGTTGAGCTACTGAAGGGTCAGGTACCGGATCTTGCAGAGGATCACATTTTTGAAGAACCTAGCAAGCGAGATTTGGCTGCGGCCATTGGACTGAGTTTGATGCGTTTGAAAAAACAGGGAGTTAGTGGAACATTGGCGATGATATGGTCTGATCATCTGATGGATCGACCGGGCGAGTTCGTGGATGCGCTAAGGCACGCGGGCGAGCTCATTGCTCAAGATTCTGAGCGGTTCATCTTCATCGGTGAGAAGGCGCGATACGCCGAGCAGAATCTTGGATGGATCAATGTTGGAGAGAAGACAGGTGACAGACATCACGCCTTTCTTGGCTGGAAGTATCGACCGGAGAAAGAGCTTTGCGACAAGATGTTCGCATCGGGTGATTGGATGTGGAACCCTGGGTACTTTGTTTATGACATCGATTTCGTCCTCGGGCTGTACGAGAAACATCAACCAGAGATGTTTGAAGCACTCGAGCGTATGATCCAGGATGAGGAAACGATACCTGAGGAGTATGGCAAGCTCGAATCCATGTCGTTTGATAATGCGATAGCTGAGAAGGTGGGTAAAGATCAAGCCGTTGTCATTCCCGTTGATATGGGATGGAGCGACCCTGGAACTTTGTACGCTATGAAAGAGGCGTTACAGGAGGGGAAAGACGATAATGTTATAAAAGGTAATGCGATCTGTCACGAGTCCAAAGATTGCTTTGTGTACAATGAGGAGGACCAGAAGCTCGTAACCACCGTTGGACTCGAGGGAGTTATCGTCGTAAATACGGGCGACAGCATCATGGTTTGTCACAAAGATCACGTACCGAAAATTAAAGATCTTCTTAAGAAGGTAGAGGACGAGGGATACTCACAGAATTTGTAATATGAAATCAAAGACTATTGTAGGATGTTGCCTGGGGATTGTGATCGTGACTGTTTTAGTTGCGATATTTCTAGGACGTGGTGCTGCGGCAATCTTTTTCACGAAAGCGAATACGGGCGTTGATCCCATTCAGGTTACGGTGGAATCTGGTGAGAACGTGACGACCGTCTCCTTGAAGCTCGATGATCTTGAGTTGCTGGAGGCTGCCAGTTGGTTTAAGTGGTATGGGCGACTTACAGGAAAGGCAAAGAATATTAAGGCAGGTGAGTTTACTGTTTATCCTGGGATGAGTATCGCGAGTTTATATGAGCTTTTTGGGGAGGGAAAGTCCGCGGAGAAAGAAATAACCATCATCGAAGGTTGGACGTTGGCCGAGATTGACGCAATGCTCGTTGCTCGAGAGATTGCAGAGGTAGGGGAGATCGACGCGATCGTGGCTGATCCTGAATTTCGTGAGGAGTTTGTATCCTTGAGTGAGATTCCTGCGGGTCTGGATATTGAGGGCTTTGTCTTTCCTGAGACGTACCGCGTGTTTGCTGATGCGTCGCCGAGAGATATCCTCAGGAAGGGTCTGTTGACCTTTGAAGCGAGGGTCTATCGTGGGCTCGAGACTGAGATTGCGGCGAACGATCGGTCATTGTTCGAGATCGTGACGATAGCTGCGATTCTTGAGCGGGAGGTTAGGGGATTGGAGGATAAGAAAAAGGTTGCCGACTTGATCGAGCGAAGGCTCGAGATTGGCATGCCCTTGCAGATGGATTCGACCGTGAACTATGTGACTGGGAAAAACGATCCGGGGATTTTACTAAGGGATCGTGATGTCGAGTCACCATACAATACATACAAATATCCGGGACTACCTGTTGGACCCATAAGTAATCCGGGGATTGAGTCGATTCAGGCTGTGCTCGATCCAACGCCAAACCCGTATCTGTTCTTCTTGACTACGCCGGAGGGTGAGGTGATATACGCTCGTACGAATGATGAACACGTTGGAAATAAAAATCGTTACCTAAGATAAAAAACGCCCCGTACCAGTTTGGTACGGGGTTTTTGTCAGTTGAGCTGCCTCGCAGCGCCCTTGAGGACGTCGCGAACCTTGTCTGCCTCGCCGTGCGATGCGTAGAACAGGGCTTCAAACAGCGTGTCGAGTACGCCGGGCATCTTCAGGTGGTCCGTCACGTTGAACTCGTACAGGTGCCGAGCTATCGCGATCAGGTTGCTCACCTGGTGACACAGATCATCAAAGCCGGACATGCCGTACCTCAGGATCGCGTACCGCGCGGCCTCCACCTCGTCGAGAAAGAACGTGCGTTCCAAGTCTTCGAGGATTGCCAGAATGGCAACGTGTGCCTTCTGGTGCTTGCCAGCCTTCAGGAGGCGTTCAATCCGGAACAGGTTACTCGTTGAACGGTCAACGATGCCATTGAACGGGTTGGGCACATTCCGGTCGTACCACCTGCCAGCGAGCGTCCCGATGTTCTGCGTCACGTTGAGTCGTTTAGACAGAGCTTTGTGGTCGTTCCAGTCGTCTATGTCGTCACGCACGCGTTGCTCGATCGAGATCAGAGTGGCAGCGAGCCCCCCGAGGTTCTTGACCCATTTGTCCTTCAGCTCGATCAGTGCGAGTGCGCGTTTCGCAACGCCGGGAGCCAGATTTTCTTGCACGTCCAGCGATCGTCGCTGGAGATTCGCCAGAAGACCAAGCGCGGTTGCAGCAACTGCACCAGGGTTGCGCCTGGTAACGAGTCTCTGGACTATTACCGCGCGATCCCTCGCGTGCACCTTCTCTGGACTTCTTGCGAGCCGCAGATCCTCGAAGATGGCAGATGCACCTGTTAGCGCCCGCTCAAATTCAGCTCTGTCACGGTCGGCGTACCTCAGAGCCAGCCCGTGTATCTCTTCAGCCTCGCCTAACAGACCTTCTAGGCGCGCAAGCTCGCCGGTGAGTTCGTAGAACCCGTATTCGATTGCGGCATGTGTCTGAGTGGATATGGCTCCATAAACGCACTCACTTTCGGCATTGATCTGAGTCCCACCGTGTCGAACAAGGAAAACCCCCCGCTCGAGTACCCGATCCTGCACGATTCCGTCACAGTGATCGAGCCGCAGCCTCTGATGCGTGAACCACGCGTTTGCATGGGGGACCTTTGTGGTCACTTGCCGAATCCTGTCTTTGCCGCCACGTAGCCTCAGCCCAAGCTTCAGCGGAATGTCATGTGAACTTGGTTCTGTCATGTTCTCTCCTTCTCTCAATAGAACGCCGGTAGCCTACTCAAAAATCGGTTAAATGTCAATGGAGTATGGTAAAATATGGCGCATGAGTATTGATTTCAAAAATGAGCTGAACGAGCAACAGTTGGAGGTTGTTTTGAAGGGGGATGGGCCTACTTTGGTGCTAGCAGGTGCCGGTTCTGGTAAGACACGGACTATCATTTACCGAGTTGCCTATCTATTAGAGCAGGGTGTGGATCCTAGCTCTATTTTGTTGGTGACATTTACTAACAAGGCAGCGAAGGAGATGAAAGAAAGGCTTGAACACTTATTGGGTACACCTCCAGGATCATTGTGGGCAGGAACCTTCCATTCAATCGCAAACCGATTGCTTCGACAGTACGGAGGTTTGCTTGGGTACGACCAGAACTATACGATCTTGGACCAGGATGACTCTAAGAGTGTGATCAAGATTTGTATCAAGGAGCTCGGTATCAAGTCGACGCAAAGACGTTTTCCTTCACCGAAAATTCTACAAAGTATTATCAGCTACGCACGAAATGCTGCGCTATCAATTCCCGAGACTCTTGAGACAAGGTTTCAGAACTTCACAGATCTAGAGTCCGATATCGTTGGAGTTGCAACTTTGTACCGGCAGAAAAAACTTGATGCGAACTCGATGGACTTTGATGACCTTCTATTAAAGTTCCACGACTTACTCGCAGAGCACGGCGATGTTGAAGATCGCCTTTCATCAAAATTTAAATACATTCTCGTAGACGAGTACCAGGACACGAACGCACTACAGGCAAACATAGTTACACGTCTTGCAAAGATACATCGCAATATACTCGTAGTCGGCGACGATGCACAGAGCATTTACAGCTTCAGAGCTGCGAATATTCAGAACATTCTGCGATTTCCAAGTCTTTTCGAGAACGCTGCTACGTACAGACTCGAAGTAAACTATCGATCAACTCCGGAGATCTTGCAGCTCGCCAACGAGTCGATCATGAACAACACAGATCAGTTCGAAAAAACCTTGCGGCCCGACTGCGGTCATGGAAGTAAGCCGACACTTGCAGCAAGCTCATCTCCAAGAGAAGAGGCGTCGTATATAGTAGATAAGATGATGGCGCTGTTGGACGGAGATACTGCACCGCAGGATATCGCGGTGTTGTTCCGTGCTGCATATCATTCGCAAGCGCTTGAGTTCGAGATGATGCGTCGGGGTATCGCATACGAGTATAGAGGAGGTATGCGATTCTTTGAGCGCGCACATATCAAGGATGCTCTAGCTTTCATTCGGTTGCTAGAGAACCAGAAGGATGAGTCTGCTTGGATGCGCATCTTGAGCATGTGTATTGGCGTGGGTCCGGCAACTGCGATCAAGATCATTGGGGCGGTAAAAGGGCTAACACACGAGGAGATGTTTTCTGACGACATTTTGAGTTCAATGTCAAAACGGGCAGGGGAGGGATGGAAGCAGGCCCGGGACATGTTGCAGAAGGTTTTCTCAAAAGATGGTTTATCAGCTCAGCTGCGAGCAGTGGTCACGACCTCATACATGGACTATCTAGAGCACGAGTACACGAATCCGTCTGATAGGCTTCAGGATCTGGAACAATTGTCTTTATTCGCAGAGCAATATGAGGCTGATAGAGGCCAGTTTCTTGAAGATGTGACGTTAAGTGACGAATTTGGTGCTATAATGAGTTCAAACCAGGCTTATCGAGCACCTCAAGTCGTACTTTCTACGATTCATCAGGCGAAGGGGCTCGAGTGGAAGGTTGTTTTTGTCGTCTCATTGACGAACGGAGCGTTTCCAATCAGGAAGGCCATGGAATCGGAAGAAGATATACAGGAAGAACGTAGACTGTTTTATGTCGCAGTTACTCGTGCAAAGAAACATTTGCACCTGACGTACCCAATGACAGGGCTTGGCGAGAACTATACAGGTCTGTCTCCATCTATGTTCCTGGACGAGCTTCCAGGGGGCTTGATTGAAACTTTGGGCGTACGAAGCAGGCATACGCCGCCGTCTACGGTGTTCGCCCCTACGTTTGACGATGCAGAACAAGGAGGATTTCATACAGATGAATCACATTCGTACCTATGAACTACGCAGAAGCCTCACTAAAATTACACGAAGAGAAACGAGGAAAGCTTGAAGTTGTTTCTACTGTCCCTGTTACGAACAAGGAGGAGCTTTCGGTTGCGTACACTCCAGGTGTTGCGGAGCCTTGTCGTGTTATCGCGAAGGAGAAGGAGAGAGCCTTTGACCTGACGATGAAAGGAAACACGGTCGCTGTCGTTACAGACGGTTCGGCTGTGCTCGGTTTGGGAAATATTGGCCCCGAGGCAGGATTGCCGGTCATGGAAGGGAAAGCGGTGTTGTTTAAAGAATTTGCAGGCGTAGATGCGTTCCCAATTGCTCTCAACACACAGGACGTGGACGAGATCGTCGAGACAGTGATACGTATTTCACCGGGATTCGGTGGGATAAATATTGAAGATATCTCTGCACCTAGATGTTTTGAGGTTGAGCGGCTTTTACTTGAGAAACTAGACATACCAGTATTTCATGATGATCAGCACGGAACAGCGATCGTGATCCTAGCCGGGTTGATAAACGCCTTGAAGGTCACGGGTAAGGAGATGAGTGATCTTAAACTCGTTGTAAGCGGAGCTGGTGCCGCCGGATTGGCTGCGTCACATTTACTGTGGAAAGTGGGAGTGAAGAATATTGTCGTTCTCGATTCGCGTGGAGTGATATTTGAAGGTCGCGAGAATTTGAATAAGTATAAAGAAGAGATCATTCCGTATAACGTAGACAATGCTCAGGGCGATCTTGCAGAAGCTGTGAAGGGACGAGACGTATTCATTGGAGTGTCAGCACCGAACGTGTTGACTGCAGACATGGTGAGTTCCATGAATGAGCCTATTGTTTTTGCAATGGCGAATCCGGATCCTGAGATCATGCCAGATCTTGCAAAGAGTGCTGGCGCAGCAGTCGTAGCTACTGGACGGTCAGATTTTCCTAATCAAGTTAATAACGTGCTCGCATTCCCAGGGATCTTTAAGGGTGCGCTCGCAGCTCGAGTTGAAAGAATCACTGATGAGATGAAGATCGCCGCAGCGGAGGCGATAGCCGGTATGGTGAAAAACCCAACAGCTGACGAAGTTATTCCTGATCCATTTACTCCTGGTATTGCTGACGCGGTCGCAGAAGCTGTAAAGAAACATGCGTAAATATAAAGCGACAAGAGAGTGGGGGCGGGGGACCATGCATCGATCCTCTGTACCAAAAAACAGGTCACGAAGAAAGTGGCCCAAGTATGTTGGTATTGTTGTTATTTTGGGCGCAGTATTTTTGCTAGGACGCAATCTTGGCGTTAAGAATTCTGCGGAAATATCGCTGCCAGCAGAAGTTCAGTTGGATATTGGCGGTACCAGTGCCGCGGAAGACACGGTGAAGGATGTGCTATCCGGTGCTGTACTGTCTATTCCTCTAGGCGACGCCATTGTTCTTGATCAAGAGATTGAGGATGAGGCTAGTATTGCGCAAGATACAACTGCAGTCGCAGTTGATGACGAGGCTATTCAAATTGCACTTACACCGGTTGGAGGAACGCATGGTTCTGGAACGGCATCTGTGCAGTTTGTGGATGGTGCGTATCAGCACGTGGTGTTAGCAACATTGCCCGACCCTCCAGTTGGGTACTTCTACGAAGGTTGGTTGCTCCGCTCAAAGCCGTTTGATTTCTTTTCAACCGGGAAGATGATCCAGCACGCAGACGATCTGAAGTGGTACCTGCTGTATGAAGGTAGCGAGGACCAACGAGACTATCGTAAAGTGGTTATCACGCTTGAGCCTGACGATCAGGACCCAGCACCAGCTGATCACGTGTTAGAAGGACAATTCTAAGATTACAGAGAGTCCGCTTGAAATGGCGGGCTTTTTAGTATGCTTTGTTTGATTCACCGATGTGGTCGAAGAAGAAGCCATTTGAACGCTCTTTAAGCTTAACCGCCATGAGTTCTGACGCGCGCAGCCAGGAGCCTGATCCATAGCGATGTTGGATTTTGTCTAATGCGGGTAAAAGCTTTGTTCTTTTGCTTTCTTTCTTGTCTGTTGAGACCTGCTCATGTACGGGTACAAGATCCCGTGCAGATACTCCAACTAGGCGGATCTTGTCTCGGTGGAGCAGGGGAGAGACTTTGCTCCATGCTCCGTTGAATATTTTGAAGCCTTCGTTTGTAGGTGCATCGAACCTGCCCATGCTACTGCTGAAGCTCATGGATTCGAACCTTACAACAGCTGAATAGCTGCGTGCCACCAGCCCGTGTTTACGAAGCCTCCAAGCGACCTTGTCTGCAAGGTGGAGCAGGGTAGCGCGTAAAACTTCGGGCGAATCGGTGTCGAAGGGCAGTGTGTAAGAGTGCCCTACCGATTTTGGTTTTTCTGCGACATCGCTAACGGGTGAATTGTCTTTACCTCGCGCAGCATTGTATAGAAAGTGTCCATATTGTTTAAAAGAGGCGAGGGTGGAGAAGGGGGCTTCTCGGAGCTGAGAGATCTTGGAGATTCCCATCTCTTCTAGGCGTCGTAAAATAGCAAAGCCGATTCCTGGAACGTCTGAAAGCTCACGGTTATCTAAAAACGCCTCAACTTCGTCTGGGTACACCACTGTCACCCCGTGTGGCTTGTCTGATTCTGATGCAATTTTTGCTACAAGTTTGTTCGGAGCAATTCCAATAGATGCCGTGGTGTAGGAACCTATCTCATTTTTGATTTCTTCACGAATTCTGAGAGCTATTGCTATGGCATCCATCCAGTCCTCGCACTCGTTTGTTACGTCTAAAAAGGCCTCGTCTATGGAGAATTGCTCCACTACGCCGGCGTGGCGCTTGTAAATATTCATAAAACGCTCGGTCATCTCGCTGTACTTTCTAGCATCTCCGTCTATCATTTGTAGCTCAGGAAGGATCTTCACGGCTTCGCTAGACGCCATTGCTGTTTTTACACCTTGCCGCTTAGCTTCGATAGACGCTGTTGCTACTATGCTTCGGGTCCCCGGTTTTCCGCCAACTCCAATAGCCTTTCCACGCAAAAATGGGTTTGCTTGTTGCTCCACGCTCGCAAAGTACGAGTTGAAGTCAATGTGCATTATGATTCGTGAGGTATTCATATGTTTCTCAATTTGGTAAATTTTTCGCTATTGTCATTATGAGTGGCAACGTAATAATCTCATTGTTCTGGAGCATTGCTCTGGAAAGATGAGATCCTCACGTCGTTCCTCCTCAGGATGACAAGGCCTCGATTGGACGGAATTGCAGCGCGTCACATTGCTACTCGGCATACATTTCAACTAGCCTCCATTCAAGACTAGATGTATCTAGCTGTAGTTTAAAATAGTTTGTTTTGTCTGAGACTGAGAAAAAGAATAGCTTGTCCGTTCCGTTGAAGCTACTATGGACCATGTTCACGTGGTGGATGGCGTATGTATGGTTATTCCAACGCATTGCACGTGGAAGAATGTGCCGACCGCAAAAGTCGACTCGTACTTCCACTGGCTCGTTGATCCATTCAGTGGCCATCGTGACATATGATTATGTTTAATCAGCGTGTGAGTAACTTGCGAAATATACTCGCGAAAGATTTCTTCCTCCCGTGTGTAGCTATCCATGTTCGTCGTGCTATTGTTCCGCCCATATGTTTAGTGTCTTTAGAAATTAGACAGAAAAAAGACTGCCGCATGGAAGTACGAGTTTATCGAATCTCGCCTTACGCGTATGGTCGTTGGTATTCGTGGCTCACGGTCCAGCGCGACCCCCGTCCGCTAAACTGTGATGCACGAATAAAATTGACCTGCGGCAGTCCTATCTCCTCTGTAGTTCTGTATCGTCCATGCTTCGATACAGAGCGTCGCGTACATGGAAGTGTCGCGATGCTCAATGCCGAAGCGGCAGAGCTTTAGTTTTAAAATGTATTAAATCGTCTGATGACAGCCCGTACAACTCCTTGCACAATCACGTCCTTAACGAATATGGGCTCCATGGTTCTGTTGGCGGGTTGCAATCGGATGCGGTTTGCTTCCTTATAGAATCGTTTGAGTGTTGCGTGTGTGTTGTCGAGTAAGGCTACTACTACATCTCCATTCTTTGGAAAATTGTTCCTTTCTACTACGACGTAGTCCCCGCTAAGGATTCCATCTTCGATCATTGAGCTTCCTTTCACTTTCAGTACGTATGAGTTCGACTGGTCCATGACAAAGTCTGCTGGAACCGCAATCATATCGTTGGTCTCAACCGCCTCTATTGGAGAACCGGCGGTGATGAGCCCTGCGAGCGGCAGAATTGCTACACGAGCATCGAACTTCTCTTCTGGCTCCACTATCTCGATTGATCGCGCTATGCCGCTTCCCGCGCTCTCTAGAACGCCTTTATCGATCAACGCTTTCACGTGTTGATGCGCTGTAGCAGGAGACGAGAGCTCAAAATACTCTGCGATCTCTCGATATGAAGGCGCGTACCCTTCCGCCGCAACAAACTTCTTGATGAAGGCGAATACCTCTGATTGTTTCTTTGTAAGTGTTGCCATATCTGTTCGTGTTATGTTCGTATTGTAAACCGAACAGAAACCGAACGCAAGGGTTGATTGTGGATAAGCAAGTTTAGGCCAATAAAAAAGCCCGCCCGAGAGTAGGGCGGAGCCGTGTCGTGTCTACGCGTGTCGGTTCCCGGTAGCAGGCGTGCTCTTCAAGACGAACATGCATGCCCGCGCAGGACTTGTTCGCGCGAGTGCTTCTCGTGGAGTGAAGATGACCACGTTGCATGCGAGTTGCCATTCCCATTCGGAGAGGCTGAGCACGGTCTCGCTCATGGCCCCTGCTTCGTCTCTGAACGCGAACGTGAATCCTGCCTGAGAGCACGAGTGTGCAATCAGTGGACCCACCATGCGTTCGTCGCTCTTTTCGGCGATGACCGTAGCGTCTTGAAAGTCGAAGTCCGAAAGTTGAGGTCGCCGTTGTTCTACCATCATGCCGTCCCCTTTCGGTGACATTGGTATCATGATTTCACCAATTTGGCAATCCAAAACAAAAACCGGGCCATGCCGGCCCGGTTTAACTTTACTTACTCTTTACCAATACGCTTTGCTCGTCTGTCCAGTAAAGCTCACCGCCTACATCCGCGACTGCACGGAAGTAGATCATGCCGCTCTCTGGCGCTTTGATGTTTGTTTCGAACTTACCGGGGATCGCGTTCTCGTCGCCCAGGTCTTCTTCTGCTTTGTTTGGATATGCATCTTCTACGCCGGACTCTAGATCAGCCAGTGACTCGAGTCCCCATACAATGTACGTAGACTCAACTGTCTGATCTTCGCCTTCAGTTGACACTACCCAGTCGATAGCAGCGAAGGAACTTGGAGGTACGGCTGATGGTGCATTTAGGTCATACACTCCGAGCGGCTGTGCCCGTAGCGGATCTACTGCAACCTCGTCTGCCGCCTCGTCTCCGTCTACCACGTCAGCGTCTTGTGGGACGTTGCGCTGCAGGAAGAACAATGCGATCGCGACAACTACAATGATGCCGACAATCCAAAGCCATCCGTAAGATGACTCGCCCTTTTGAGCTGCCAACGGATCATGATCATGATCGTGGTCGTGCTCGTCATTTTGTCCTCCTTGATGTTCATGGTCATGCATAAAACACAAGATTATATAATGATATAAGTAGTATGGCCTTTCCTTCCTATTAACACAAGTCCGTGCTAAGATTTTGGCAAATACCAGTACATATGAGAAAGATAGCTGAAAGCTTTTTAATGGGGCATCCAGACAAGCTCTGCGATCAGGTTGCAGACACTATTTTGGATGAATTTTTGCGTAGAGACAAGGAAACCCGAGCAAATATCGAGGTTTTTGCGGGTCATGGCGCTATGATGATATCTGGTGAAGTCGACTCGCGGGCTGATTTTGATGTTGGTCAGATCGCTAAAAAGGTCTATAAAGACGCTGGGTACGACGATGAGATTGAGCCTTTTGTGCATCTTGGGTCTTTAAAGAGAGAATGGAGCGACTCTATGGCCAAGAATGCTGCTACCGATCATGCCGTTTGCTATGGATATGCCACAAAGGCGACTCGAGAGATGCTTCCGACGCCAGTTGTGTATGCTCATGCGTTAGCTCGAAAGCTCGATGAGGCTCGGCAACACATAGCTGAAATGAAGTGGCTTAAGCCGGACGGTCGCGTGTTGGTTGCGATGGAAGGCCGTAGTGTCACCCACGTTTCTGTTTTCGTATCGCATGCAAAGGGCACGAAGGTACAGGAAGTACACGGTGGAATTTTGGAGCACGTGATCAAACCAGTGATCGGTTCCGTCGAAAACGTAAAGCTCTTCGTGAACCCCGCAGGACCTTTCACAGAGGGTGGATTGTCTTGCTACACAGGATTGTCTGGGCGACGTGCGGCATCGGATTTGTACGGTGGCTTAGTCCCCCACGTAAACTTGAGCTTGTCAGGAAAGGACCCGCGGCACCCATCGCGCGCAGGTACATACATGGCTCGCCACATCGCGCGCAAACTCGTGAACGACGGCAAGGCGACTCAGGCGTTGGTCAAGATCGTATACGTTATTGGGCGAGTTGATCCGATCATTGTAGAAGCGACAGGAGATAAGGGTGAGGATTTGACCGAGCACGTAAAAGAAAACTTCAACTTGAAGATCTCGGCGATTGTCGAAAAGTTCCAATTAAAGAAACCAATTTATAGAGCGATATCGACGTACGGACACGTTGGTGTGGCAGATCTACCTTGGGAGAGATGAGAAAACTACGCTTTAGGGCGTAGTTTTAATTTCAAATGGGCAATTGGGCAAATTTCAATTTTTGGAAGATTTTTTAAAGAAACACCCCACGCCAGCGCGGCGCGGGGTTTCGTTGTCAGTCTTGCAGCGGGTACGCGAGTCGACCCGAGAGGTCTGCGATCTCTTTGTACAGGCCTGTCAGATGCGCCACCTTGTCCGGTGTGTCGAGGGTGTTGTTGCGGAACCACTGCTTGGACACGATTCTGCCGTCACGGAGGATCCGCCACTCGTCGTTCGTGATCACGTCTGCCAGCATGATCTCACCTGTCTCCAGGTCTCGGCCGAACTCGACCTTGAAGTCCTGAAGCACGATGCCATGGGGCTCCAGCAGTGTGTGCAGGGACGCGGCGATCCACGAGGTGAGCCAGTACATCCGCTGTTCCGAGTCAACGTCGAGTCCCAGCGCGAGCGAGCTCACCTCTGTCAGCTTTCCTTCGCCAACAGGCATGCTTGCTCTACTTGCCGTGTACACGCCGTCACCGCTCTTGTACAGGAGTGGATCGTCGAGTGAATCCTCCTTCCAGTACATCTCGATATTCGTCGTATCGAACCGATGGCCTGCTACCAACTCCGTCCTACGCTTCAGAATCGAGCTGCCCTCAGCAACTTCCCACCTGCCAACCCACTCGATCGGAATCATGACGCATCGTCGCGCGATGAATGACCTCGCTCCAGCCCAGCGGACGAAGTGCGTTGGCACTCCAGCTTCTTCCAGAAGCTTGAAGAGATTGATCGCGGTGACGTTGCTCGCCACACCCTTGCCGGGAATTTTGTCATTCCTGGCCCCGTTACCGGCGGTCACGTTGTCCTTGCTGTAGATCCTGCACGTGAACGGGTCGCCGTACGTGCCGAAGATCACCTTCGTCTTTCCTTGACCCAGCCGTCGGTCGTAAACGATGCCTCGATTGTAAACAGCCATGTGGCCTCCCTTGATTGACAGCGTTACCGTATCAAATTCTATGGTTCTGTCAATCAACCATATAAGAAAACACCCCACGCCAGTTCGGCGCGGGGTTTCGTTGTCAGTAGATCTGTAGGCCAGATCCGCCGGAGTCCTTGTCGCGAAGGCCCTGGTAGTACGCAGCGTCGCTTCGCTCGTGGCGAGCTCGTTCTGCGTCAGCCGCAGGGTCGATGGGCCGCTCGATCTGGACCCAGCCCTTCACTTCGTCGCTCGTGAACAGGGTGTCCTCGTCATCCTTGTCCTGCCACCGGAACTCGTTGTCCCCGATCCTCATTGCATACACGCGCATCGGCTCACGATCGTCATGAAAGGTGATCTCGAACTCGATCGGTCCATCCAACGTGTGAGAGTGCGGCGGGAACTGTGCTCGTTCTTCAGTGATGAATCTCATGTGGCTCCTCTTATGGTACTAAGTGAAGATAGCAGCGCCGGACAGGATTGTCAATCGATCATATAAAAAACGCCCCACGCCAGGATGGCTGGGGGTTTACGTGTTGCTGATCTAGCGTTTGCCGCGCCGTCGTCCACCTCGATCGTGGACGAAGGTGCCTTCGTTCCTGCGATCTTCCTGCTCTCGCGCCTTACGCAGCTGCGACTTGGATCGCTGCTCGACGTTGCGCCAGCCCTTCACGAGCTCGTCCTCGTAGTGAGTACCGCTGCTCGCATCCACCCATCGCATCTGCGAAGTCCTGCCGTCGCACTCCATGTGCACGATGGCTGGGCTGATGGCGTCGTCGTAGAACTCGATCTCGTAGCGAATCGGCTTGCCGCGATCGTGCGAGAGAGACGGGAATCCTCGCCTCAACTCTTCTTTGTCCTCTTCTCGTGAACCCATGGTCTCCTCGGTGTTGATGGGGTGCGTTCAGAAAATAGCAGGGATAAGCACATTTGTCAATCGATATTGTGTAAATCGGAAATCAATTGAAAATTGCCGAATTGCAAAATTGAAAATGTATTTGATCTGTTATAATGCACCCATGCTCAAAAACAAAAAGCACAATCAAATAGCTGGTCCTTTAGTTATCGGTGGAATCATCCTTGCGGTTGGGTTGGCTTTGATGTTTTTGAATTCGACTCCCGAGTATTTGAAGATCGTCACTGATGATGGGGCGATGACTGTTGCCGGAGATTTCCCGTCCGATCTTGATGTCACTGTTCAAATCGATAATGGATCGTCGCAAGGATCGTTTACCGCTGCGGTGGAGAAGGTTTACTCGATAGGACCTGACGGCGTTGTGTTGCCGGCACTTGTTGCGTTGAGGATGCCGACTAGACAGCGTGAGCTCGACACTGCGTACAAGATTGGCTTCTTTGATACTGAGCGATCATTGTGGGTACCGCTAGAAACTCGGCGCGATGATGAGCTTGGGTACTTTGAAGCTGCTACGAATCATTTCTCAAGTTGGACATTGCTTGCAGCGCCACGTGTTGTAGTTGGTGAGATTGACCGGGAAGCGGTATTGCTGGATGCGCTTGCGAGTATGCCGCCTGGAACTCAGGAGTATGACGTTGACCTTGCCTACTCAACAGTTGATGGCGACTACGTCCTTTTAGAAGAGTCAGTTTTGATGGGTCGTTGTGAGGATCCTCCGACGGTGCAGGGAACGGATGTGACCACGATGACGGATCGGGCCACGACGTTGGACATCGACGGTGAGGACATCGACGGAACGGTGCGTGTGATCGTGAGCTGGGAAGTTGGCTCGGGGTGTGCGAATTTTCTTGAGTCATCCACAGGACAGGAGGGATTCCGGGTGCTATAATTGTCTTGTATGGAATCAAAAACAAAAAAGAAGCCAGTAGCAAAAAAGGCTCCGGCAAAACGTAAGAAAGCTCCAGTAGCTGCAAAGAAACCAGAGGCAATGAGCGGTTTGTGCGTAAACTGCGCGCCACTTGGATACACTCAGGTGTTAGCCATGTTGCTCGTATCAGTATTCTCGTTGGTGACGATCCTATCTATCGCAAGTTATAAGATAGATCAGCAGTCATCGCAGATTGACGCGCAATCACAACGGATTGAGACTTTACAGAGCATTAACTAGACAATAAGACAGGCGTTTGCCTGTTTTTTGCATTTTTGAGAGGATTTGTTACACTCTTCACACTATGAACAAATACACACTATTCTCATTCGCTCTCGGAGCACTTGTACTTGTTGGTGCAGGTTGCGCGATAAGCGACTCAACGCCCGATGGCGTAAACGAAGGGTTGGAGGACACTCTAGGTATTACTCAGGACGCAGACAGTGATCACGAGGATAACGAAAACGAAGATAACGATAACATGGATACAGACACAGATTCACAAGGAGAGGTTTCATTGTCGGACTTTACAGCTCCGCCAACTTCACACCCAGGTGTATTGAAGGATGCTGATCGACTAGATCGAACAGTTACAATCAAGACAAGTAAGGGAGACGTTACGGTAGAGTTGTTTGGAGAAGAGTCTCCAATGGCGGTAAGTAACTTCTTGGTACTTGCAAACACAGGTTACTACGACGGAATTATTTTCCACCGAGTAATCAAAGGGTTCATGATCCAAGGTGGTGACCCAACAGGAACAGGGACAAGTGGTCCTGGTTACCAGTTTGCAGACGAGCTTGGAGGAGCGCATACAACGTACCCAATTGGAACGTTGGCAATGGCAAACTCTGGTCCAAACACAAATGGAAGTCAGTTCTTCGTAATGCACGGAGACGTACCTCTTCCAAACGCGTACACGATCTTTGGTCAGGTGACTGCAGGTCAGGACGTGATTGACGCTATCGCGGAATCAGAAACAAGTGGTCCGCCACGCGATAAGCCAGTAACAGATATTACAATCGACTCAATCGAATTGAACTAAGAGTGGAGCGCGCCTGAGGGCGCGTTTTGCTATTGATCGCTTCGTCATCCTGAGGAGTGGAGCGACGTGAGGATCTCATACTTTCAGGGGCGCGCTCTAGAACAATGAGATTCTTACGTTGCCACTCAGAATGACATGGCATAAAATTTGCCCAATTGCCCATTTGAAATTAGTTTTGATGTATAATCAAACTCATGAAACAACTAACTGAGAAAACTTTTTTTTATCACACAAAATGTCCGCGTTGGGTAAGGCGAGATCTTGTTCATGGACAGGGCTTAGATAAGCTTGAGGAGCGGATGATCGATGATGGGATGTTACCTGCTGTTATGGAATCTTTGTTGAGTGCTCGTGGAGAGTACGAGGCTGTGCGCGACGAGGATATGGATGACGCGTTTAACCGAACGGTTGATTTCATGCGACAGGGTAAGAGCACGATTTACAGCGGAGTGCTTATGGATGGTCATTGGATTGGGCGTCCGGATATTTTGGAGCGCGTTGAAGGTAAGAGCACACTTGGTGATTACTACTACGTTGCGGTAGATGTTAAGAGGATCTCGGATCCTCGTGGAATCCGTGACGAGCATAGAATGCAGGGCGCGTTTTATGCGGAACTGCTAGAGGTTATCCAAGAGGCCAAGCCGACAAGTGGATATGTGATGAGTCCAAGCGGCGTGGTGATGTCTTATAACCTAGCGCAGTTTGAGGCTGACTACAGACTCACGTTGGACAGAATTGAGAGAATACTCGGCGGAGAGGAGCCTGGGCATATTTTGACGAGTGGATGTAAGGCTTCT
>JABIWD010000001.1 GCA_018701105.1 Candidatus Uhrbacteria bacterium | reverse complement strand
TTCGGCTGCGGATCGGAAGTTGCGCAGATCCTCGCCAACCTCCCCGAGATGGCGCGGAAGAGCGCGTAGCTCGATCAAGAAGACTACTCGACCCGGGAACGCGCGCTGCGTTCCCGGGTCTTGCTTTTGATTCGAGGCATGGCTGTCATCCTGAGGAGGGACGACGTGAGGATCTCATCTTGCCAGAAACTCTGGAGCAATGAGATCCCGACGCTCCCGCTCAGGATGACATTGCTTGACCCAATCCAGGATCTCCTATATGCTTGCGTATTGCTATGAAATCTCTCCAATTCCAGGCAGTTCGTGAGCTTGTCGACGTCGCCCAACACATTCTTCTGCTGACCGATGAACGATCCGATGGTGATACGTTCGGTTCAAGTTTGGCTTTTTCAGAATATTTGCGGGGGCTCGGCAAGAAGGTGAGTCACCACGCTGGGTCGGAGGTTATGGAGATGTTGAAGTTTCTTCCTGGTATTGAGAATGCGACACGTGACACAGATGTGCTCAAAGATTCGACGGTCGATCTTGTTATCGTCTTTGATTCTTCGCGCGAATCCTATGTTAATCGCAAATTAGAATTTCATCTACGTCGGACACCACTTATTGTGTTCGACCATCACGCATCCAACTCAGGCTTTGGTGATGTGAGTATTGTAGACCCTAGCTTGAGCTCGACCTGCGAGCTGGTGTACGAGTTTCTTTTGGACAGCAAGATCAAGATCACTCGTGACATGGCGAAGTGCTTGATCACGGGGATCATGACGGACACTCGCGTACTCTCAAATGCTGTAACACAGTCTGGCTCAGTAGAGCGGGCGAGTGAGCTGTTGATGGCGGGAGGATCTATCAAAGATGTTGTGACCAAGATTGTGAAAAGCTATCCGGTTAACCGTCTGCAGTTATGGGGGAGAATCTTTGAACGCACTGTAAAGATACCTGATTTGAGTTTGGCAGTTGTGTACGTAACGCGAGCCGACCTTGATTCCACAAGCACGGGTCACGAGGACTATTTTGAAGTGATGGATTACCTCGCGGCGACACTGGACGTAGAGGTCGTGATGTTTTTAAAAGAGTTGCCGAACAAAGAGGGCGTGAAAGTAAGTATGCGGTCTCATACAATTGATGTTTCTCAAATTGCAAAACAATTCCCAGGAGGTGGAGGTCATCCTGGATCATGTGGGTTTACAGTAAAGGGAAGAATTGAAAAGAAAGGGAGCAAAGTTTTAATAAAATAGCCGTTCCACCTGCTGGTGAAACGGCCTCGTTGTCTATCCGACGTCCTTCCAGGCGCGCTCTCCTGCAAGCGGCATTTCCAGCTCCATCGACTTGATGTTGCGGAAGTTACCCAGCAGGATGTCGTCTGGTCCGTTGTGCTTGGCCCACGTCTTTGCGATGTCCAGAGCGTCCAGGCTCTTGACTCGCACGGATGCCAACGTGAGCGTCTTCTTCACCTTCCGCGGTTTCTTCTTCTTGCCGCGGGAATACGACGTACCCATCATCGGCCTGGCCTTCTTGGCCACCATCCTGGTTCGCGTAGCCACGTTGCACGAAATCAGCAGCCGCTGTGCGTTGGCTCCGGTGCCTACGTCCACGATGTAAAGCGGGTTGCCGTTCTGGTCGACGCCGATCTTCTCGATCTTCTTGTCCGCGATGCCTCCAAGGACATCGAGCATCCTTGCCTCGGTACAGAGCCGATAGATCTGCTTGTTCCTGAACGTCGTGCGTCTGCTGTCGCTGACGACCACCGACGTAGCGGATCGAGGCGTTCGGGCGTGCCTGCCGCTATGTTGCCGTGAATTCATTTCTGGTCTCAAGTGTGCTCCTCTCGGTTATAGGCGTTGTCGCCTTTGAGCTTTTCTTTTATACGACTATCTTTTTTGTTTGTCAATGCAGGCGCATGGTATAATCGCTTTATAAATACCTGGCTCCATATATGAATTTGATTCCAACAGTAATAGAAAAAACCGCGCATGGTGAGCGCGCGTACGACATCTACTCTCGCCTATTAAAAGATCGCATTATCTTTTTAGGCGGTCCGATCGACGACAGTGTTGCAAACTCGATCATCGCGCAGTTACTCTTTTTGTCGAGTCAGGATAAGGGCAAAGACATTTCCATTTACATCAACTCACCGGGAGGATCCGTTACGGCAGGTCTTGCGATCTACGACACGATGCAATACATCAAGCCTGATGTGTCGACGATCTGCATAGGAATGGCCGCAAGCATGGGAGCTTTCTTGCTCAGCTCCGGTCAGAAAGGGAAGCGGTTCTGTTTGCCGAACTCAGAGGTGATGATTCACCAGGTCTTGGGAGGAGCACAGGGTCAGGCAACGGACATCAAGATCCACGCAGAGCGAATTTTGCAAATGAAGGAGGACCTGAACAAGATCCTCGCTAAGAACACGGGACAATCGCTCAAGAAGGTGACGGATGACACAGAGCGAGACAACTTCCTGAACGCAAAGGAGGCGTTGGAGTACGGGTTGATAGACAAGATAATCAAGTAAACAAGAAAAACGCCTTCGGGCGTTTTTTTGAATACAAGAACACCCACAAAGGCAGGTGCCTTGTGGGTGCAAGTTCCGGTGTGGTGGTCTAGGCGACCGCCCTCACGCGGTCGCGCCAGGAACGCACGATCACGCCTTCGAGCGTGGTCCTGTTGATGTGGAGCAGTACGTTCCAGTTCTGGGTGAACGGGATCGTCGCCTTCACCTCGAACAGGTTGCCGGCCACGAGCTCAACACCGTAGACGGAGACGTGCGTGAGCTGGCCATCGCCGTGGGTCAGCATCATGAGGCTCTCGTTTCCGCTCGCTTCCTCCGTTGGGAAGAGGCTGTTCTGAAGGGCGCTCAGGTTCTCGATTCGGATGTTACTGGACAATGGGTCTCCCTTCGATGCTATGCATAGGCCGTGTAATCGACTGTGCAATATAGCACAGAAAAAGGACCTTGTCAAGCCTAGGCGCTAACTATTCACCCAACCTTAGCCAATTATTAACGTACGAACACATTTTATACCTAATCCTAGCATCTCTTGGACTTGACAGGGGCGCTGTGGTATGGTAATTTCAGATCTTCCCCCATGAAGCCAGCACACACGACAAGCATGGGGACGTCTTGTAGGTAGACTCAGGCTTCGGCTCGACTTTACCTATGCTGCCGTCTTCTTGTGTGCTGCCTTTACAGGGGAAGAAAATGACCCAGCCTCTCGCGAGAAGCTGGGTCATTTTTGTTATTCAATTATTTCTGTGTCTGCCGGATCATCGACCTCAGTGGGATCTTCCTCTACGACGTCACCTTCAGTATCGCCGGAGTCATCGACCTCTTCTACAGCCTCAACGAGGTTCCCATCGTCATCCACCGACTCCCCATCTCCCAGCCCTACAAGGCAGATAGTTGGCAGTGGTCGGTAGTGAGACTCGTACACAATCTCTTCAACCTCACCATCTGGTCGCTCAACAATGTAGTTGAACGATGTGTTAGCACCGGGATGCGCTCCTTGGCACTTCCGAGCTCCAGGAGCAAGGTCTGTTGTGTATGTTGTGCGGGTAGCTCCGGCTCCAATCCAGTTTTGTACAACCGGGGGAGTGTAGTAACCCTTGCGTCCATCGCTCGTACCCCAGAAAGTAAACGCGAGTCGTCCAGTAGAGACGTTCATTTCTGTTGTGAGTAGAACGTGGTTGCCTGTGTCGTTGATAAACCGGAAGTCAGGGTTAGGATCGTACAGTGTCGCATCTGTTCCGGGGTTACCGTTCGATGCATCGTTGTAATAGCTAACTACGAGACTGTGGTTTCGTCTTTGTGTAACTTCGAGACCAGAGTTCATGACTGCGCGGAATGCTGTTGAACCAATCTGACAAAGCCCGCCGCCAATCTCTGGCTTAATCTCGTCACCCTTAATGACGAGCTCGGGGAGGTATCCGTCGGATATCGTGAATGGCTTTAGTTGTGCGATCAACGAGTACTCTTCGTCGGGTGCAATGAGTACGCCATTTAGTTTTGATATTCCATGACGGATGTTCTTGATGCGGTTTGATGGGCTTCCAGAGAAGTCCGATGTACCTACACCCAGAATTTCAGTGATGCCGAGATCGTTCACCGAACCTGTTGGGATCGATGGTTCAACAGTATCTACTGATATCACGATGCTATCGATTTCTTGGTCATGATCTTGTTGTGCGATAGCGAGAACGGCGTTAAGAGATGCTTTGGTGGCATCGACGTTGACCGAGCGACCGTCCTTGCTTGGCAGGAACTCGTTTACTCTTGTTCCAGAGATTTCAAACTTAGCATCCTGTGCTTCGTTGTCGATATCTTCCACGATAGTTTCAAAGAACACATCGATCTCCTCGTTCACCGCGAGCACGATTTCTCCATCCTCCTTAATCGCGATCATTGCTGGCGCGAGTGTCGCTGAATCGAGTTCGAACTCATACTTATCAAAGCGCCCGGCATCGTATACGAATTTAAATGGAGCTGTGTTGAGCGCGATACTCGCTTCGTCTCGCAATAACTCAACATCGTCCATTGTAAGCTCCGGCACTTCATCGACAACCGCAATTCTAAGTGGCTCCATGCTCAAATCTGAAAGTGATTGTGTGAGTCTGTCGGATGCCTCATCAAGATCGAATGTTCGTCCTGCGGATCCTTCTGTTAGATCGAGCATCCACGCTTTGTTATCTTCATCGAACTCAAAGTTAAACCCTGGCTCAACTGCTGGGTCGTAATATGCGCCGAAGTGCTCTAGTAGCTGCCCTTCAATGCTCTCCTTGTCGGTTTCAACTGTAACGTCAACCACTGGTCGGGCGATGCCTGCGTGCAATATTTCCCAAACTCGTTGCGGAAACGATCCGCGGCGACCAAAGGAAAACGCCTCGGCGATAGCTGCGTCTGTATTCAGGATCACAAGGTCTCGTGAAAGGTCAGGATCGGACTGAGCTACTGCTCGAAGGGGGATTGTCTTGGTTGTTCCGTTGACTGACACTTCTGCACCTTCTGAAAATAGGCTGTCCACTCGTTCGTTGACCATACCGCGACCGTTGTCGTATGTCTGTCCTCCCACGTTGATCTCTCCAACTGAGATCCCAGGGAAGAAGTCACCTTGATATGCGTAGGCATATGCGCCACCACCTGCTGACAACAATGCGATCACCAAAACTACACCTCCAACAACAAGAGCGATCTTCTGGTTTTTAATCTTGTTGAGAAGTTTCTTCATGATTTTGGATTGAGCACTGAGTTAAGCATCGACTTTGCAATATCGTTTTTGTGTTTGTCTATATCGGCTGAGCTCATCACGGCTATGAATACCTCGTCACCTTCCTTTACTGAGCCTAGGTGCTCTTTTGGCCAATCAATCTTTTGATCCTGAATAGAAAGAACGACCGAATCTTCGGTCACTTTAGTTACTTTCGCTGATTGTGTATCCATATTTAATCCTTTACCGGTATTGAGATACCCCCTTTGTTTGCTTTTGGCAGTGTGATTGTGAGCACGCCATCTTTGAGCTCTGCATCTGCGCTCGTTGCGGATACGTGAGCTGGCAAGATGATGGTTCTTGAGAAAGCTCCCCAGAAACATTCTTCATAGTGCATGGTAGCAGTCTCCATCCGGCTGTCTCTTTGTCGAGACCCTCTGACGGTCACCATGTCTGCATTCACGTATATATCCAGGTCTTCAGCCTTCACTCCGGCGATGGCTGACTGTACCACAAGGTCATTATCGGTTTCAAAAATATCAACAGATAGCTGCCCTTCAGCAACATCTGGCCAATCTTCTTGTTTTGTTCCGACCGAAAGCTTGTTTCCATCCATATATACTCTTCATTATAGAGGAAAAACCGCACTATCGATAGTGATTTTCTGTGGATGAGTTTAGTCTTGATGTTTACGGATGATTTTGTTAGCATTCCGCTCTCTTGTTATAGTACAAGTGCTCTTTGGCGAGACCTTTCGTCTAGAGATTCAAGGATAGAGGTGCGATTATGAGACAGTTGGGATTGATGTTGGATCTGGGCGGCACGTGCTCGCTCTGGATTCCGCGAGATGGGCGTGCATTCGAAGACTCGGCGTTGCTTTCTTCCGGCGCCGGGAAACCTCAGGCATCGCGGGAGCATCGTACGCTCCGTGTGGTACGCAGTGCGAGCTCAGGTCCTGCGATTCTGAACATCGCCACGCTCGTGGACCCCGATGAGGGCAAGCCTGAGTGAGACGGACACGATTCCCGGAAGGCGGCTGCCTTGCGGGATTTATTTTTGACACATTACGCAAATCTCCGTAACCTGTAAGTAACCCACTAGGAGGTATGATCATGGGAAGCCGACCGGGCGTTCTCGTCAAGAACCACGTTCAGCGCGCAATGCAGGAGTTGAGGGAGATCGATGGGAAGTACGATGCCGTAATCGTGGAGAACAGAGCTCTCAATCGGAGGTGCGACTGGATAGAAGGGGAGAACGACAGATTGGCGCAGGAAAACGCAGAGCTCAAAGAGACCATCGCGCGGCTCTCGGGAGCTCGTGCCAAAACAGGATGAACGCTTCTCCCCGGGCTTGCTGGCCCGGGGATGATTTTCTCCATAGCATGATATACTAATACCAATATGGCAACAGACATTTTCAAAATTTTCACAAAGCTAGGTTTATCTGATTCAGAGTCCAAGGTCTACTTAGCGAGCTTATCGCTTGGCCCTACGAGTGTTCAGGACATTGCAAAGAAGGCGCGATTGTCGCGTACGGCGACGTATGACACGGTGAAGACTCTAAAAAAGCGTGGGTTATTGTCCACGTTCGAGAGAGGGAAGAAAACTTTCTTTGCGGCAGAGGAGCCAGACCGCGTCGTGAACTATTTCAAGGATCACGTGGAGAACATGAAGGACGAGCTTCAGACATTGAAGCGAGTCATGCCTGAGATTAAGATGATGGCAGGTGGAGAGAAGCCTACCGTGCGATTCTATGAAGGTGACGAAGCGCTTTACGCGTTGTTCTCGGACCTTGGAAAGGCTAAGCCGAAGTTTTTGTACGAGGTCTCCAACATGAATGACATCTATACATTCTTGGAGAAGAAAGATGTGGCTGAGGCGCAGAAACTTTCCAGCAAAGTGCCCGTGATTAAGTTGTTGCATGTCGGTGACGTGCAAGGGGAGGGTCGTGAAGGTGTGGAATACTGTAAATTACCAAAAGACGTCCTGGAATTTCACGGAGACATATGGATTTACGATAACCGTGTCGCATTCGTGACGTTTGTAGGAAAAATGGTCGCGATAATCGTGGAGAACCAGGCTTTTGCAGATACGGCGGTTGCGCTATTCCAAACGGCATGGAAAGTTTGCGAGTTAAAGAAAAAATAGTACAAATACAAGCCCCGCGGACAGATGTCGCGGGGTTTTGAGTCCCGCAACAGAGCTGTTGCGGGGGTTGCTCCTAGCATCCGAACATGGGTACCTCCGGGATGATGAGAATGAAACGGGATTTCGTTTTTGAAGACACGACCCTGTAGGTCGAGCTGTTTCACTCTGGTGTGCGACGAGCTTCGCTCGTTACTCACCTGATCATCTCGGGCTTCGTGGTACTTCTCGTAGCTAGGATTGTTGTTGTAGGCCAGTTCTGACCCGAGATCTACATGCCGTTCATGATAATCTCCTTCGTCATCGCCTCTCCTTCGTGCGTTCGGCCACGTGGGCCTTGTTTCACCATCGCGGTCAAGCGATTGCAGAGGGAATATAACAGATATCGTGGAATCTGTCAAGGGGCAGTACGGGCACGGCGTACGCAATATGGGCCGATATCGGTATATATGAGACTATAAGAGTCCGGAATGTCCGGACTCTTTTCTTTGCTGAGATTGGCCTCGAATCCTGAGCGGATGCGGTAGGGCTTGACAAGATCTGGGGATCGTGATAGAGTGCCTTTGTTCGAGAGTGGTGAACACAACGAAAGCGTTAACCAGCTCGACATGTTCTGTACAACCTCGTAAAGAGGAAAACACATCAAGTATCGAGGATTTCGGTCCTCGTAACGCAGTCCAGCCTGGGTGGTTGGAAGGCACAGGGTGTTTGGCACACCCTAGATCCTTCGGGGTCAAAGATAACTTCTGGTAACAGAGGGAAACTTACGGGTCGGTACCGTAGGGATGGGGAAGGCTTCGGCCCAACCATGTATAGCGCCATTCAGTACTTTATCGGCGGGGTTTGATCTCCGTACATCAAACGATTTGGATTGCCTCTCGGGGTGATTCACGTGGAAACACGAAAGGCTGTATCTTCTAGGGCATGGAAACCCTGGCGGAAGTTAGTGCTTGATGTGGCCTCCAACCACGCAAGCATGCATTAGTTGCGAACTCTGTTCGCCAACTGCAAGAGACTAGTTACCTATCCACTCTAAACCAGTGGACCACAATCCAGTGGTCTTCGGACTTAAGCTGGGGCGTACGTCTTGCGGAAATCATGTGTAGAAGGACCTAACCTTCTGCGCTTGCGTGGAAGGATAAAATGACGTGTCGTTGGAGTGCCCCTCCCTCGGCCGTCAGGTAGTTAGAGTAAAGGCCGGCCAGCCAACTCTTTCTGCTGAGAACACACATGGTTTATCAGTCCTGTACCCGCAGGACGGCCGAATTTCATCGGCTCTGGTCATCTACACGCAAGTGTCGGTGGCAAACGAATGGTCAAAGCAGTGTTAGGTTGGGTCGCTCCGCCTTCGTAGACTTCCTGACGGGAGTAACACTTGCAACGGATATGGGTTCTTACGTAGCCCTAATTCACCCTTTCTCCCCGGTCGTCGCATCTGCGTCGACCGGGGCTCCCACCTGCGCATCAGCTGAGAGACCTGATGCCCAGATGGGAGAGAATCTAGATCGCTCGCGAACGTACTTCCAGAAATCATGACGCAGGCTTGCCTACGTCGAAGAACACAGCGACGATCCGGAAAAAAGAACACCGATCATTAGATCGGCGTTTTTGTTTTCAATATTTATTCTGACTTCTCCTCTTTGAACAGTTTCTTCTCTCCGAAAGCCTTTTTGATCCGCAGTCCCATTAGGGCCGGTATTAATATCTTGACCGCAATGAAAATCGTCACAGAGATAGCAATAGCTAGACTTCCGAATAGTAGTAATGCTCCTGTATAGCCCATTCCACCGTCCGATGTCGTGATCACGAGCTGAGAGTCGGCTAGTTTACCAAGGCCTACTACACCAGCTATGGCTCCAACAAGGAAGATAAACTGCTGTACGTTCAACTGCTTTTGGATGTTGTCTTGGTACATCAGGTCGATGATCTTGAGTGTAGATCCAATGTAATCCTCAAGCATGTTCCATAACCGACGCATGTATGCGGCATTCGTCCGCATTTTTCCAAATCTGTATGCCTCGAGCTTTCGTAGGTGGTCGGCGTACCCAAATTCATCGATCTCCGTTTTGCGCTCTTCCAGATAATCGCTCATTTGACCTAGCCGAGCTCTGACGATAGCCAGGTCACGTTGGTTGTCGAGCAGGGAGTCCCTGATATCTGGTAGATCTTTTAGTCGGATGCGTTTCTTTTCTCGTATTTCCTGAATTCCGCTCCAAACTTTGCGATGAAGGTTCAAGAATTTGTTCAAGCGATTTTCGAACTCTCTGAAGAAGATCATTGATGAGACAATCTTCCGTGTTACGACGGATGAACTCGATTTCGCTTCAATTACGATGTGCTTCTTTCCAAAATAGACTTTGTGACCTTTATTCTTTGCAATAAAACTTATCTCGTCATCATGTTCAGCCATGAACTCTGATGCTTGCTTCTCTGATACACGTGCACTGAGGACAATAGTGGTATGCGCATGCTCCCGTCTCTTTCGGAAAGTGATCGATGGTACACCGACTGAGTAGATCAGCCTAAGTCCGGTTGTAACTTTCTCTGTGAAAAATTTATGGATCTGTTTGTAGTCCTTATCAATGTCAGTTACCTCGCGTGAAAGGAGCAGGAGGCCGTCCTCAAAGTAAGTCGACGAGAATCCATGCAGATCTGC
>JABIWD010000002.1 GCA_018701105.1 Candidatus Uhrbacteria bacterium | reverse complement strand
GTTCATGCCAGCCTTCTTGAACATTGCCGACACCTGCAATCGCTTCAAAAGATCGTCGATCTTTACAGCTGCGATTAGCTTCTCTACTACCAGTCGTAGTGCCCATGCAATAAGAGCACCAACGAGTACGATGAATATTGCGCCGAGTAGCTGCGGTAGGAATCCCATAATCTGAGCTATGAGAGCCTGGAATGTATCCTGGAGTACGAAGATTGCGTCAGTTTCCATATATATGTAATTAGTATTCAATATCTACATTTTATCTTAATCTGAGCCTTTGAACAGTCTATCTGTGGATAATTCACTTTCTTTTCGAAATGTTTGGTTCAGACGAGTAACTTGGAGAGAGCGGCATATCACCCATCGTGACCTCTGCACTATCACCCACCAATACACTTACTGACACGTCATGAAGAGCAGAAAGAGCATTCACAAGCGTCACCAGGCCGCGCAAAGAAGTGAACGATTCACCTTCTGTCGACGTACGCCAACCGTCAATCTTCTCCCATCCCCCAACATCGCCAACGCTTTTCTCGATCTGCATCAGATACCTTTCCGACGGGATATCAAAATACGGTACATCAATAAGACGTACCGACTTGTCCTCCACTACTCCAATCCGGACACCAGAATCAAAGATACCGGTTACCAATATCATGCTACAGCGTGTTATGAATCACTACGTTATCGTTATCTAAAATGGATGCTAGGAATCTGTCAGAGATATCTTTGCGGTAAAGATACTCATCAGTCGCCATCACAGTATAGTTGATCTCTCTACCCAGAGCTGTCTCAAATGCGACTATCCTCTCCTGCAGAGACTTGGGCTCCGGTGACCCTACAATCAACATATCTGTCTCTGACTCAGTAGTTCCGACAAACGATCCAGACAGAATCAACGCCTGAACTGGCTGCCCCTCAATCACTGATTTAACAAGATCTTGCTGAATTAAGATCGAAGCTTTTGTGAACAAAGAACGTAATTCATCGAAGAGAGTAAAATGTTTGTTCACCTGATAGTACTTTTTTCGGTCCGTTTTCTCTTCCTTGCTATCAGATCCTGTAACCTCCACGACTCCTAATTCTACAAGGTTATTCAACTCACGGCGCACAGAGTTCAACTGGGCGTCAATTTTTCGCGTTAATTCTCGTACAAAGTACTTCTCGTCGGGCTGCTTCAAAAACAACTGCAGTAATCGAGAGCGTGTCTTTGAACCAAAAAGCTGTTCAATACCGAATCCTTCTTGTTCGTTACCTTTTTGCATAATCGTGAGTATGAATGTATCAACTCCTCCCCTGATATCTTAATGTGATATTATGATACTTGACGCACCTCATTTCGGCAATATTTGCGACGCTATGTCTTCCAACCAGACAGTTATCAAGGCAGCCAGTCGGGAGATCGTTAGAGGGCGAGCTTCAGGCACATTCTTAACGTTCTCAATTCCGCTTGAACACAAAAACGGACATGTTTTTCTTTTAGCGGATATTGACTCCGCATGTAAAGTTGCCCCACAAGTAATCTCCCTGTTACGAGAAACCGTTGAACGGCTTGGCCGATCCCTTTCCGATAAGGCACACTTGCAACACAGGTTTGAGCAGACGCTGCAGTCTGTCAACGAAGATCTTAAAGACCTTATCAACGTTAAGACCTGTCCCCCAGAAAGTTTGAACATGGTGATTGGAGTTTTGAAACAAGATACATTTATCATATCCGCAACCGGCAGCTTACCTGCACTTTTCTTACGACGAACCGCGAAGCAGCGTTTCCGTGTGTTCGACCTTCAACAGAACATCTCAACAGAAGCGGGACAAATCAAACCAGAGAAACTTTTCCACGTTGTCCTTGATGGCGACCTTGCTCCGGACGACGTTCTACTGCTCGCATCTCGCGATCTTCATAGACTCATAAGCGTGGAGGACATTCATCCACTCATTTCTACCCTGCCTCCAGGGTCAGCTCTCGAGACGATCGAACAGTACCTCCCCACCAACGCAAAGTTGGCCATGTTGCTTTTCCAAATCCGCAAAGAGAAGGAAGTGATCACAGGATTTGGTCCAGAAGTGTCCAGCGACGCTAGCATGAAGGCTCTGACAGCAACGGAGCAGACGACCGAGCAAATGCTCGATCTAGAAAAGCCGAACGTCCTTCAGTCGTTCGGTAAGCTCGCAGGAGCTCTCAAGTCTGGAGATCGGCTTGAACGACGTGCAACCATAATGAGGATACTCAGAAGCAGCGGGAAGACAATCAAGACCGTTGGCATGTTCCTCTTGCATGCAGTCAGCAATGCCGTAGTGTCCGCATTCTCTCTGTTCCACGCGTTGTTTACACGAGGAAGCAAACGGGAGCGCGCGATCGATGACGCCAAGAGCGCATGGAGTCGCACATGGAAATCTGGACACAAGTTCCAGCTCACGTCCCTTACTGGCCGCATGTTGCTCGTAAGTGCAGTGATCTTCATTGTATTGTTCAGTGGGTCCATCGCTTACTTCAACATAGGAAAGAACCAACAGGCTGCAGAAGCAGCATTCTTGTCACAACTCGAACTCATCGACGATAAACGGGATCAAGCCGCCGCAAGCATCATCTACAACGATGACGCAGCAGCACGAACTCTTTTGAACGACGCCAGCGCGATATTACTTGCACTCGATGCCGATGGTAAGAGTGAACGACAAGCTGAGATCGACCAGCGGCAGGCAGATATTGAAAACCAACTTTCGCAAATTCGTAAAATCATATCACCAGAGATCACCACGACTCCAATCATCAACAAGTTGGTGAGCGCCTCTTCCGGTACCACGCTGTTCTTCCAAGACGGAAAGGCCGGATCGTTCGCGAACAACTCTATCAATGACATCGATGTCTCAGGAAGCTCGACTCCGCTCAAGATCGCCACTGCGTATGACAACGATGCAGTCGGAATCGATCAAGACAACAACTTTGTATACTTCGACACAGCGAACAGCTCCATATCGCAGATCGGTATCAACTCCGCAGAAAGCGAGGCCGAACAGTCAAAGGACCTCGTTCACTACGGGGAAAGATTGTACGTGCTGTCAGGGAATCAGGTCTACAGACATCAACGCGTCGAGGGTGGCGAATACGGACCAGGGGCAGCCTGGATTCAAGACGACACAGACATTACCGCGGCATCCAGTATCGCTATCGATGGGACCGTTTGGATTGCGAGCGGCAGCGCCTTGAGACACTTTGATGGAGGGCGGGAGGTTGGTGCGCAAACGACCGCGATCGATCCACCGCTTGGTTCTATAAAAGACATTTGGACAGATACGGACGCACCCATCCTGCTCATGCTCGACATTGGCGAGAAACGAGTCGTCGCCTACAACAAGGAAACAGGAGACATGGTTGCGCAGATTATTAGTGACGAGTTCGGCTCAGCTATATCGATCCACGCTGATGTAGGATCCAAAACCGCAATAGTCGTGTCGCCAACAACCGTTCACTCATTCTCCATTCAAGAAATCTTCTAGTATGTCAGAAGCACCGCAACCCAGAATCGGAGTAGGGGTCATTATCGTCAGAGATGGGCACATACTCATCGGTCAGCGATCAGGAGCCCACGGAGCAAGTCATTGGGGCTTCCCAGGTGGTCACCTTGAGTTTGGAGAGACGCCCGAGGAGTGCGCGCATCGTGAATTACTCGAGGAAACGGGCACGATCCTGCTGAATGCTCGCAGAGTGCAGCAATACACAAACGATGTGTTCACGGAGAAGAATAGACACTACATTACGCTCTGGGTCATTGGAGAGTGTGTTGGCGATCCTAAAGTTACCGAGCCAGACAAGTGTTTAGGCTGGGAATGGCATGAATGGGACAATTTGCCTGATCCTGTGTTTCTACCCATCGAAAACCTTAAAATACAGGGATATCACCCAATAGAATCCCAGATTACACACGTGTAGGGACGCCATTAATCGCGTCCACACTAGCTGTTCTAGAAAATCTAGCGCGGACGCGCAGAAGGGCGTCCCTACAAGAGGGTTGACTTGAATACCATATTGCTATACAATCCCCTCATAATCTTCACCAAAGACAACGGCAGGTTTACACCTTAATTACGCCGTCGAGGTACAAAACGTGCTATATCTGCGTTTTATGTCGTTGTCTGTGGTGAATCCACAGTTTTTTTATAGCCTGGTAGTCACAGGTTGAGCAATTGCTCGTCCAAATGACTACAAGCTAAAACCTAATAAAGACCTATGGCAAAAACACGTGCTCAAAAAGAGCAGATGATTGCCGATTTGACCGAAAAGTTCGGAAACACCAAATCTGTAGTGTTTACGCAATTTTCAGCCGTAACAGTGTCTGACATGGAAGCGATGCGACAGCAAGCCCGAGATGAGGGTGTGCAGGTCGTCGTAGCCAAGAAGTCACTCATGGGGCTCGCCGCAAAGGAAGCTGGTGTATCAGATCTTGAGACATCAGAACTTCCCAACTCCGTTGTTACCCTATTTGGGATGGATGACGAGGTTAGCGCAGCGAAACTCGCAGCTGATTTTGCAAAAAAGCATGAAGAGGCCCA
Source organism: Candidatus Uhrbacteria bacterium (assembly GCA_018701105.1). Taxonomy (GTDB): domain Bacteria; phylum Patescibacteriota; class Patescibacteriia; order UBA9934; family UBA11717; genus JABMPK01. The sequence continues at coordinate 935 of JABIWD010000002.1, read as the reverse complement.
CATTGTGGGAGGTGTATTTGAAGGAGCATTCGCCAGCGCAGATCAGATGATCGCACTGTCAAAGGTTCCATCAAAGCAAGAACTCTACGCCAAGTTGGTCGGATCCATCAACGCGCCAGTATCAGGTTTCGTGAATGTCCTCGCGGGCAACCTACGCGGCCTCGTTACAGCATTGAAGGCAATCCAAGAGCAGAAAGCGTAATTAAGAAATCTACTAAGTTATATATATGGCAGAAGAAACAACAGTTGCAGCTGAGGAAAAGACAGCTGTCGAGGTACCAGAGAAGTTCGCTAAGCTTGTTGCAGAGATCGAGACAATGTCTGTTCTTGACCTTTCAGAGCTAGTATCAATTCTTGAGGACAAGTTCGGTGTTAGCGCCGCAGCTCCTATGATGATGGCCGCAGGTGGTGCAGCTGCAGGTGGTGCAGACGCTCCTGAGGAGAAGTCAGCATTCGACGTTGAGTTGTCAGCAGTTGGAGAGAGTAAGATCAACGTGATCAAAGCCGTTCGATCAATCACAGGACTTGGTTTGAAGGAAGCGAAGGACATGGTTGACGGAGCACCTATGGTGATCAAGGAAGCCGTACCTACAGCCGAGGCTGAAGAGATGAAGAAGCAGATCGAGGATGCAGGTGGAGCAGTTACTTTGAAGTAATCACCACTTGAAAAAAACACCCCGTTAGGGGTGTTTTTGTTTTGCCTGCTTTCAGCTTAAACGAAAAGGTTGCTTCGTCAATCGCTGCCTCTCATTTCTCGCAATGACGTGCTAGTAGTTATCTGACATTTCGGAATGCCCGGCCACACTAGAAACCTAGCACGTCATTGCGAACGGAAGTAAAGCAACCTTTTCGTTTTAGCGAGCACCTGCCAATATTTGTAGTTTAAGCGATTTTCAGCAAACGCTAGCAATCACCCAGCAAATCCAGCCACTCCG
>JABIWD010000003.1 GCA_018701105.1 Candidatus Uhrbacteria bacterium | reverse complement strand
GGAACTGACCTGCTTCCAGTGGTGGGTGACGTGCTCGCGACGTATAGGTGTCGATCGTGTAAGGCGCATATCGCTTGGCAATATCCTGTAATCGAGGCTGTTATATTCTTGTTGGTGATCTTTCATTTTTGGCGATACATGAATGGCATGTGGGTGCCGGACGGTTACCAATTGCAGACGGGACTGTGGCTTGCGCGCGATATTCTGTTCACACTATTCCTGGTGATCGTCTTTGTGTATGACTTCAAGTACTCACTCATCCTCGATAAATATACTTTGCCCGGGATCGTTGTCGCGCTAGGTCTGAACCTCATACTCGGAGTGAACATGTTCTCACTTGGTGCAGGAATGTTGATGCTTACGCTTTTCTTTCTTGCTCAGTATGCATTGTCTGGCGGCAGACTGCTTGGTGCAGGCGACATTCGCATGGGGGCATTGATGGGAGCGATGCTGGGATTCGCTGGAGGTATTGCAGGTATGATGTTGGCGTATGTTGTTGGAGCAGTTTATGCTCTAGCAGCAATTGTAATGAAAAAGCACTCAATGGGTGATCGAGTTCCGTTCGGAACCTTTTTAAGTATCGGTACATTCATTGTCTTAATATGGGGGAAGCAAATATTTGATCTATTTCTATGAGTAAGCAAGTGGAGACGCGTATTGATAAGCTTAAAAAGGAGATTGCTCGTTATAGATACGAGTATCATGTTTTGGATAAGCAAGAAATCTCCGATGCAGCTCTAGATTCGTTGAAGCACGAGCTTAAGTTACTCGAGGACGAGAATCCTGAGCTGATCACGCCCGACTCGCCAACTCAGAGAGTCGCCGGTGGTGTGCGCAAAGGTTTCAAGAAGGTGAATCACAAGATTAAGATGCTTTCTATTGAGGATATTTTTTCAGTTGAGGAGGCGAAGAAATGGGAGGCGCGCCTAGCTAAGTTTGGGGTAAAGAGTCCAGAATATTTTTGCGAGGTCAAGATGGACGGGTTGGCGATCGGACTTCATTACAAAGATGGACTACTCGACGTTGCGGCAACTCGAGGTACCGGTACAGTGGGTGAGGACGTGACACACAATGCGCGCGCTATGGATGCAGTACCGTTAGCGTTACGTCAGCCAACGAAAGGGGACCTCGACAAACTAAAGAAGCACGGAGCATCGAAAGAATTGATCGATGCACTTTCTGATGTAAAGAGTTTGAGTTTGGAGGCGCGTGGTGAAGTGTACTTCCCGAAGCAGTTATTTGAAAAATTCAATAAGAGAGAAGAGAAGGCGGGTCGTAAGGTATTTGCGAATCCAAGAAACGCCGCCGCCGGATCTTTACGTCAGCTCGATCCGAACGTGATCAAGGATAGAAAGCTGCAGTTCTTTGGGTATTCGGTTCCTACAGACATTGGACAGACGAAGCACGAGCATGAGCATATGTTTATGCAGATGTTGGGACTGCCTGTGAACGAGATCATGGAACCTGTGAAGGATCTTGATGGTGTCGAGCGGTTTTACAAGAAACTCATTGCTAAACGCGAAAAGCTTGACTACTGGACTGATGGCGTTGTCGTTCAGGTAAACGATCGTGCGACATTGGAAAAACTCGGCACAGCAGGAAAGGGCCAGCGCGGTATGGCTGCGTGGAAGTTTCCAGCTGAGGAGGCGACAACTCGACTGGTGGATGTTGAATGGTCAGTTGGTCGTACGGGCGCGATTACACCGGTTGCTGAGCTTGAGCCTGTGTGGGTTGCTGGCACAACGGTGCAGCACGCGAGTTTGCACAATATCGACGAGATTAAAAGGCTCGATGTGCGGATTGGCGACACGGTGATCATACACAAGGCTGGTGACATTATTCCGAAGGTAATCCGACCGTTGCCAAAGCTGCGCAATGGACGCGAGAAAAAGATCGAGATTCCAAAGAAATGTCCGGTTTGTAGCGGTGAGGTAAAGAGAGAGGAGGGGGAAGTTGGATTGTTTTGCTCTAATCGCTCATGTTTCGCGCGACAACGCTCACGAATAATATACGCTGTAGGAAAACAGGGGTTCGACATTGATGGTTTTGGCGAGAAGACAATCGACCAGTTGCTTGAGAAGGGATTCATCCACAATACAGCGAGCATATTCGAGTTGTCGCCGGACGAGCTCCTATCGTTAGAGGGATTCGCTGACCTCAGTGCGCAGAAATTGTACGATGAGATTCAGTCAAAGAAAATAGTTTCACTTCCAAGGTTCCTGACAGCGCTTGGTATTGACCACGTAGGAGCTGAGACAGCACGACGTTTAGCTGAACACTTCCGGTTCCTGGAGAAAGTGATGCGTGCAAAACCTGAAGAGCTTCTTGACGTGGAGGACGTAGGTGAAGTTGTCGCGAATTCAATATATGATTTCTTTCAAAAGGAGCGTGTTCGTAAGAGTATCGCGGAGTTTCAGGGGAACGGCGGTTGCGTTAAGGATCATGAGCGTACAGCCGGGGCACTGAATGGAAAGACATTTGTACTGACTGGAACACTTAAAGATATGACTCGTGATGAGGCCAAACTCGCTATACAGACGCAGGGAGGCAGGGTGTCGGGGTCGGTTAGCGAGAAGACAGACTTTGTGCTGGCTGGAGAGTCTCCGGGGTCTAAATATAAAAAAGCTGAGGTGCTTGGAGTCGAAATATTGAACGAAAAGCAGTTCTTCGCTATGATTGGGTCTGGTATATGAACTTGAACAAACAACTAGATACACTTGCTGAATTGGCAGGTTTCAACATTGCAGACAGTGAACGTGAACAGCTCCTGAAAGATATGGAGAGTATTTTGGGTTACGTCGAGCAATTACAAGACATGGAGGTAGAAAGCAAGCCGTTCGTCCGCGATGCTATCAAGGGAGACTCGCATCGAGACGATCTCGTGGATCCTGCTTCTGAGAGTGAAAGACAGGCTGTACTTGATAATTTTCCTGCAAAGACTTCCGATGACCTATTGGAGGCGCATGGAGTCCTGGATCACAAATTGAGCAAATAAAAATGAAACTTCCAAAAATTGAAATTTGCCCAATTGCCCAATTGAAATTGATTGTCATATGACGATAAAAGACATTTTGAAACATTACGAGGAAGGTAGCATGACGACTCGACAGGTCGTAGATGGCTATCTTGAGAAGATCGGCAACGAAGACACTGACATTGGTGCCTTTGTTGAGGTTTTTGAGGCTGATGCTAGATTGCAAGCGGACGAGATTGACGCGCGTCGCGAGCGTGGTGAGGACTTGGGACCTTTGGCTGGAGTGCCGATTGCGATCAAAGACAACATGCTCGTGATGGGCAAGGTCGCGTCAGGCGGGTCACGGATATTGGAAAACTACAATGCGACGTACAACTCGACTGTCGTTGAGCGTCTAAAGAGCGCCGACGCCATCATTATTGGTAGAACGAACATGGACGAGTTTGCGTCCGGCTCGTCTACTGAGACGAGCCACTTCGGCATTACCAAGAACCCAATCGACAAAACTCGAGTACCAGGAGGATCGTCTGGTGGGTCCGCAGCTGCAGTTGCCGCTGGGTTCGTGCCGGTCGCACTCGGATCTGACACTGGTGGATCGATAAGACAGCCAGCTTCGCTGTGTGGTGTGGTTGGATTTAAGCCAACGTATGGAGCTGTATCTCGTTTCGGATTGATGGCTATGGCATCGAGTTTTGACCAGATAGGACCGATGGCAATGAACGTGGATGACGCCGCGGCTGTTTTGCGAGTCATTGGTGGTCACGACCCACAGGACTCTACAAGTCACAGTGAGGACGTGGCTTTGCCAGAGCTCGCATCGGACAGTGTGAAGGGGCTTAAGATCGGAGTGCCAAAGCAGTTCTTTAACGAGAATATTGATCCTGTCCTCGCGAGCGTCGTGAAGGAGGCTATTGATAAGTATGTTGCAGCTGGCGCTGAGATCATCGAAGTCGATCTACCTATACTCGAATCCGCTCTGGCGATGTACTACGTGATCATGCCTGCCGAGCTTTCGAGCAACCTCAACAGGTACGACGCGCTGCAGTATGGGCGAGTGTCGGCCGGGGAGACTATTAACGCGCAGGTGAAGGCAACTAGAACCGAGGGATTTGGAAACGAGATTAAACGTCGGGTTTTGCTCGGTACGTTTGTGCTGTCTGCTGGTTACGTTGACGCCTACTACAAGAAGGCTGTGAGCGCACGACAGGAGTTACGTGAGAAGATCGAGGAGTCGTTCGCGGATGTGGATGTTCTAATGGGGCCAACTACTCCTACAGTGGCGTGGAAGCTTGGTGAGAAGTTCGACGACCCTTTAACGATGTATTTGGCTGATATTTATACAGTAATCGCGAACCTAGCCGGTATACCGGCGTTATCGATCCCATGTGGTGATATTGAGGGACTACCAGTCGGTCTACAGCTAATGGGGCCTGCTGGGTCCGATGCAAAGCTTCTTGATCTTGGGCATTGGTACGAACAGCTATGATCCCGTACATCGAGCAACACATTTGGCAGCTAGGTCCGATCCCCATACAGGTCTGGGGATTCTTTGTTGCTCTTGGAATATTAGTCGGACTTTGGGTATCTGCACGACGAGCCGAGAAGCTCGGACTTGAAAAGAAGCATATTTACGATGTTGGTACATGGATCATACTCGCGGCGTTACTTGGAGCTCGTATAATGCACATAGTCTTTTACGATGGAGCGACATACGTTCAAGATCCTCTAGAGATATTCAGAGTTTGGAATGGCGGGTTCTCGATAACTGGTGGATTTATTGGAGCTCTGATCGTAGCGTGGTTTTACTTCAAGAAACATGGGCTCGATGTTTGGAAGTACGCAGACGCTACAATCTTCGGACTTCCGTTGGGACTCGGGATTGGTCGTATAGGATGCTTCTTGATTCACGACCATCCTGGTACTGCGACGGACTTTGCTATGGGAATGGAATATCCAGATGGTGTCGTGCGACATGACCACGGACTGTACTTATCGATCAATGGGTTCATTCTGGCTATCGTGTTCGCGCTGTTGGCGAGAAAGAAGCAACCCGTTGGAATGTTTCTGGCAGTCTTTGCAGTCTGGTATGGAATCATGAGATTCTTCTTGGATTTTTACAGAGCTGCGGATGTCACTTATCTTGGTCTGACTCCTGCTCAGTACACGTCGGTACTAATGTTGGTAGCTGGAGTGTGGGGGATTTGGCGGATATTGGGAGGGCGTGCTAAAATACAGCGACATAACAAATAAGGCAGATGTTGCTTCGGCAGCGTTTTCCGGGAGAAATAAAATATGGACGATAACAGAAAAGAACAGGGATTTTTTGAAGGACCACCAAAGACGATGTTCGTATTCGGACTCGCGTGTGGAATTGCCGTTGTGAGCGTATTCGCGTTCATGCTCGGTGGAGTCAACTTGCCTGATGCAGATGCATTGGCAGGAGGCGGAAATGCAGCAGTTGCTGCAGTACCAAGCGGTGGAGACGCTGCAGTAGCACCTACACCAGCTGGAGGACCAATGCCAGAGGTTACAGAGGACGATCATGTCCGTGGTGACTTAGATAAGGCGAAGGTGGTATTGGTAGAGTACTCAGACTTTGAGTGTCCGTTCTGTGGACGTCATCATCCAACGATGGAGGCATTGGCAGAAAAGTATGGCGACGACGTGGCGTGGGTGTATCGACATTTCCCACTCACAAACATTCATCCAAACGCAATTCCAGCGGCTGAGGCATCAGAATGTGCAGGGGATCAAGGTAAGTTCTGGGAGATGGCAGATCAGCTGGTCGTGAACCAGCAGAACCTGAACCGAGCAACATATGAGAGGCTCGCTGGAGACATCGGACTGAACGCCGGTGACTTCACAGAGTGTTTGGACTCAGGAAAGTACAAGTCGCTAGTTTCACAGCAGCAGGCTGGTGGAGCGGCAGCGGGAGTTACAGGAACTCCAGCAACATTCGTGAATGGTTCACTAGTTTCAGGAGCCGTGCCATTGGCGCAGTTCGAGACAATCATTGACGGACTTCTACAGTAATATAAGAAAACGACCCAGCTCCTCACGAGGGGCGGGGTCGTTTTTGGTTTGCTACTTATACACTCTAAGTGCGAATCCGCTAGGCTTTTTACCTCGGGAGAGCTTGAAGATCTTGCCTCCTAAATATTCTGGCGTCATGAGCTTGTCCGGATCTTTCCATGGATGCACCGACATATGTAGCGGAGTATGGGTGCCTGCTGGCAACACCGAGTAGAATCGTATGCCCTCCTGAATCTCATCGGCAAGGCTTTGCGTGAGTCCTATGAGTGCAAACTTCGACGGTGAGTATACCGAATAGTTTTTAGACCCGATCTCGCCGCGTATCGATGATATCTGGATCACGATACCGTATCCCTGATCTTTCATGATCGGCACAACCTCACGAATAAACATCCAAGGACCCTTTATGTTTACGTCCATCATGAGATCAAAGTCCTTGTCTGTGTGCTCCTCGATGGGTTTCCATATTGCAATACCTGCGTTGTTGATCAGCACATCAATGCGTCCAAATTTCTGCATGGTCGATTTTACAATGTGCTTAATGTCTCTAATATCGCGAACATCTCCGACGAGCGACAAAAGCTCACCTTCAAGCCCAGACAGCCTCTCTGTCGCGCCGTCCACATCACCTTGATGCGGTGAGAATATAACAACATTGTCACCATTTTTTAAAAACTCTGCTGCCGTAGCTTCTCCGATTCCGCTCGTGGAACCGGTGACTATAACTGTTCGTGGGTCCATAGAACGTCAAGGGTTGATCTCTGTGGATAATGTTACAAGTATACCAAATATAATGGACAAGCTGCTCGCTATTTGATAATAATCATAATAGACGCACGATGCCGTGCGGAAAGGAGGAGACGAGATGAGCGAAGTAGAAGTAAGTCGTTTCATTGCACCGTTCTGGACACTACCGGAGAGGGGTTTTCACTGGTGTGAGCTGATCGACGCGCGGGTGGCATCGATGGAGCCATTCAAGCGCGATCTCCAGTTCGGCGTTCTTCGTGGCCTGAAGTGCCTTAGGGGAGAGGCGGGGTTGGACTCACTGTGTGAGAGAGGGTGTGGATGTCGCTGACCTCGACACGCGAGGGATCTTCGGGGTGTGCAGCCGTGAGCAGGGTACGGTTGAGGAAAGTGGAAGAGGGCTGCTTACCTTGTGGCACCTGACTCCTGAGCTCGAATGGCGCATCATCGTCGTGAGGTTCGAGCTTCAGTCGGGACTGAAGGTGGCCTGGACCCAGAAGGCACTGAACATGGTCAGCGGGGACTCGGATCTTCGTTCCGTACTTGCGACCGAAGGCGTGAGGCCGCGCGCGATCTGGGACGCGATCACCAAGATGTTGCGCGTTGAGCGTGAACGCCACGTGAACGTCGCTGCATTCTGCGCGGGACACGAGAACTCCAACGAGGCCCTGCAGGGTGCGTTGGAACGGATGCGACGCTGACACTGTCCCGCACCAAGCTGGTGCGGGCGTTTTTATTGACTATGTACTTCGATTACGATAGGATCGCACATGAACGGAGAGATGGCTGAGAGGTTTAAGGCGCACGCTTGGAAAGTGTGTGGGGGTTCATAGCCCCCCGCAGGTTCGAATCCTGTTCTCTCCGCCAGAAAAATAACCTAAATAAGTTTTGGGTTATTTTTTGTTGTGCAGAGAGGTCCTTTGACAATGCTTTGTTTTGATGCTAAAACCAGGTTAGTGAACGCACACCAGGAGGTGCAAGATGACTGATGAAACGAATGCAGACGTGAGTGCGAGTGGTGACAAGGCTTCCGAGGCACGTGAGTGGGTTATTGAGCAGGTGAGCGCGAACATGGGACTGCCAATAGAGCAGATCACTGATGACACGGTGATTGGTCACGCGGTCTTCACGTTGGCCATTCAGGCATCGTTCAGCCTTGGTGTAACGCTGTTCATGAAGTTCACCCCTACAACAACGGTAGGTGATTTCATCACTGTGATCATCGCTGCGCTCGACCAGTAGTCTCCCGATCAGAAGTAGAACAGATCACGAGGAACACTTGAAGCCCTTCCGCTGTGGAGGGCATATTTTTTTAGTGAGTTGGCCGGCCACTTTGGTATACTTGTGACATGAAATATATAATTGCGAGTCTATTTTTATTCATCGGCTTTCTGCCCGCGATCGCGTCAGCTCAGACCGACTACGAGTTTCAGGCAGAGATTGTTTCGATCGAAGAGGAGCGAGTCGATGGCGAGTTGAAACACGTGATATTTAACGCGGTAGATGAGTCTGGGGAAACTGTGCGCGTTAACAGTGACGATACTTATGCAGAAGGTGTGGCGATGAGGTTGAATGAGGGACGTGATGTACTGCTTAGGAGAGTCTCGTTTGAGGGCGGAGATCGGGTGTTCTTTGTAGATGTGGTAAGGACCCCGGCGATGTTGCTGATCACGTTACTGTTTGCACTTGTTGTGATTTTGGTCGGTGCCTGGAGAGGAGTTCGTGGTTTATTAGGACTAGTTGTTACGGTGGGGATCTTGTTTGGGATGATCTTGCCGTTGATTTTGGCAGGTAACTCACCGGTATTGGTAACGATACTGGGATCACTCTTGATACTGGCAATAAACATGCCTCTGTCGCATGGGCTTAATCGCAGAACATGGGTGGCTCTTGGAAGCTGTGTGATTGGATTGTTCTTTGCTTGGATTCTATCTGTCTTCTTTGTGTGGTTTGCGAATCTCTCGGGGCTGGGTTCGGAAGAGATCTTCTTTGTGATCGCAGACACGGGTGGCGCAGTATCGGCTAAAGGCTTGTTGCTTGCTGGGATGATCTTGGGAGCCGTTGGTGTATTGGATGATATTGCTATAACTCAGTCCGAGGCTGTCGCTGAATTGATTGAGGCGGATCCAAAAATGAAAAAACGTGACCTGTTTGCCAGCTCAATGCGAATCGGTAGACACCACATATCATCCGTCACAAACACACTGGTACTCGCATATGCAGGCGTCGCGTTGCCCTTGTTCTTGCTGTTTATGATCGGCCAAGAGATTGATCTCTGGCGGTTTATTAACGAGGAGCTGGTAGCAGAGGAGATCATCAGGACATTGGCCGGAACTCTAGCATTAGTCCTTCTGGTACCAATTTCGACTATACTGGCGGTGTTGGTGCAGGGGCAGCGTACAAAGTAGTTGCATTTCAAATTATTTACTAAGCGGGATTAACTATTGGATTATGAAATTGAATGATTGGTTTAAATTAGCGATGGCGGTAATAGTTATCGAGCTCGTAGGGGCTGCAGGAGCAATATTTACTGCTCCTGCTATTCCGGCTTGGTATGAGGGTATTGTGAAGCCATTTTTAAATCCGCCGAGTTGGGTATTTGGTCCGGCTTGGACTCTGCTATACCTACTGATGGGGATCGCAGCGTTCCTGATATGGCGACATGGCTATAAGAAAAAGAAAGTTAAACGAGCCCTTAGCGTCTTTGCTGTACAGCTCGGATTGAATGCAATATGGACACCGATCTTTTTTGGTGCACAAAACCCAGCTTTGGCATTTGTAGACATCGTTCTGCTCTGGATCGCGATTCTGTACACGATCTTGTTGTTTTATAAAATATCGCGCCCAGCAGCCTATTTGTTGATTCCATACATATTATGGGTAAGTTTTGCTTCATATCTAAATCTCTCTATCTGGATCCTTAATTAACGTTGACCAGATCTACAGATCCCTCTAAATGTGCTAATCTTACCTCATGGACGCAAAAGAACAGATCAGGGAAAAGATTGATGTTGCCGATCTCGTCGGAGAGTATTTGCAGTGCAAACCTGCCGGACAGGGGGCTTTTAAGGCTCTTTGCCCTTTTCATAGTGAGAAGACTGCTTCTTTTTATATTTCGCGACCAAAGCAGATTTGGCATTGTTTTGGGTGTGATAAGGGTGGTGACATCTTTTCATTCGTCATGGAGATGGAGGGGATGGACTTCCCAGAGGCTCTCAAGTTACTTGCGGGCAAGGCTGGCGTTGAGCTGCCGAAGTACACAAAGGGTAACGATGATAGGAAGGGGAGGATGAAGGATATAAATGGATTTGCGGAGAAAGTTTATATAAAGTTTTTGAAAACTGCGGGAGGTAAGGTTGCGCGCGATTATATTACTAGTCGTGGTTTTGATGGTGAGCTTGTTGCAAAGTTTGGTTTTGGGTATTCGCCGAATGCATGGACGTCGTTGATCGACTTTGCGCGGCAGAAGAAGATCGGATCCAAAGAACTGATGGACGCCGGACTCGCGTCGCAAGGAAAGATGGGTGCTATCGACAAGTTTAGGAACCGATTGATGATTCCTTTGCGTGATCATCATGGAAACACAGTTGGCTTTACTGCGCGCGTACTCGACCCTAACGACAAGCCGAAGTACATGAACTCGCCGCAGACTCCGATTTACGATAAGGGTGCTTTGTTGTACGGCCTTGATCTTGCAAAGACGCCGATCAAGAAGAAGGGCGAGGTTGTCATCGTTGAGGGAAACCTCGACGTAGTAGCATCGCACATGGCGGGAGTTGAGAATGTTGTTGCGAGCTCGGGTACTGCGTTGACTGATAGACAGATTAACTTGTTGAAAAGGTACACAAATACGCTCGTGTTTAGTTTTGATACTGACGCTGCAGGATTCGAGGCTGCTCGTCGCGGAATGAGGCTGGCGAGTTCCATGGGATGCAATGTACGAGTTGCGGTTATCCCTCCAGAGCTTGGAAAAGATCCCGACGACCTTGTGCAGAAGGATCCGAAGCTTTGGCAGGAAGTGGCGTCGCGTCACGTCGACAAGATGCAGTTTCTTTTTGACCGGATTGTTGGAGGTATCGACCCGCGGAATGTAGATGAAAAGAAAAAGGCTGGAGTAGAGTTTCTACCTGAGGTTGCATCGTTGGCAGATACGATTGAGCGGGAGCATTGGCTGAAGAGGTTCTCTGATCATGTTGACATTGGTGTTGATGTTTTGAGGGGAGAGATTGAGCGATATCGGGGTGAAAGCGCTAAGGTGTCGGCTGGAAATCGCTCAAACGAAAAGGTTGCCGCGTCGCAAGCTCCTCGCAATGACGATCAGGGATTGAACTCGAATGTCGCAAAAGACGAACCTGCGGAGGTTCCAGACAAGTTGCTGGATGTCCTATATTCCATAGCATTTTCGTCGAAAGACACTGCAAAAACGTTTATAGACCATCTTCCTGAGGCAGAATTGCCCGAAGGTTGGTACAAAATGCTTTACATAGAGATGATTGCTGTGTATAATGCCGTGCATACGCAGTCTCCCGAAAAATCATATTTCGAAGCTCTTCGGTCCCACTTGCTCAACAAAGATGTAGATGTATCACGAGTTGATCGTCTAGCACTCTTAGCCGAGCGTCAAGGTGACTCGAAAGATCAGCTTCCAAACCGGGATGCGACAACAGAACTGACGAATATTATCGACCAATTTAAGGAGAGGTCTAAGAAATCCAAACGGCAAGTGATCCTTGCCGAGCTCCGTCGTGCGGAACAGCTGCAGGATAGTGAGCTTGTTGCGGATCTAACGCGCCGATATCAGACGTTGTTGTAATTTATGGCACAAAAGAAGAAACCTGCTGCACGCCCTAAGAAGGCTGCGGCGGCAAAGAAGAAGACCCCTGCAAAGAAGACAAAGCCAAGGTCACGGGCAAAGAAAAAGCCTGAGGTTAAAAAGGGGAGGTATCAGCGATCAGCGCCACCAGAACGCGCAAGAATCGACAACCTGATCCATAAGGGTCAGACACGAGGTTTCGTCACAGAGAACGAAGCTTTATTTACGTTTATAGAGGTAGAGGATTATATTGAAGCGTACGAGGACTTTTTGGACGAGCTTGAGGTAAACGGATTGCACCTTGTGGAGGTTCGTGAAGGCTTCTTGGGAAGTAGCGCGGATCACCAGACGGCCATGGATAAGATTCGTGTGAATGTTGATCGAAAAGCTGCACCTCTTACAATGGAAATTACACAGGACTCGATTCAGATGTACCTTCGTGAAATTGGTAAGATTCCTCTGCTGACAGCGGAAGAAGAGGTTGCATTGGCGAAACGAAAGGAACGCAACGACAAGGAGGCCGAGCGAAGGCTCATTGAGGCGAACCTTCGACTGGTTGTATCTATTGCAAAGAAGTTTGCTGGTAAAAGTTTGACATTGCTCGACCTTATCCAGGAAGGAAACATTGGATTGTTTAGAGCGGTTAAGAAATTTGAGTACAGAAAGGGTTACAAGTTCTCGACGTACGCAACGTGGTGGATCCGACAGGCGATCACACGTGCACTTGCTGACCAGTCGCGAACGATCCGAATTCCTGTTCACATGGTGGAGACTATCAACCGGTTCTCACAAATCGGACGTCGTCTGCTGCAGGACCTTGGTCGCGACCCTCTTCCAGAGGAGTTGGCAGCTGAGATGGGCGAGCCGTTAGTGAAGGTCCGCCACATCATGAGTATCTCCCAAGACACTGTATCTCTAGAGACTACGGTTGGAGATGATGATGAGGATTCAACGCTCGAAGACTTCATAAAAGACACAAAGAATATTTCGCCACAGAAATCTGCGGCGCGTCAGTTGTTGAAAGATTACGTGCAGACTGCAATGGCAGACCTAACACCTCGAGAGCAGAAGATCTTGGAGATGAGATTTGGACTCGTAGATGGAGTTAGTCATACATTGGAAGAGGTTGGAAAGGAGTTCGATGTTACTCGTGAGCGTATCCGACAGATTGAGGCAAAGGCATTGGATAAGATCCAGTCTCAGAAAGTTATTGAGCGCTTACGTGACTACTAGTCTGTTATAATATAGACACTATGCAAAACATCTCAACATCATTTAACCGCGCAGTGTCGGCACTCATCATTGTGAGCGTCGTGACGATGAGTTTGGTTGCCGCGATACCGGTATTGGCGTACGAAGGAATTACTGACGCTACCGTGACTCCGGGAACGATCGACATTTCAACTCCAACGAATCTAACAGTTTCATTCACGACTCCGGTTGAGATTCCGTCTGATGGTGAAGTTGTGATTATATTTCCATACCAATTTGGACTGCAAGAAATAACAGGTGTAACGAGCTCGGACATTGATGGAGTTCTTTCATCGAACGTTCAAACATTTACAGAGCTGCACATTACTAGAGCAACAGACAGTGCTCCTGTGTCGTTCGGATCTCTTATAGACGACCTTGTAATAGAGAACGTCACTACGCCGCCGATTCTAGGTTGGGTTGGCGATTACAACGTTCAGGTTCTTGATGCGAATGGCGATGTGCTCGCAGCTGGTTTGGCCTCTGGTCAGACTTTTGAGGACCTGGTGACACCTCCGGCGGCGCCATTGTCACTCACACTCACTGCGCCAAACGGCGGAGAGGTGTTTATTGGCGATGATGAGACCGTGATTTCATGGGTAACTACAGGTGGAGTTCCATTCGCATCCTTGTACTTTTCGGATAATGGAGGGCTGTCGTACGAGCTAGTAGCAAGTGACATTTCAGGTACATCGTATAATTGGACAGTGCCAAATATCGACGTTCCGCTCGGTAAGATAAAAGTTGTGTCCGTGGATGAGTACGGGTCAGATATTCAGTCAGACTTTTCAGACAGCAACTTCGAGATCGTGCATACGGTTGAAGTTGTAGATACTGGGGACGAGGAGACTGTGGTTCCTCATGACACGTTGATCAAGGGAACTAGTTTGTCTGCAGTGTATTACTTTAGCTCGGATGCAAAGCGATATGTTTTCCCAAGCGAGCAGATTTTCTACTCGTGGTTTGAAAACTTTGATGACGTTGTAGAAATAGACGATGATGTTCTTGCGTCGTTCAAGCTCGGGCAGCGTATTACTATGGCGCCGGGATCGTTGATCAAGATTACGTCTGACCCCAAGGTGTATGCAATCGATTCCGATGGGGCAAAGCATCACATAGCGAGTGAAGCGGTTGCGAGTTCATTGTTCGGAACAGATTGGTCGTCACAAGTTGTGGATGTAGACATTACACAATGGTTCGACTATCCAACCGGAGATCAGCTGACTTCGTCGAGTGCATTCTCTGCAACGAAGCCGAGCTTCCCAGTAACTCCTAGCAATTAAAAGAAAAACAAAACCGATCTCGCTCTTCGTGAAGGGCGAGATCGGTTTTTTGATTCTAAAACAAAACCCACCTGCGACATTTGGCTAAAGGTAATCGGGCATGTCAGGAAAATCCTGAAGCGGGGTGTCTCTGCGACTCATCAGTAAACCGATGAGTAGTAGAGGGGTGCCGCAATGCCGCGGGGCTCTCGTGCAGTCACCAAAGTGAATACGGTTCCAAGCCCTAAGCCAAAATGTCCAAATGTGTGACAGGTGGATCTGTTATAAGAATAGCACAGTTGTAGCGAGAGTTACAGACTCTGTGATAACCTCTATATAGACTATGCAAATGAATGAAGGCGAACAATATGATGTAGTAATAGTGGGTGGTGGTGTATCTGGCACTGCCTTGTTTTATTTGCTTCGAACCTACACAAACGTTGGAAATATCGCATTATTTGATAAATATGGAGGATTTGGCCAAGCAAACTCGCATCCAAAGAACAACTCCCAAACACTGCACTTTGGTGACATCGAAACAAACTACACTTTGGAAAAGGCTCGCAAAGTAAAGGCTGCATCTGACCTTGTTGCCACATATTGCGATAAGTATGGTGACGATGGGCTTTTTAAGATCTACCCCAAGATGGTTCTTGCAGTTGGGCAGGATGAGGTTGATGCGTTGAAGGTTCGCTACGAGGAGTTCAAGGAACTGTTTCCTGCATTGCATCCGATCGAGAAAGACGAGATCGCTGAGATCGAACCCAAGGTCGTGGAAGGTCGAGATCCTGATGTTCCGTTGTTCGCGCTGCATTCGACTGAGGGTTACACCGTAGACTATGCTCGTCTTGCTGCAGACATGATGAAGCGAGGTCAGGCTGCAAGGGATAGCCAGGCCGACGTGTTTTTGAACACTTGCGTTGATTCGACGCGTAAGACGGGAGAGGGGTTTGAGCTTGATACGAGCCGTGGCAAGATTCGGGCGCGAGTTGTTGTGTATGCAACTGGAGCTCACAGTCTCACGTTTGCAAAAGAGCTTGGTTACGGCGATAACTTGATCATCTTGCCGGTTGCAGGAAGCTTTTTCCATACGCCGAGTGTTCTGAACGGTAAGGTCTATACATTGCAATTAAAGAAGCTGCCGTTTGCTGCGGCTCATGGTGATCCTGATTTGTGTCGTGGTGATCGATCACGCTTCGGTCCAACGGCAAAGGTATTGCCTATGTTGGAGCGGGGTCAGTGGAAAACTATCCCTAGCTTCTTTAAACTGTTCGATCTAAAGTTAACCTCATTGATGGCGATAGGCACGATCATGATGGACGCGACTTACATAAAGTTCATCGCGCGAAACATTCTGTACGACCTACCATTTATTGGCCGCTTCTTCTTTCTTCCGAATATCCAGAAGATTGTACCCACAGTAAAAGCGATGGACGTTATGCCGCTTAAGGATGCGAAGGGGATTCGACCGCAGATCGTGAACAGGTCCACGCGACAAGTGTCGCTGGGTGAGTCTAGGATCGTAGGAGATAAGATAATATTTAACATCACTCCGTCTCCTGGAGCATCGACCTGTCTCAAGAACGGTGAACATGACATGCGGGACATCATTCGATTCTTTGGTAGCGAGTTCAAGATCGACAACGAGAGCTTTAACGCAGATTTTCCTATTAGAGTATGAACAAAATATCCTACATCTCAAACCTAGATCTTCTTGAGGGAATTCCTCCAAGCGAGATTATGTCTTTGTGTACGAATGTAAACGATACGACCCATCCTTCACGATATGTGTTGTACATACGGTCGGACATCTTAGACTCGATGTTCCTTGTGAAGACGGGAGAGGTGAAGCTGTACCACATGCAGGATGGAAAAAAGAGTGTATTCGATACGTTGGGGCCTGGTGATGTGTTTGGAAACTTTTCTACGGAGCCTATCCGGTCTATGCACTTTGCAGAGGTGGAGGCCGGAACTCGTATTTGTACGATTCCAATTGACGAGTTTCTCAAGATCGTCGCGGCTCATCCTGAGAAGATCATGAAGACGATCAAGGTGTTAGCAGATCGCTTGTCGGATTACGAGCGCAAGATTTCGATGAGTGGCGCGCCAGCAAAAGAGAAAGTACTGTCTGAGTTGTCGAGATATCAGAGTAAGAAGAAGTCTAGCTTTCTTGAGCGGATTGTATCGGTGCCGGTCGAGAAGGCTTCGATCAAGCTCACTCATCAGGAGATCGCAAACCTTACTGGTTTAAATCGGGTTACTGTGACAAGGGCTCTGCGTGAGCTGTTGACTGAGGAGTCTCTGAGTATGAGTGACGATGGCGGCTATAAACTATCGGAAGTGTAGCTCAAGCTACGGAGCGTAAATAAGATGCCTTGTACAATTGAGGCATCTTATTTATTCAGAAAAAAATATGGCAAAGTTTAAAGTAGAGGTTGATCACGTTAAAACGGGTGCGTGGGCAGGTCTAATAGGTGGCGTTGTTTTTGGCGCGATGATGGGAGCGCTCGGGTTCCTGCCGATGGTCGGCGCGTTGATAGGCAGCAGTTCGCCTGTTGCAGGATTTCTTGTGCACATTGTTATAAGCGTTGGTCTTGGGGCGCTGTTCGCTGTCTTCTTTGGTCATGCATCGACAGACGAGATTCATGCAGTCGTACTCGGACTTCTTTACGGATTCATTTGGTGGATCCTCGGTGCACTGTTCATCATGCCTGTTTGGCTCGGAATGGGGCCAATGCTTGGAGCGGAGGGTGTTGCGATGTCTTTACCAAGCCTATGGGGGCATTTGGTCTTTGGATTCATACTTGGGCTTATGTACTCCTACCTTCAAAAGGGCTGCAAAAGTTGCGCATAGCAAAAGTGGGCCTTTTGGCCCTTTTTTGTTACAATCAATGCATATTTACAAATCAAAATGACTATGCGAATTACAAAGATCGGGATGATGTTGGTGAGCGTGATGCTCGTTGGGGCAGGGTGTACTATAACTCCACCTGTATCATGTGATACAACAACTGCTCATGATAGCTGTATCTCAAACGGAGTCGATGAGGCTTTGCTTGGATCGTGGACGTTAGTATCACAGCAGGTGAGCACACCAGCTGGTGCAATAACGAATCCGTCGAAGGGACGAACATTGACATTTGATAACGCTGGCGGATTCACGGAGAACTACTCAACAGAGACAATTCCAGATGGCACGGCTCTATCGGTTGTGAGTACTTGTGAGATAACGGGACTTCTTTCTGGATCGTATGAGGTTGAGAGTAATCTGAATTTAGATGTTGACCCACCGGTGGATGTTGCAGAACTACACATAGTTTCTGGCGGAGGATCACCAACGGTGAAGTGTGAGGCAGGTGGCAGCACAGTTAAGTCAAACGCTGCATCAACACCTCTTGGAGTTGGGCCTGTCAGTGGATCACCTCCGTACGTGCTGTACACATACACTATGAATGACGCATGGAATCAGATGACGATTGTTCAGACAAACAACATTGTTAACTTGCAAAACATCTATACATTCACACGATAATGCAATTACAGCACCACAACGAACCAGGAAGCGCTTTGACGCATCTGATCGGCGCCGCAACTTCTGTTGCGGCGTTGGTGCTTATGGTTGTGTTTGGAGCGATCAACGGTGGAGCATCGCATGTTGTTGGAGCATCGATATTTGGAGCAAGCTTGATCTTGCTGTATCTCTCAAGCACGATCTTTCATGCGATTGCAAAGAATCATCCACGGAAGAAGTTTTGGCAGAACATGGATCACTCAATGATATTTGTGTTGATTGCCGGCACGTATACTCCTATGACCTTAAATTTTCCGCATGCCGGATGGGGTTGGAGTCTGTTCGGGGCCGTGTGGGGACTGGCCGTACTCGGGATAGTGCTTGAGCTCACGATGCGGAAAGCTCACATGATTACGATTCCGTTATATTTGATAATGGGGTGGATGATTGCGATTCCATGGCGGCATCTCGAGCAATATCTAGGATCTGATGGGCTCTTCTGGCTCTTCATTGGCGGCGTTTCTTACACTATTGGGGTGATATTTTACATGCTCGATTCAAAGGTGACCCGTACCAAGTGGTTTGGTATGCATGAGATTTTTCACATATTCGTTCTAGGAGGCAGTTTCGCTCATTTCTGGCTCGTGCTCAATTTCCTCTACTGATCTTCACATGCAGCTAAATTGATGTATACTATTTGTATATGAAAGGAATTCAAACCAATGTCTACGTTAGGGGGATACTAGCGTGTTTTGTGTCTACTGTTCTTGTTGTTTCAGTATTCGCGATCGCGGAGGTTTCGTCAGCGTCTAATCAAGTCTTAGTGTTGATGGGGAAGTCACCGGTAACAGGTGAATACGAGAAGATCACAGACATTGGAGAGAATAGGTTTATTAAGTCTCCAAGTTTCTCTACGGTCTATTACGTAGGAAATGATGGGAAGCGTCACCCGTTCGCCAATCTTCAGACATACATGTCATGGGCGAATAGTCTTGATTCAATTCTCACGGTTACAGACGCAACATTGCCTACACTTACGGTAGGGGCTGCAATGCCACCGGCTCCGGGAGTTCAGCTTGTAAAGATAAGGAGCATTGCGGAAGTGTACGCCGTTGTAGATAATCCGAATGATGATTATAAGCCGTACTTGAGGCATATCACATCGGAATTGCTCGCGATGCAGATGTATGGCGTTAACTGGGCAGACTTTGTGATCGATGTCGAGCCGGGAGAGTTTTCATCATTCACAGTCAGCTCGGATCTTTTCACTAAGAGCGACATTGTGTTTGATCGTGCTCTGATGAAGACGAGGTCTGAATTAAATGGAGCCATCGACGGCCTGGACTCTGATAACGATGGACTTAGTGACAGCGAAGAAGCTCGGCTTGGGACGAGTAACTATGAGCGCGATACCGACCATGATGGGCTTACGGATTGGGAAGAGGTTAACCTGTATGGCACTGATCCACGATTGCATGATACAGATGGCGACATGATTGGTGACGGAGGTGAGACCATTGGTATCTATAAGACAGATCCAAACAAGGCCGACACAGATAGCGACGGGCTTTTGGATGGGGACGAGGTCAGTATAGGTACTGATCCGTTGGATTACGATTCGGATAATGATGGGATCTATGACAGAGAAGAGATTTACGACTTTAAGACGGATCCGTTGAACTGGGATACGGATGGAGACAGCCTCTCTGACGGGGGAGAGGTTGCGAACGGTAGCGATCCACTGAAAAAATAATATTCACCTCGCAAGAGGCAAAAACAAAAACTATGGAACTCTCAATACTCTTAGGTAAGGTAATAGCCCTCTACATGATTTTCGAGGGACTGCTCCTGATCTCACGAAAGAAGGACATTCCACTACTTCTAAAGGAATTCAAGAAGAACGATAAAGTATTGTTGACGTTTGGAGCGATCGGAATTATCGCCGGATTGTTCATGATTCTGAACCATAATATTTGGGAGAGTGACTGGCGCGTGATTGTTACGATCGTAGGTTGGATCGCATTGATCAAGGGGCTAGCAGCATGGTTCTTGCCAGATATGATGGTTAAGTGGAGCGGTTATTGGACTAATCGAAACCACATTGTAACGGCAGCCATAGTAGTATTGGCGATCGGTCTGTATCTTGGTTATCATGCGTTCGGACTGGCTTTATAGTCTAAAAGAACAAGAGAACGAGCCGAAAGGCTCGTTTTTGCTTTAGTGTATTCTCCCTTGTCTATTCAGCGTCGCTATGATATAGTTTCCGCGCTGAAAAGCCTTCCGAGATAGCTCCCCACGTCGCTCGTTGAGCTATGTAGGGGCACGCAGCTGGTCACCAGAAACCAGTTTCGCACGCTCGAAACATTCCGAGATAGCTCAGCTGGTAGAGCAACTGGCTGTTAACCAGTGGGTCGTGGGTTCGAGTCCCACTCTCGGAGCCAAGCAGGTCGATCAACAGAAATGTTGGTCGTTTTGCTTTTCTGAGAAGAAACGTCCGCAAGTTCTAGCACGTAATTAAAGGGTTCGTTGAGTTCAAACACAAGTTCTTTACCGTTTACAGTCGGGTTCTGAAGCAATAGTTTCAAGAATGCCTGTTTTTCGTGAACTTCAGAACTCTCGAATATATCTTTTGCTCGGCGAGCTACATCTAACACAGCACCTATGCTGGTTTTGTAATCATGGTCTGCGTTAGAGTGTTGTTCGAGCTGGGTGTGTAGACCTTGAATCTGATCAGAGTACTCCTGCAACTTTTTGTCATAGTCTGGCTTAGTAATACTCTTTGCTACAAACAGATCGACCAGACTGCTCTTCATGTCTATGTGTTTATTGTAGTCCTTCTGTATTCTGGCGACCTCTTTTTTATGAAACGTGAGTTCGGCTTCGGAGGATTTACGTAGCTCTTCTACGAGTATCTCCTGCACTTCCTCGGAGATGGTACCGAAGCGTTCCAGAACGCCATATATTGGCTCTAGGAGCTTGTTTTCGTTCACATACTCCCGCTTACAAACGCCTTTCCCGTTAGTGCAACTATAGATGTAGTATTCACGTCCACTTGGTTTCTTGTGGTATTCAGGAGACATGGCGCAGCCACAGTTATGACACTTCAGGATTCCTTGTAATACAAACTCCTTAGTACTTTGCTTGCTAGGTGTAGCTTTGCGGCCTTGCCGCACTTCTTGACAGCGGGCGAATAAATCCTTGGAAATTAGGGTCTGGTACCTGTGTGGAAATGATATATCGTATTTTCTTGAATATGCCATTCCGTAGTAGAAAGTACTGCTGAGTATCTTTTCAATAACACTTTTTGCAGGATGCTTACCACTACGTGTTCTCAATCCCAATTCGATAACCTCATTCAGAACAGACTGCATGGAGTGGCTACCAGTTGCATACAATTCAAAGATACGCACTATCAAGTGCGCGCGGTCTGGATCGAGAATCGCATTCTTGTGTCCTTTCTCGCCCTCGTACATATATCCGATGGGCAGTATGCCTCCGGTCACTTCACCTCGCTTGCGCTTGCTTTCAAATGACCTCTTAACGTTGTCGCTTATTGAGTTTGAATAGTACTGAGCAAGACTTACTGCCATGTTGAAGTGAAAAAGATCCGTAGCAGGGGAGTCGCGGCGGAGTACTAGGTTGTCTGAGGGAAAGTGCAGTTCGATCATTCCGTCACGACGTAGCCCCT
>JABIWD010000004.1 GCA_018701105.1 Candidatus Uhrbacteria bacterium | reverse complement strand
ACTTCAACGCGTGCAAGCTCGCGGGCAGGTTGAGGAAAGGCGAGGCCCTGTTCACGTTGCGCGCCAACGAGGACAGCAAGGAACTCTGTGACACGGACAGGCTGGTTGTAGAGGCGTTCCTTTCGCGAGGAGGCGCGCCGCTGCTTCAGGGTTTCCGTGCGTGGTACATGACCGAGTTCGGTGGTGACCGCAGGGGGACGAGTCTCGATCAGCTCAAGATGAGGCTGACCATCCTCGGTTACATCGTCGACGTCGAGAAAGGCATCGCGTTGGTGCCGCTCGGCAAGTTCTGGGCACCGGTTCCCAGGCACATGGGCGACATGGACCTGGATGTGATGGAGCGCGTGGGGCCGAAGACGCGGAAGTCGGTAACACAGCGCGAGCCGGTCGGTGACCTGGTCGAGGAGTTGGGTACGATGCTCGCAGAGATCGTGCCGGGAGCCTCTGATGCGGATTTGCAGAGCGTTCAGGAAGGTCTTGAGCGCGTGGCAGGTGCGCAGTAGAGTGAGGAGAGGTAGTCAAACGTGATCTGGTTGCACGCTCGTGCAGCCAGGTTTTTTTGTTGACAATCTCACATTTTGCTGATAGGTTAAAAACTAGCGATTTCGCTAGAGCTAGAGAGAGGACTTTCATGACTAGCAAGAGTGGGGAGAGACAGATAGAATTGGATGAGGCTGAGGCGAGGTGGGTACTCTTGGGCTGGTGTATTCAGGGATTCCGGTCCGATGGAGCCGCGACGACCAACAGCATCTTCGGTGCGTACTCGAGTCTATTTGGAGGCGTGACCACCCAAAATCGTGAGGCCTACAACGGATTGAGGGCCAGTAGGATCATTGTCCGTCGCAGGGGAAATCAGCGTGCTGTAATCGACATCGGAAGGTGCCGTTTCCCTGCGGATGGGCCAGTGGACTTGGTGCGCTTGGTTCACGACTTCGCAGACAGGCTCGAGTCTCGGGGATTGCTCAAGGCAACGAGGCCGCTACTCATCAGCTACGCCGTGAGTTCGCAGGTCACAACGGGCACCGTGCCTGTCGTGCCGTGCGTGAGGCGTGAGGCCGGGGACATCCTGGCACATCTTGCCGATGGTGAGGCCGTGCCGGACACGCCGCTGGCGCGTTTCACGGACTTGCTTCGGAGGATCGAGTGCCGAATCGAACGTGGTTCGCGGACGAGCGTGGAAGAGAAGCGTCAGGTTCGCGCTCAGCTGAGGGTGTACGCGCAGGGCGTCGCTCGGCTTCTCGCGCTGCGAGCGCTTCGCAAGCCCAAGCGGCTCCCAGAGGGAGAAGTTGGGTAGATCGAGTACTACGGGGCGTGCGACCTTCTGTCGTGCGCCTTTTTTATTTAAAAAAAAACGGGCCCCAGCATGCGCTGAGGCCCGACGTTTATCGGAGTGGCGTACCGACTGGCAGGACCATGAAGTCGACGGTCGTGATCGCCCGTGCGGCTCCCCGGTCGATCCCGTCGATGTTGTAGCCCTGCAAACCGTAGTTGACTTCGTGCTTGATCCCGCCTCCATGGTGGTCTCCGCGCCTTCCATGGTCCAGGTCCACGTGCCAGACACAGACACCAAGCCCTCGCGGGTTCAGGTGCTGTACCATCGCCAACATGGCGGTCCGGTGCAGTGCGTAGAGCATCTCCGTCTCGAAGTTGCCGAGTCCGCCCTCGTGGAACTTCCTCTTCGCGATCTCGCGAGCACCTCGGATCAGCGCGACATCCCACTCACACTCCTTGTCACCGTGGACAGGGGTGCGCAGTGTGATCGTATCGCCACCTTGCACGGTGTACTCGCTGACCTCGCCGGAGCCGTCCTCATGTTTGACGTATCCTCCTCCGCACCACGCGTCGCCACTCTGGGGCAACGGAACCTTGCAGAAGGTCCTGCCATGGCCGTTCAGGAAGAGCTCGTGAACCAGGCTCCAGACCTTGAAGAAGAGGCGAGGCCTCACTCCGTCCGGAGTCAGCCTCATGTCGAAGCTATGGGTTCCGGTTCCCAACGCTTCGTCATCGCGCACGTTGGTGACCTTGACTCTCGTCTTCGAAAACTCCACCTCGAGACAGTCGCCGTCTTGGACGACCTCTGTGCTATTCACCTGTGGCTGAAGTGCCATAGTGGATCTCCTTTCGGTTGATCTGCTTCAGTGTTATCACGGAAAGTACAAGGTGTCAATACCCACCGCAAACAAAAACAGCCCCGTTAAGGGCTGCTTTATTTTCTTGTTAAACGATGAGGGCCACGATTAGTAGCGCTACAAGGTTTACGATTTTGATCATTGGGTTGATAGCTGGACCAGCTGTGTCCTTGTATGGATCACCAACTGTATCTCCTGTAACTGCTGCGGCGTGCGCAACAGATCCTTTACCACCAAAGTTTCCAAGTTCAACATACTTCTTTGCGTTGTCCCATGCACCACCACCTGTGGTCATAGAGATCGCAACAAAGATTCCCGTGATGATTGATCCGATCAGTACACCTCCTAGAGCCGCTGGCCCTAGGATGAATCCAACTGCGATAGGAACAACGATAGGAATCAATGAAGGTACGATCATCGCGTTCAATGCACCCTTTGTAACGATGTCCACGCAGACTCCGTACTCAGGCTTTCCTGAACCATCCATGATTCCTTTGATCTCTCGGAACTGTCGTCGAACTTCTTCAACAACCTTACCAGCAACCTTTCCAACTGCCTCCATGGCAAATGCACCAAAGAGGTAAGGAAGAAGTCCTCCAATAAAGAGTCCTGCAATAACCTTAGGGTCGTTGATTAGGAACTCAGCTCCTGCTCCAAGCTCCTCTAGCTTGTGAGTGTAGTCTCCAAAGAGAACTAGAGTTGCAAGAGCGGCTGATCCAATGGCGTAACCCTTTGTTACGGCCTTCGTTGTGTTTCCAACAGCGTCGAGTTCATCTGTAACTTCTCGAACCTTCTCTGGAAGCTCTGCCATCTCGGCAATTCCACCTGCGTTATCTGCGATAGGCCCGAACGCATCGAGCGTTACGATTACACCTGCTAGAGACAACATCGACATTGCAGCGATTGCAATTCCGAATAGTCCGCCAAGCCATGAGGCTAGAAGCATTCCTGCAACGATGACTATAATCGGATATGCAGTTGAGCGCATTGAAAGCGCGAGCCCCGCAATCACGTTTGTTCCGTGTCCAGTCTCAGAGGCCTTTGCAAGATTCTTTACTGGGCTGAATTCTGTTGATGTGTAGTATTCCGTAATCCATACAAGGAGTCCGGTGATACCGAGTCCCACCATGGCTGACCAGAAGATATTCATTGAGTTGATACCTTCGATACCATCAAGCTGCCACTTTGCTGCAAAGTAGAACGCAACAGCAGAAAGTATTGCTGATACGGCCAATCCTTTGTAAAGGGCGGCCATGATGTTCAACTTAGGTCCAAGCTTGATAAAGAATAGTCCTATGATTCCTGTGATTATGGATATTGCACCAAGTACCAGAGGGAATAAAACAACTACATCATTCCCAGCGAATGAAATGTACGCGAGCAACATAGCGGCAACCGCAGTCACTGCGTATGTCTCAAACAAGTCAGCGGCCATTCCTGCACAGTCTCCAACGTTGTCTCCAACATTGTCTGCAATAACGGCTGGGTTTCGTGGGTCGTCTTCTGGAATTCCGGCTTCCACCTTTCCAACAAGGTCTGCTCCAACGTCAGCAGCCTTTGTGAAGATTCCTCCACCAAGTCGTGCGAACACTGAAATCAAAGATCCACCAAAGGCGAATCCAAGTAGTGCCTGAACGTCTCCAGTGAAGTGCCAGAATAGGCTTAGTCCAAGAAGTGCAAGACCTACAACGAATAGACCTGTGATAGCACCTCCTTTAACTGCGACCTCTACTGCCTCGTGAACTCCCTTCTTTGCGGCTTCTGCAGTTCGAACGTTAGCTCGAACTGACACCCACATACCAAGGTACCCGGCTGTTCCGGATAAAACGGCTCCGATAAGGAAACCAATGGCTGTGTTCATGCCAAGGAAGGCCCAGATAAGTATCAATGCACCTATTCCGATGTAGGAGATCATTGTGTACTGGCGATTTAGAAATGCTTTTGCCCCTTCCTGGATGGCTAAAGCGATACCGGTCATTTTTCCTTCCCCGGCAGGAAGACGTAGGATCCATCGAACTAAGTAAAGTCCGTAGATTAGCCCAATAAGGCTGGCTACGATAGCGAATGAGATCGTGCTCATATATAGATTAGAATCGTGTCTTTCAATTAATACGAAGTGACGCTATAATACGTTATGTTAGCCGAAAATGTCAATAAAAACGACCCAAATATGATTTTGCCTACCGGTGATATCGCAAAAAAGCTCCGATCCTCTGGTTTGGTGCTAATAGCAGGCGTAGACGAGGCTGGCGCCGGTGCTTTGGCCGGCCCAGTGGTAGCGGGAGCAGTAATTTTGCCTGCAAATCATGGTTTGGCGGTAAGAGATTCCAAGTTAATGACGGCAAAGGCTCGTGACAGGATGTTTGACGAGATACATCTGGCTGCAATCTCCATTGGTATCGGGATTGTGGATGCTACGGTGATCGATGAGATTAATATTCGGGAGGCCTCACTACTTGCGATGGAGAAAGCCGTATCTGAGCTCGAAGAAGTGGAACATGTGCTCGTTGATGCACATACGATCAACATAGATTTTCCACAGACTGCTATAATAAAGGGAGATCAAAAAGAATTCTGCATAGCGGCCGCATCGATCATAGCCAAAGTAACGCGAGATCGCATGATGTTAAAGCTCGAGACAGAATTTCCGCAGTACGGATTTGCGAAACACAAAGGCTACGGCACTGTGCAGCACCGACAGGCGGTTGCTGACCACGGACGGATAAGCGCACATAGAGCATCATTTACAATATCAATATGAGTGAACTACCATCGTCACAATTATCGGAACGTTTTGAGGCTCCAAGGGTAGAGGATCTTCGCCGGAGAGAGGATGCAGTTGAAGTTGATGAGATTTCTCACGGCATCAACCTCTCCGACTATGGAACAGAGGACAGACGCGACGCAAACGTCGACTTGAATGTCAACGTTGAGTCTACCGAGGTCTTTGTGTCGTCCGAGCACTTGAGTCGGCCGGGCGACCAGAGGTTGCCGGTGGACTACGTGGTGTACGACAAGGGGCTGGCCGGTGTTATGCCGGCGGGTGAGGTGTCTTGGGCATATGCGGAGATGCCGGATGGCACCGTTGAGTTGGAGGACATGCGAACGATCGCACGCGCGGATGGCAAGGAACAGCAACAATGGATTCATCGCGCGTTCAGGAATGACGGCACTGTCTCACAAGAAGAAGTGAAGGTTGACGGCAAGCTTTTCAAGCAGAGGACTTACGCGGATGATGGTCATGAAGGCGAGATGGTGTACGACGACTTCTTTGGTCTTGATGGAAAGGTTGAGCGGCGTGTTGTGTACTATCAAAATGATGGCGAGAGCTCGTGGCATTCGTATGTCACGGTTATGAACGGTGACGATGATCGTTTGGAGAGGGTAGAGGGGTCACTCAGCGGTCCTCCGGCGTTGAAAGGGATTCCGCAGTTGAACGAATACCTGGATCCGCCTGCTCTTGCGTACAAAGACCCACACAAAAGAGTTGGTAGTCATACTGATTGACGAGTTCCCATTTTCGAGATATCGTAACTTTCTCTTAAAGAGAGCATATTTACCTACAAATAAAGCGCATCTTAGTGCGAGTATTCATACTTGTAGTCAAAGGTAGCGCCATAACAACCTTCTATGCCAAGCGCCTTCTGCGATGGCTAGCGATCCCACTACAGTGGGGAACTCGTTCGTTATTGCGGACAATTGGAGTTCCGCTGTATCGGGCTATTTTCTATATTCGACGAGCAACGGCAAAATTTTATGTGCCCGGGAAGAACAAACTGATGTACTTCCTTACAAACCGATACGCGATTCATGTGTTGGTGGTATTGGTCGCATTTGGAACGAGTGTAATGAACGTTCAAGCGAGTGGTTTGCGTGCGGAGGACTTTGGACAAAAGAGTATTTTGTATGGCTTGGTGTCTGATCAGTCTAATGTCACGATCGTTGTGCGATCGGACGCTCCTGTTTCAAAACCATCAAACTATTTAGGACTCTCTGCGTTGAGCGTGCAACCTGACATAGACTTCCATGATCCATTGGACGACTATGTTGCCGTGGTATCTGGTGGAGCTGCCATTGTTGCACCTACGATCTCTGAGGTCGGCGAGAGTGTGGCGCCAAGGACTGACGTGACGGAGTATGAAGTTCAGATCGGAGACACTTTGGGAACTATCGCGCAGGCTCATGGAATTTCTATCAACACATTGCTGTGGTCAAACAGTTTGAGTACGCGGTCAGTTATTCGACCGGGGAACGAGTTGACCATCATGCCGGTTGATGGAGTTCAGCATAAGGTTAAGTCGGGCGATACGTTGATCAAGATCGCGAACAAGTACGATTCTGATACCGAAAAGATTTTGACATTTAACAACTTGGCAGACGCAGGTGATCTTTCGATCGGCGAGCTTCTATTGATCCCAGATGGTAAGTTGATCGCCTCAGCTCCATCAAGAACAACGTCGGTCGCTCGAGTCTTCTCGACCCCAACAGCGGCGCCATCGACTCCGGCAACTCCTGCTCCTAAGAGTCCCGGGCGAATGATCTGGCCAACAGACTTGCGAACGATCACGCAGTACTACGGTTGGAGGCATACGGGTCTGGACGTCGACTGTCACTTCACACACCACAACTACGCGTCCGACGACGGGTACGTGCAGTTTGCAGGATGGAAGGGCGGTTATGGTCTGACGGTGGAGATTAACCATGGAAATGGAATCGTTACTCGATACGGACACCATGCGAGCCTAGCCGTGTCAGACGGTCAGCAGATTTCACAGGGAACTCCGTTGGGAGTCTGTGGAACAACGGGACGATCCACCGGAACCCACCTTCACTTTGAGGTGATCCGAAACGGAAAGTTCGTAAACCCATTGGAATACATTCGATAAAACAAAAGACGGGCGGGAGCTCGTCTTTTGGGTTGACAAAACCAGGGAAATTGAGTAGGCTCCAGTCACCTAAAAACCGGGGAAACCGAGGAGGTTGATGTGAGAGTATTGCTTTACACTGAGAGGGGCACGACGCCTCTGACCGGACAAGAGGCTGCAGACATGCTCGTGATCCTTGATAAGGTTGCCTTCATGGTGATCTTCAATCGTGGAACTGGGAAGCGGGATCTGGTGGCAGGCGATGCATCGTTCTTCAACGGGAACGCGTGCCTGTACGACGGCATGATCAGGAGGTACCTGCGCACCATCGACAGAGATGATCCTGCCATCAAGTGGAGCGCGCTTCCGTGTGGTAGCTTTCTTCGTGAGAGCGGCCACTGGAACTGGGTCGGTGCTTGGGGGCGGATGGATCAGATCGCGCCATTCCGAGAGCTCGTCAAGGACGAGCTGGCACTCGCTCGAGTCGCATAGACAACTACGAGACGGCATCCTCTGGGTGCCCGTTTTTTATTTCAAGGCGTAATACTTGACACAGACCTGTATTTTCTTTATCCTCCGCGCATACTTATCTATATATATGAACGTGAAACGCGAAGACATTTCAAAGAACGAGGTGAAGTTGACTATTACAGTCACAAACGAGGAGATGCAGCCATTCTTGTTGACTGCAGCTACACATATCTCTGAAGGTATGGAGATTGATGGTTTCCGAAAGGGGAAGGCCACACTCGATGCTGTTATTAATCAGGTTGGAGAGATGAAGGTGCTGGAGGAGGCACTTGAGCCTGCGGTTAGCTTGTATTACGTGCAGGCGGCGGATAAGGAGGATTTGAACGGAGTAGGAATGCCAAAGATCGACATTGAGAAGATGGTTCCTGGGAACGATCTTGTTTTCACTGCGGTGATTGCATTGATGCCAGCCATCACAAAGCTCGGTGACTACAAGAAGTTGTCTATTAAGTCTGCCGGGAAGAAGGTGGAAGAGAAAGAGGTGGACAAAGCTGTTGAGGAGATCGCGCGCATGCAGACAAAGGAAGTACGTGCAGATAAAGGTACTGTATTGGGCGACGATGAGCTTGGAGTGATCGACCTTATGTTAAAGAAAGACAATGTGCCTCTTGAAGGAGGGCAGGCACAGGGATTTAAAGTCTACATGGCGCAGGATACTGTTGTTCCTGGTATTAAAGAAGGTGTGAAGGGAATGAAGGAAGGTGAGGAGAAGACTTTCAAGGTAACTTTCCCAGAAGATCACTATCAAAAGAACCTAGCCGGTAACGAGGTTGATGCCGAGGTTAAGGTTAATGAGGTTTTCAAGTTGGACAAGCCCGAGATCAACGAAGAATTTGCAAAGAGCATCGGTTTGGAGTCTTTGGAAGAGCTTAAGACAAAGTTGCGAGAGAATTTGGAGAAGGAACAGATTGAGGAGGAGAAGAATCGACAGGAGCGAGAGATGTTGGAGCTTCTTTCTAACAAGACAAAGTTTGAAGACATCCCTGAGGCGCTCGTAAACGACGAGCTCGACAAGATGGTGCACGAGTTGGAGCATTCTGTTGAACGACAGGGAGGAAAGTTTGTAGATTACCTACAGCAGATCAGTAAAACTCCAAAGGAGCTGCGAGAGTCATGGAAGGACCAGGCCGAATTGCGAGTTAAGGTAGCGCTTGTGTTGCGAGAGGTTGCGAAGGTAGAGGAGATTGAAGCAACTGACGACGACGTGACCGAGGAGATTACAAAGCAAGCAAGTTTTTATCAGGATAACGAGGCGCAGAAGGAGCAGGTAGAGACTGCGCAGTACCGAGAGTACATGAAGCACCGAATGCGAAACCAGAAAGTGATTGCATTCTTGCGCGAGAAGATGGTAAAGCAGGCGTAAGTTAGTTTGTGGTCAAGCAAGTAAAAATCAAGGTGATCCCAGGTGCGCAAATCTCTGAAGTTGTCGGGGAGATGGCGGATGGGACTTTAAAAGTTCGCATTCATGCCGCGCCGGAGAAAGGCAAGGCGAACGTTGAGCTTGTAAAGGTGCTTGCTGAGCATTATGGAGTCAGAAAATCGGAAGTTGACGTTGTCCGCGGACATACGTCCCGTCAAAAAGTTGTTGAAATAAAAACGGCCGCCCCAGATTAGGGCGGCTTTTGTCATGCGGTCTTCTTCGTGAGGTCACCAGCCCAGGCTCTGCCCTTGGGCGTGAGCCAGAAGTAGTCTCGTCTACCCCTGTCGGGTCCCGACATGTGTCCAACGAGGAGGAGACTGGACCTGTATGAAACGTGACCTGATCTTTTGAGCGTGTGCAGAACTTGCTCCAAGGTCTTGTTGTCGACGTCGAGCTCACGCCGGAGCTCTGAGAGTAGAACCTCGTCTCGTTTGAAGAGGTGCTTCGCTACGAGGTATGTGCACTCCTCTACCTTCTTCTCGGACTCGAGTCGCCTCTTACTCGGCGTGTCCAAGCGCCGCTTACGTACGGCCAAGGCAATCAGCACGAGTATTGTCGCGATCTCGATCGCGAGTACTGTTTTATCCATCTGTCTCTCCTAGTGGGATGGCATCGGTGAAGGCGGCTCGGACCTGAAGGCCTCCTTGATTACGAAGCCCCCGATACATAGAACCCCAATCCACCAAACGCCGTACATCGCCATTGCAACTGTTTCCATCACTGCTGTTGCCATGCTTTCTCCTCCGTCTTCTGCGGACATAAAACATCATTTCGAACCATGTGTCAATCGGTCGCATAATAAAAATCACCGCCCCAGGACAGGGCGGCTTTGTGTCAGGCCAGGAGTTCCTGGGCCCAGGTCTCTCCTGTATCGGTGAAGCTGTGGAACTCCTCGATCGCGTCCGTTCCGCTTGGCGGCGGCGCTGTCTTGACCTTGATCATGCCATCTCGTCGCATCATCGCAAGGGCACATTCCATGATCGCCTGGTCGACTCCTGGGGCTTCTTTGAGCTCCCATCGCTCCATGTTCCCGTAACGCGTGATGTGTCGAGCAGCGATCAGCTTGTGCTGCTTGATCCTGCGGTTCATCCTGAAATCGCTCGACCTGTACCAGGCAATCAGCATCGTCAGGAGCACGATGCCGATCAAGATCTCTCCCAAGTATTCTCTCATGGGGGTTTCCTCCGTGTGTGGAATTCGAGATTAGCAGTTAGCGGGCGTCCCGTCAATCCTTGACGCGCGACCATATTCCAGATACCTTGGCTCTATTATGACTGCCAACGGACATAGCGTATATCTAGACCACGCAGCCGCAACGCCTACTGATGAGGCGGTTGTTGATGTTGTTTCGAGTTTCATGAAAGCGGTACAGGGAAACGCAGGGAGTTTTCACAGTGAGGGAAAGCGGGCAAAGGATCAGCTCGATGCAGCGCGGAGCGAGATTGCGGAGTTTCTAGGAGCGCGTCCGGATGAGATCTTGTTTACAGGATCAGGCACCGAGTCTGATAACTTGGCGATCCTTGGGTATGCTCGAGCTCATGCAAAACACGGGAAACATATCGTTACGACTGCGATCGAACATCATGCTGTGCTCGAGACTATGCAGCATTTAGAAAAGAAAGAAGGATTCGAGCTTACGATAGTGCCGGTTGAGAAAAATGGGATCGTTGATGCCAAGAAAGTTCTTGATGCTATACGCGAGGATACGACTATCGTGTCAGTTATGCTCGTTAACAACGAGATTGGAACGATCCAGCCGGTTGCGGAGATCGGAAACGCGATTGAGAAGATGAGGAAGGGTGGAAAAGCGCAGTACGTTGCTCTGCATACAGACGCGATGCAGGCCACGGCATATCTAGATCTCGATGTTCGCAAACTCCACGTTGATTTACTGTCGATCAACGGATCAAAAGTATATGGACCAAAGGGAGTTGGCGCTTTGTTTGTAAAACGAGGGACAAAGTTGCAACCACTCACGTTTGGTGGCGCGCAAGAAAAGGGAATTCGTCCTGGAACGGAGAATGTTGCGGCGATTGTAGGTTTCGCAAAGGCTCTCGAGCTTGTTCAAGGTCGACGCGAGGCAGATGCGAGTCATCTTTTGCCGTTACGAGAGAAATTGATCGAAGGAATTTTGAATACTATTCCAAAAACTCGGTTAAACGGAGATCGCGAACAACGAGTTCCGAACAATGTAAATATTTCCATCATGGATCTTGAGGGAGAAGCGCTCTTGCTCTACCTGGACGCCAAAGGAATCTACGCATCAACTGGATCCGCGTGTACGAGCGCGTCTTTAGACCCAAGTCACGTGATCATCGCGCTTGGAATGCCGTTTGAGGTCGCTCACGGCTCAATGAGGTTCACTCTTGGCCGCGACACGACCGAGGCTGACATCGATTACGTGATAAAAGAGCTCCCACCGCTCGTCGAGAAGCTCCGAGCGATCTCGCCAGTGCGTGTTGATCCGAAATACTACGAGTAATGTCAGATTATAGTGCAAAATCAGTGAAAGGCCGCAAAGGCGACGTGTCCGCGCATGATGGCGCGTCTTCTTGGTTTTACTCTGACGAGGTAAAGGAACATTTCTTCAACCCAAAGAACTTTATAATGAACGACGTTGATGAATCGCAGTTTAACGGAATAGGAAAGGTAGGCTCACCAGCGTGTGGAGACGAGCTTCGAGTATGGCTGAAGATTGATTCTGATGAGAGGATCGTAGATTTTAAGTGGAAAACGTTCGGTTGCGGGTCTGCTATTGCAAGTACGTCGATGGCGAGTGTGATGGTAACGGAAAACGGGGGGATGACGTTGGATGAAGCGCGTAGTATAAAGCCGCAGGACATCATGACGCGACTCAAGGGGCTGCCTGCGCGCAAGTTTCACTGCAGTGTTCTGTGCGACAAGGCGATTCGTGATGCTATCAACGACTACTTTCGCCGAACAGACCAAACTGATAAAATGATTGTCGAAGCTAAGAGGATGATTGACCCGATTGCGAAGGTGACGGATCATGATATCGAGGAAGCCGTGCTAGATGGCGCACTCGACCTTGAGGCGGTTCAAAAGAAGACAAAGGTTGGAGTGGGGAATCCTACGATCCTGCCTGCGGTAGAAGAGTTGATACGATTTTATAGAGAAAAATATTTTGGGTAGTATGAAAAAATATCGTGTAAGAGTTGATGAAGATCTTTGTATCGGTGCAGCATCTTGTGTGACCGTTGCTCCTGACGTGTTTGCGTTGAACGACGAGAATAAAGCAGTTGTGTTGGATGATACTGCTGAGGATCAAGCAGAAACGTACGAGAGATGGCTGGAACTTGAGGACGATGCCTACGAGAACTTACTGTTGTCGGCGCAGTCATGTCCTACGTTGGCGATCTTCATCTATAACGAGGAAGGGGAGCAGTTGTTCCCTGAAATGTAGAAATTAAAAACGAGCTAACGCTCGTTTTTTTTACCTTATTTTTTCAACTGTTCCTTGAAGTAGTCTACAAAAGGATTCGGTGTTGGATCAAGCTTATTCAGCATCGCCATGTAGAAAGTGACGTATCCTCCGAACAAGAGTGCCTCGAGTGCCTGCGCGAGCCTTGTCTTTCCCTCAAGCTCGACTACCGATACGTCGATGCCGTTCTTTTTAATCACTGCTTTCGTGATCGGGTACCGTTTTTGTACTCGTGTGTAGTACAACTTAGACGGGAACAATACGAAATGCATCGCGTGCTTTTCTTTTGGATGCGCGAGACCTTCCATCAAGTGATGGTTGAGCTCTGGCACATCAAAATGTGCTGCGAATGTCTTGCAAGTCTCGTGAGTTTGGTTACGCATGATGCGTGCGTTACCCCAAAGGTGCTCCGATGCTACGTAGATCGGCATTTTCTGATGGAGAACGTCCGCGAGCTTCTTTGTCGCATTTTTTCCAAGCGGTACAACACCATTCCATTTCTTTTCTACGGTCCGCATGTGGTCAATCGCAGCGAGCGCGTCCTTCTCGGCGAGTTTGATGTAACCGAGTTGCTTCATTATGCCAACGAGTCCGAAGAGTGTGAGTCCAACACCCATTCGAGGAGCGCGAGACACGTTATTCTTGCTATCGTCGAAAATGTAGGCGGGGATGTTGTTCTTTTTTGCGGATGCTTCAAGGTTCTTGCCGCCGGCAATGATAGCGATCTTTGCTTTGCGAGCTCGAGCGTCCTTCAAGGCAGATAGAGCTTCCTCAGTTGACCCGCTATAACTGATAGCTATCACGAGAGTCTTGTTGTTCACGTACTCAGGAAGCGAGTAGTCGTGCACGATCTCAAACGGCACTTTCAAGTCTCGCATAAACAAGGACTTGATCATATATGCACCTAGGTCAGATCCGCCCATTCCACACACAACAACTCGATCCAAAGACTTGAGGGACTTTGGGAAGTTTACTTTTTTCACTTCATGCCACGCCTGCTCACATTGGTCAGCAAGAGTTTCAAGAGAGTTCATTGCGTTGCTGGGATCGTATCGAAGATACGTTGATGGGGAATCTAACAGGTGTTTCATATATTTGATATTGGTGTTCGCTCCTTGATGAGTTTTGTAATTCTAGCTCTTTCTTTTGTTTGGTTTACTAGTGTGGCTCCAACCGCGACTCCATTCTTTCCGAAGATCAACATGTGACCATCGTCAGAGGGACGTTCTACTATCTCGTCTGCCTTCGCCGCGTTCGTTACACCGATCGATACGATGTCGAGCCCCATCACCTTGGTTGAGTACGAGCTTACAAGCTCGAACGCATTCTTTTCACCTGTCATATTCTTCGCGAGTAGACGAGATTGCATCAGGGCGTTCATCCAGTTCCCAATTCTCACGTGTTGTTTACTCATTGTATCAAAGAACTCCGCACAGTCACCCGCGGTGTAAACATCGGGGACGTTTGTTTCCAGGAACTCGTTACAGACAATGCCTTTGTTGACTTCGATTCCCGCATCAGCCGCCCATTGGAAATTTGATGAGAGTCCCACGCCGGCTGCGATTGCGTCGAGCTCTAGCTCTGTTCCGTCTGACAGTTTTGCGATTCCGTCGACGTACGACTCGATCTCAGTGTGCTTATGTGTTTTGATTTGCCACTTTGCAAGATGGTTCTCGAGTATCTGTGAGCAGTTGTCGTCAAAGCTTCCAGAGAAGAATCGGTCTTTTCTGAGGAAGATCTGCGTCTCGTAGTTCTCCTCACCAAAAAACTCTGCAAACTCCATCGCGATAAAGCCACCTCCGATGATTCCGACGCGAGGCTTGGTTTCGTCGTTCGCGTGTTTGACCAGGAGATCGAGGATCTTGTCTGCGTCGTCGATTGTTTGGAAGTGAAGTATCTCCTCGCTACCGGGGAAGCTCAGCTTGTTAACGATTCCACCTCCAGCGATGAGGAGTTTGTCGTATTCATAGTTTGAGTTCGATCCAGTCACGGTCTTCGTTGTGGTGTCGAGGCTGACCACTTCGTCAAACACGAGATCGATGTTGTTGTCCGTGTACCATTCCGTTGTTTTCAAAAAGACTCTCTCGCGAGGTACCTTGCCCGTAATGTAGTGGGGGAGGATTACACGTGAATAGAGTGGGTGCTTCTCGTTGCTGATGATTGTGATTGCGGCATCAGAGTCGATTTTCCTAAGTTCGTCTGCTGTTGTTGTGCCTGCAATACCGCCTCCGATGATAAGATAGTTCATACAATGTTAGTTTACAGGAAAAGGAGGAAATGAAAACCCCCGGAACCGCAGATGCGGCCCGGGGGCTTCGTAGTCCTTTCGTCTAGGGGTGGTCCCGATCGTAGCGCCTGGCTTTCTCCATCAGGGCTGCGAAGGGGTGCATCCCGTCTGTCGGGTTGTCGTCCTCGTTCGTCGTCTCGCACTCCTCGTCGCACTCGATGACGTTGCCGTCGTCGTCCAGGTCGTTGTCCCACTTCAGGGCGATCTGGGTGAACGTCTGCTCGGTCATGAGCAGGTACGAGCAGAAGCCCGCGCCCGCCAGGCCGAACAGCGTTACCAGCACGGGGATGACGGTGTCCAGCATGTAGCTGTCCGACACCTTCGTGACGAACATCAGCGCGCCGGTCAGTGCCAGGAAGGTGAACAGGGTACCGGCCATGAAGGCAGGCAGAGCCTTGTATCCCTCGGTGAGGTCGATCTCCTTGATCGGCTTCTTTTCCGCCTTCTTCCTGGGCGGAAAGTTGAGGGGCTTCGTTCCGGCGTCGATGCCGTCCATGTACGGCGACTGCTCGCCATCGAAGATGCCGGCGAGCACCGGCGGTACCTTGGGCTTCTTGGCAACGACCACGGCTGGTGCCGCGACCGCAACCACGACCTTCGGTGTCGCGACCGCGGCTGCGGGTGCAGCTGCGGCCTTCTTCGGTGACTTGAGAGCGGCGGCCATCGCGTCGACC
Source organism: Candidatus Uhrbacteria bacterium (assembly GCA_018701105.1). GTDB lineage: Bacteria > Patescibacteriota > Patescibacteriia > UBA9934 > UBA11717 > JABMPK01. The sequence goes on along the minus strand of JABIWD010000004.1, from coordinate 31,607 downwards.
TTGTCGTGCATCTTCGTGCACATACCCGTGTCGCTCACGTAGCCCGTGATGAACGCCTTGATCTCGTCGATGGTGCCCGCCTTGTACTTCGTGTACCCGTCGGGCGTGCTCGTGTTCTTCGGCTCCAACCGGATCGCGTCGCTGTCGAAGCTCGACGTTCCGGGAAAAGCGCTGTCTTTCGCAAAGAGAATGAAGGCTTTCGCCATGCTGTGCTCCTGTCTTAGGTGTCTGATGTTGTAGAGGCCGTGTTTCCTTCGAGATTGAAACAGCTAAAACTACCACAAAAATGTGCTTTTGTCAAGTAATTGGTGTGTTGGGCGGCCATACACATTGCCCCCATTCTGCCTTGACAAATCTGTATTTTGTTGTTAATCTTAGCCGTTCCTTCCAATTTTGAGAGAAAGACAGAAAACAGAGTTTGCAGTAGAACTGCGAAGGGAGAGAGACATGGCGAAGCAAGGGAATAGAGTGGGAATTCTGGGAGGTATCACGGAGAGCTATCTCCGCGATTTCGCCAAGGCAAGCGGCAGGTTCATGGGCACCAGCGACGTCGTTCGTGGCGCTATGACGACCTACTTGTCGGTAGGCGTCTTGAAGGAGTTGCAGCAGAAGGGTCGGCCGGGCATCAAGGTGATCGCTAGCGGCGTGACAGCAAGACTGCTGAGCGACGGCAAGATCAGCCGGGATCAGGCGGAGAATCTGCAGGCAGCGATGGAGGAATTCTTCCAGGAGCTGGTAGTGCATCTTCCCAAGGACGGCAATCCGAAGACGAATGCGTACTTTGAGCGGCAGAAGGCCGCGCTCAGGGCATCGATCAGGAACCTCAGGAACCGGTTCATCCCGGGTGAGGCAGTGGGCGATCGTGCATCGGCTCCACCGACGTCGGTGACAGACGCAGGCTCGGTGATTAGCGACAGGGTGTTCACGGACATCTGCGCAATGCTCGAAGGTGACGACGCCAAGATCAGGAAGATGATGCGGCGACGGACCGCAGTGCTCACGGCGCTGTACTCTCTGAGCATGTCGGCTGATCCCCGTTGTGATGACGCCCAGGTGGCGTTCAACTTCGGGTACTTCGGCAACGCAGCGAGCACCGGACTCTTGCTCGGAGGCCTGAGCTTGGCCAGGAGCAAGAACGAGATGGTCAACATGGCCATCGCGACGATCTTGAGCCTGACCGAGAAGGACTACGCACTCGTGAGGCGTACCGCGCAGTTCGACAGGGTGCTCTCAGGGATCGCTGACGCCGGGTTGGATCTGGCGGTTCAGGCGCCTGAGCGCATGGAGAGGCAGGGCGTTCCGGTGGCCAAGTTCGCGGCGACAGCTGCGGGTGAGATGTTCGTGGTCTCCTGGATCGTGATCGTTTTGTCCATCCTGGGCTGGCTTTTCTGCCTGTACAGGGAGTCGCTGACGGCCGCGTTGGTGTTCTCAATCGTGAACATGGTGGCGTTGCTGACGATCAACGTGATCCCGATCCAGATCGTGGGAGGAGCGATGTCCACCGTGGACAAGGTGTTGCACTTCGCGCACCTGATCGCTGCACAGACGTTGAGTGTCCCAGGGCCGGCGCGCCGGATGATGCGCAACCCCCAGGACATGAGTCAGCTGATCCCAACGGACGCCTACGTGAAGGTGACCCGCTGGCGTGCGATGATCGCGCCGATGGGATCGCAGTTGCTGGTGTACCCGCTCTGGATTCTGATCTGGAACAAGGGCGAGATGGCGTGGGATACGATCCCGACGTATGCTTTGCACGTGATCCTGTTGGGCATCGTCATCGGGGTGATGCTCAAGTTCGAGGGAATGACACCTGGGCCGTCAGGAATCGATGCGCGAGAGTATTACCGTCTTTCGAGGCGGGGACTCACCGTGCTGATGATCGGCGCGCTGGGCGCCATCCTCCTCGCGAAGATCTCCGGCGTGGCAACTAGCACGCCGTTGACCTACGCGACGCTTTCGTCCGCAGAGTTGGGACGAAACACGCTGCGGCATACGATGCTGCAGGGAGTGCTCCTGTCCATGGTCCTCGTGGCCGTGACGGGCTTTGCGGCCACGGTGTGGTCCTTGGTCAAGGAGCGCGAAGGCGGACTTCGGGTCCTTGGGACTGCCGCGTTGACGCTCATGTTGGTGATCGCGTACCAGGGGCAGCTGGACGCATCGCCGCTCGGGCCCGCGCTCGATCCGATGGATCGCTGGAGTGAACTCGGCCTGGAAGACCCCATCACGAATGGGCTGATTCCGGATCGAGACGCTCGTAACAGCGGCAACGGAACGGGGCGGGGTGCTCCGATGACGACCCAGGAGGCCTACGAGGCCCGACGGGAAGAGCGTGAGCGCGCTCGAGACAGGCGCCGACAGCGACGGCGCAATCGCTGACACGTACGCCCCACCGGGACTCCGGTGGGGCGTATTTTTATAAATTTGGCTAATATTAGTGTAATTATGTCAAGTTGCGCTTGACAATAAGGCATTTTTGTGTTATATTACGCCGTTCAATAGTGGGCAGAAAAGGCCTACCGTTGGCAAAGAATCAAGGTAGACAGTTCGAAAAACACTTCAGTAGAGGAGCACAATCGTGCGGAACCGAATCGTTGCTATCCTGGCGCTGTGCGCCGTCACGTTCACCCTCACCGGCTGCATTGGGCACGCCGCACGAGGGATTGGACACAGCTACTCAACCATCTCTGGCGCGAAGGACCGCGACCACGCCCTGACGCACGCGTCGAGCGAGGACACGATCATCCGGCAGAAGAAGGAGGGGTACCTGGATCGGCTCACCCAGTGTCTGGATCAGCATGGCGGTCGCATGGAGCACTGCCAGAGCTACAAAGACATCGTCGATCACTACGACCGTATCACTGCCGACCGGCGCATGGCGTCGACTGGTATGGACCCGGCCGTGGAGTCAGTCGTGTACGAGTACCTGGCGATCGGTCGCTGGGAGGATTGGGGGCAGAACGCCGCCATCAACCGCAACCGGCGGGACATCGACATGAACGCAGCCCGGATTGGGATCCTCGAGGACGAGGCGGACTACATCTGGAACTCTCTCGATCGGATCGAGCAGGAGTACCGGGAGTGGGACGACGTGATCGACGAAGCCCACATGGCTGAGATCGACGCGATCATCGACGAGCTCGATGATCTCTACGACTTCATCAACTACGTCGATGGTGGAGCGACGTTCGAGGCGCAGGAGATGCAACGGCGCATTTCGCGTCTCGAGCAAGAAATCAGGGCCCTGCGGGGCACGAAGGGAGTGAAGTGATGGCAAATGCCAAGAAGAAGGCGTCGAGCGGCGTGAAGAAGATGGCGGTCCGTTGTCTCAAGAGGCTGGCGCTGCCGATCATCATCCTGCTCATGTGCTGGGGCGTTGTGCACCAGTTCACCAGCAACAAGCAGCTGGAGGCCGAGCAGCAGCGTCTCCTGCAGCAGCAGGATCGTGATCGCTCGACCATTCGGTCGCAGACCCGAGTCCAGCAGCGTCGTGACGAACGGAACGGAGTGGATACGTCTTCTCCTGCCCGTGAGTCTCGAGAGGTTCGTCAGGACCGCTCGAACGACACCTCTTCGCCTGCGGAGAGCCCGCGCGAGCGTCAGCTCAAGCGGGAGCGGGACCGGACGGAGGCAGGTAAGGAGCGGGACCGGCGTCGCGAGGAGATCCGCAAGCGTCGCGAGGAGCTTCGAGGGGGCAGTAGCTCACTCGAGCCCACGCGGCACGAGCGTGTCGACCCCTATGACGGCGGACGTGCGTTCGACGATGCGACCGACGGGGCCACCGTGCCCAGTCGGATCCGCGAGCGTCGTGCAACGCGACGCCCCACTGCCGTGCTCGCGAGCACGACCGCCTCGTCGACCCAGTCGACGGGAGGTCGTATCCCGACCAGCGACAAGTGGCTGACCTGCGGCAAGTTGCCGCCGGGCCAGAAGTCGAAGCGTGACGTGGTGACGATCTTCGCCAAGCGAGGACACGTGCTCGTCATCGCCGGCAACCAGAAGCCCTCCGTGGTGATGGAGACCGGCGCTAACAAGCGAGTGGTTCTGGACGATGGCAAGGAGATCATCCTTCCGCTCGTCCCCAAGGGTAGCGAGTGCTACTTCACCCCCAGGCCCGGCGGCTATTCCACGGTCACGCTCGTGCAGTTTACGGGCTCATCCGGAACTGGGCTGATCATGCAGAAGGTGAAGGTGTCCACCGGCCTCATGGCTGGGAGCGATCTTGTCGGACGTCGCTTCGATGCGGAAGACGGGTCTCGGATGCCGTCTTCCAAAAACCCGATTACGGCGTGGCTTTCGCAGTTCGCTAACCCCACGCAGCCCATCTAGTGCCTGAAAGGACACTAACGACGAACGCCCCACACCAGTTCTCTGGCAGGGGTGTTTTTCTTTTATACAAAAACTCGAGCCTAAGCCCGAGTTTTTTCTTCTACGATGCAACAGTCGATGTTGCATCTATCAGTTGGTTGATAACGAAGGTTGAAATAGCGAATGCCGAGAGAATGATTACGATTCCGATTACCGCCTGTGTGATCATTGTCTTTGCCTTTGTTACTTTGTCTGGGTCTCCTGCTGCCGTCATCCAGAGGAATCCAGCGTAGACCAGGAGGACAAAGAAGATGATTCCTAGAAGTCCAAGCGCTATGTTCACGAGCTGTCCTATCGTGATAAAGATTTGGTCTTCACTGCTCGCCCCAAGTGTTGTCTGGCTAGCTGCTTGACTGAGTGCTCCGGATGGTGAGCCAGCTTCGAATCCGACGGCACTTGCCGGAGAAGCGATTAATGCAGTTCCTCCCATCATAACGAGAGCGATGACTGCGAGTCCTGCGCGTAGTTGTTGTGCAAGTGTCATAGTATTTATATTCTTTTAAACAATTTATGTGGTTAGCTCGGATCTGCTGTTGCAGCTTGGTCTGCTTGAATCAGCTCACCTCTTGACGCTTGGCCCAGAGTGTTGATGATGAACGTCGTCGCGGCAAACGATACTAGTACTATCAAGATACCAATTACCGTGTTGCTGATTATATGCTTCGCTTTTGTCACCTTATCTGGATCTCCTGCTGCTGTTAACCAGAGCACCCCGCCGTAGATCAAGTAGATCGCGAGCAAGATTCCCAGTAGTCCCACAAGAGCTGCAATGACTTGACCAATTACCACTGGAAGATCGGCTGGAGTTGTTCCAAAGCCTGCAGCGCCTCCTGACGCTGATAGTCCGGTGTTGGTCGCATTGATTTGTGCAAATGCGGGTGTAGCAGCAAAGATATACAGAACGGATAGACCAGCGAAGAACTTTTGTTTTGTAGTTCTGGTCATAGCGCGAGACGATATCGTGTGATATCAGCTCACGTCATGGCAGCAGGGAAGCCTGCTGCCGGAACTATTATAACGAGGTTGCCGGTGCGCTTGTGGCACCAATCAACTCTGTAACAATGAACGTCGTGATTGCCCATGCGGACAAGATGATCGCGAGTCCAATTGCTCCTGCAACAATCACTTGCTGCGCTTTCTTTACCTGCTCCTCTTTTCCACCAGCTGTCATCCAGAGGAAACCACCGTATAGGGTGATCACCACAGCAATGACTCCAAGGAATCCAAGTGCTGAACGGATGATACCACCAATTGTGGACTTGAGGTCTCGGTTACCGAGCCCTGTTTCTCCGCTGAACGTTGTTGGGAGAATGTCTCCTGTTGTGAGTGTTGATGATGCGGCTGCGCTTGCTTCGTTAACGAAGCCTGGCGCTGCAAGAGCGAGTGCTCCACCGAAGATCATGGTGATGATCGCGATAGGCGCCAACAAATGTCTGAATACGTTTGTCATAGTTTTGTAAAATATTTATTTTTAAGGAGTAGGTGCTGCTGGCGGCACAACGGCTGCGCCAAGGCCGGTGACAACAAAGTTCGCAAGTGCGAATGACCCAAATAGGACACCGATTCCTATTGTTGCCCAGATCAGTGTCTTCTTTCCTTTCTCAATTTTCCCAGGTTCGCCCGACGCCGTCAACCATATTAATCCACCGTAGACAAACATGAGTAGAGCGAGTGACCCCGAAATACCAAGTACTAGCTGGATAACTCGACCTATTAGCTGAGGAATGCTTGCCTCGCCAAGCGGGTTGTAAAGAGTCGCGGCAGACGTAACGACTGGGAATACGGCTACCATTATGGCTGTAAATCCCTGTAACGTTCTTTTGGTAAGTGAGTTCATATTACGGGTTTTCTGGTGTAATGGATGTTTGAGCATCTGCATTTGGATCGGTACAGTTTCCGCTGGGACAACATGCTCCGTTTGAGCAGAAGTATTCGCCAGGAGCGCACTGTAGTGTATTTGCCGCCGCTTGCTCTTCTTCCGTTACGCCACACGTAACGTATTCGCTTGCGACAAGATCTGGTTCTCCCCGAAGGGCTGAAACGGCGAACGATACTCCTGCGAACGCCGAGAATACTATGAGCATACCAACCACTCCGCCTGTAAGGGCCTTTTGAGCTTTGGCGACTCGTCCCGGTTCACCTTGCGAGAAGATGTACATCAACCCACCGTAAACGAACACGACGAGCAGCACTGATCCTACAACTCCGAGCAGCACCTGGCTTATGTTCACGAACAGTTCCAAGACACACTCAAGGTTGTCGGCTCCGTCTGCTCTTAACGCACATTTCGGTATTAGCGTTGGAGCCGCGCCGCCACCAAACGGAGTGTTTGGAACACTTGAGTTTGTTGCAGCGAGCGCTGTCTTGATAAATGGGATCATAACGTCTGGTTAACTTGTTGTTGAGCGATACCAAGCGCCTCTCCGATTTCAGATGTTCCGTCGACTATGTCGTCGAGCATCTTCTCCATTGCATTCTCCGAGGCCGTTGCATCTTCTCCATTGTACCAGGCTTGGGCTGAAAGCACCTGATCTACGAATACTGAGAGGTCAAAGTCTTCACGTTGCTCGAGTACGACTGATCGAAGTGCAGTTGGTCGACCTGCCTCTTCCAGGAAAGCAGAAACGTACTTTTCTTTTGCTGCGAACTGTACAAAGTCCCATGCCCAGTCTACGTTTTCTGTTTTCTTTGAGACTGTTTCTATCCAGAAGTTTGCAAAGTTGATTTGCGAGCGTGGATCTGTGGAGATCTGCGGCATTGGTGATACTGCAAAGTTCAGTTTAGGCGACCGAGCCTTTATTGAAGGCATGTGGTAGCTGTAGCCAAAGAAAAATGCTGTCTGTCCGGCTGCGAAAGCATCAAAGCTATTCGGGAAGCTTGGATCCCACGTGTAAACTTCTTTACTTGGGTTTGCGAAGTCTGTATAGAATCGAGTCGCTTCCAAAGAGGGAAGAGATTGTTGAGATGCACCTGATGGCACCTCAGCGAACCGCGCCGATCCTCGGGAATCTGTCATAGTCGCACCACTCTGCATCATAAGTAGCGAGATGATGTCTGATGATCGTTCAACGTTGCTCCCGTATCCAAAGGCTGCTGCTGATTGAGCGACGTCACCGTTGGCATCGTACTTTGTGAGCTCAACAACCTGCTCTTGGAACTGCTCCCATGTTGATGGGGGCTGCGGCAATCCTGCAGCATCGAGTATATCTTTATTGTAGAAAAGTGCGAGTGTATCTACGGATAGTGGAAGTCCGTGGATTCTGTTCGTTACAGCACCTTCAGAGTCTGATGGGTATACAACATACTCGGGAACAACTGACACGAACTGATCGGTTAACGATCGCAAGCTCAACGTAGGCTCGTTTCTTACTACGACCACGCTCTCTTTCTTAAGCGTTCCTTGTATTTCCGTGTACGAAAGTCGAACTGAGTCTGGAAGCGGTTCAATCAATGGTAAGTATCCTTTCATCCAGGTGTTGTGGACCGAGAACATGTCTGGTCCGCGATCTTCAGCGAACGCCTGTAGCAGCTCGTCTTGATACTCGTCGAACCGGAGTTTTCTGTAGTTGATGCTAACGTTTGGGTGACGCGCGCGGTAACTGTCGATTACTTTTGTAAATGTGTCCGATCCATCGAACACGCGCCAGTAGGTAAGCTCGACTGGTTGCAGGCCAGCTCGCTCTTCCTTGTTCCCACCACGACATCCAAGTCCTGGTAAGACAACAAGGCTTACTGTCATGAGGGTAATGATGGCGAGGTTGAAGCGTCTCATATTACTTCAGTTTTTTGATGTATTTTTTGATCTCGTCCTTGAACTCCGGTCGTTGCATGCCAAAGTAGATGTTTGCCTTGAGGTATTCAAGCTTATTTCCACAGTCAAAGCGAACGTTGTCGATAATGTGAGCATTCAGTGTTCCTCCTTCATTGAAATACTCCTCATACATGCCAGCAAGTCTAATCTCTCCATCTTTCGCAGGCTTAGTTTTCTTGAGTCTTTTTAGAAGTGTGTGACTCAGGATTGCACTTCCTTGCCAGGCGAGGTTTGAAGGTGGGTTACTCTTTGGTTTTTCGATCCAAGAGTTCGCACGCCACAGTTTTTTGCTGATTTTCTCTCCACCGATAATTCCATAGCGATGTGTTTGATCCTTAGGAACTTCGAGTACACCGAGTACAGGCTCTTTGTGTTTCTCGAAAGTCTCAATAAGGTCACTTGCGAGTCCGACTGCAAGGTCGTCTCCAAACATGATCATCACATCCTCGTCGTCATCGACAAATGGTAGCGCCGATAGGATTGCGTGCCCGTCTCCGAGTGGTTTGTCTTGTCGAACGAAGGCAAAGTTCGCGAGCTTTCCTATTTTTGTGATTTCTTTTAGCTCTTGTTTCTTTCCTTTCTGCGCGAGTCTGTACTCGAGCTCAAAGTTGCGATCGAAGTGATCTTCTAACGCTCGTTTTCCCATTGAAGTAACAAAGATGATGTCTTTGATACCAGCCGACACCATATCTTCGACGATGTACTGAATGACAGGCTTGTCGACAATAGGTAGCATTTCTTTTGGCTGGGCTTTTGTAGCAGGTAAGAAGCGAGTTCCTATGCCAGCAACAGGAATGATCGCCTTTGTGATGGATCGATTAGATTTCTTCATATATGAAGGCAGTATACCAATAAAGGGAAGTAGGCCCAAATAGTAAAATACATAATTTCAATTGGGCAATTCGGCAAATTTCAATTTGAGGATGGATCATATTTTGAAGCATGTTTGAGTCGAGCCCGGGTTGATGCAAACGATTGTTCGTGATACATTCCTCACGCCTCACGGAGAGGTGCCAGAGTGGTCGAATGGGCTTGACTCGAAATCAAGTGAGCTACGCAAGTGGTTCCGGGGGTTCGAATCCCTTCCTCTCCGCCACGTAAAAACAGCAGCTAGTCTGCTGTTTTTACGTAGCCACGTGATCAACCAACAGTTCCAGAGTTGATTTTACGTGGCAGTTCAAGTGAACGCAGCTGTTCACGTGGCACGCCAGTCAGAGAGTTGATTTTACGTGGCATTTTAGCAATCGTTAGTCGTTCACGTGGCACAGCCCTTGACACGCTGCGATTATGGGTTTTTTGGGGTCTGATAAAATGTAGACATGTTTTACGTTTATGTCATACAAAGTGAGTCGTCTGGTAGTTGGTATATTGGATATTCGATGGACCCGTACTCAAGGCTCAAGAAGCACAATCAAAATGGTAACAACTCAACCTCAAGGAAGGGGCCGTGGAGGCTGATATATTTCGAGGCATACCTTGATAAACGAGACGCGCTAGGGAGAGAAAGGTTTTTAAAAAGTGGTTCTGGCTGGAGATTTTTAAAAAAGCAGATGAAAAACTACCTTGAGATAGGGTCGTAGTCATTGTGTTGGCAGGCTTGACAAACTGCCATATTTCTGGTATAAGAACTGGGCAAATTGCTACCGGATGGACCGGTATGTAAGCAACGGAGAGTGATGCCTCAACACCATCCTGATTTGATCAAAGCTGAGGGCCTGACGAACGTCAACGCCCCCGACACCGACACCTACGGAGACGCCTCTGGCGTCTCCGGCAACGCGAGCTCCGTCTGGGGAGACCTCACCGGTTTGACCGGGAGCTTCACCGGACTCCTGAGCACGTTCACCTTCGAGGCGGACAGTCACGGCGACGTGGCGGTCCTCGCAGCTCTGGACGAGAGCGACACCCTCAACGAGTGGACGATCGGTGGCGATCTCCGCAAGACGGTCACCAGCTACCTGGCGATCGTCCTGCTGAACCCCGAGGAGCCCGAGTACGACACCGACGAGTACATCCGTCTCGTCTCGCTGTACGAGCTCGAGGACATGGAGACGCTCCTCAGGGAAGAGGACAAGCTCGACGTCGTCTGGCCCGCCTAGACCCCGCCGCGACCCGGCCACAGCCATCCGAAAGGAGCAGGCTGCGGACCTTCGGGGTCGCGGCTTTTGCTTTATAAAAAAAACGTCCTCACGAGGAACCCAGAGGGCTCGCTGCGTGAGGACGGAGTCGTCCGTTACTTCTCGAGACTGACGGTGGTCTGGATTTTCTTGTCCACGATCTTGTGCGTGAACCGGAAGACCCCTTGATGAAGCACCTCCTTGTTGTCCTCGCGAACCCAAGTCAACTTCACCGTGCCGGCCTCCCAGCCGTAGCCTTCGTCTGGATGCTGGAAAAGCTTGCATTCTGCGACCGCTTTGAACTGGCCGAGTTGCACATGCTCTCCGATCGCACGGACACGGATCTTGCGAATTCGCTCCCATGTGCCTCCGACCACCTCTCCAAGGTGAGTCACCGGGAACTTCGCAGAACGCGACTCCTCGTACATCTTGCCGTGGACGACCGCGCCGAGCCACTTGATCCCTCTGATCCCGAAGTCGTGCATTTCAACCACGTGCTGCCCGATCGCATCCGCCACCATGTTGAGTGGCTGGAAGGTGTCCGTGTAGAAGAGCGTCTCGGAGTTGCTGTATCCGTCAGTTGGCTCCGACAGCTCGTCCAGCTCGATCAGCTCGTCGCCGTATTCGTCCAAGAATCTGCTGATGTCCATGTCTTCCCCTACTTTCCTACACAAGAATGAGTCCTGTGGAGTAACCTATCGTTGATTTGCAACGTAACACTTTATTACGTAGGTGTCAATCGTACACACGGTGTAAACTTTGCTACAATACTGACATGAACACTGCTATCGAATCACAACTCAAAGCATTCGCTGAGACTGTGTGGCTTAATAAAGGTCGCGCTTATTTTGTTGGCGGGACTGTTCGGGATCGGATTCTTGAGATCGAAGCAAAAGATATTGATATTGAGGTACATGGCGTGGAAGCGAAGGCCCTTAAGGTTATTGTTGAATCCCATTTTAAGGAAGTGAAGGAAATGGGGACCGCATTTGGTGTTCTGCATACACATGTGGAAGACATGGATGTAGATATCTCGTTACCGCGGAAGGATTCTAAGATTGGGGCGGGGCATAAGGGGTTTGATGTGAACGTTGATCCGAATATGAGCATTGAGGATGCTTTGAGGCGTCGGGACTTTACGATCAATGCGATGTTGGAGGATATGCTCGATGGGACAGTCCATGATCCTTACGGTGGACGTGTCGATCTCGACAAGAGGTTACTTAGGATCGTAGACAAGCAAACTTTTGGCGAGGATCCCTTGCGCGTCTTGCGTGGAGTTCAGCTGGCGGGGAGGCTCGAGCTCACCGTTGACGAGACTACCGAGGCTTTGATGAAGTCGATGAGCTCTCAATTGCATGAGCTTTCAATCGATCGTAAGCGAACGGAGTGGCGTAAACTATTTTTGAAAGCACAAAAGCCATCGATCGGGCTCGACCTTGCTTACCGCATCGGAGTTTTTGCGGAAGACATGCCGTTGGTGCAGGATATGGTAGACACTAAGCAGGAATTTGAGTGGCATCCGGAGGGTTCGGTCTGGGCTCATACGATGTGGGTGACTGATGAGGCGGTATTGATAGCGGAGCGCGAGGAGCTCGACGATGATGCGCGGCTTACGCTCGTTCTTGGAGGATTTTGTCATGATTGCGGAAAGCCGGAGACTACTAAGACCGTCGAGGGCCGCATTAGGTCACCTGGGCATCCGGCAGCTGGTTGTTTGCGTGTGAAATCTATGTTGGGTGCGATGGGATTAGATAAATTTGTCGATTCAGTGAAGCCTTTGGTGAAGTTTCACATGTATCCGTATCCATGTTGGAAGAAACGAGACACGGACGAAGCGTTTAGCGATGGGGGATTTAGAAACTTGGCACGAAAACTGAAGCCGTCCAATATTGAGATGCTCACATGGGTCGCAGAGGCGGACACAAAGGGGCGCGGACCGTTCCCAGAAGGGTTTGTCGGCAAGAACACGGATGCGACTGAGTGGTTTTTGGATCGCGCGCGAGATCTTGGGATCGACAGGGCGCCGCCGCAGGACGTTATCAGCGGTCGGGAGCTGATTAAGATGGGATTTAAACCGGGACCACATTTTGGTCTCATTATCAGAGCGGCGAACGAGCTGCATGACGAGCATGGGCTGAGTCGTGACGATATTATTACGCGATTGATAGACAAACCGAACGTGATGCACATTGAGAAGATTGAACACATGATCGACCAACTTAAATAAAAAAAACGCACCGCGAGCCCGCGGTGTTTTTAGTTGTAGAGCGCCTCCAGGTCGAGGGCGACGTCCAGGAGCATGTCCTGTGCACCGGTGTGCTGCAGCTCTTCTGCCGTAGTGGGCAGCGTGATCCTGAGGTTCGACGCGCAGTCACACGAGTAGCACTTCTGGGCCCAGCTGATTGCTGCGGCACAGAGTCTCGGCGAACGGCTGATCATCTCTCCTTGCTCACGAACGATCTTGCGAAGGATCGCGATCGTGACGCGAAGAAGACCTTCATCGACTTCACGATTCGCAAGTCGGCCGTATGGGATTCGGCCAGCTTGGTTCATACCACGAAGATATTCACTTAGACGCATGTTTACCTCCCGGTAAAGCAAGTGGGTGATTCTGTACACTGATTAGTATCGTAACTCGAAAGCAGCATTAACGCCACCAGTGCCCAAATTAACACAGAGAGATCATTTTTGAAATAGGGAACATCGACGAGCCCATGGATGCTCATTTCGAGCAGTGCTGCGGTGATGGCTAGCGTTGCTGGGTTGCTCGTGCTGCCGATATTGCCGACATCGCTTAAACGAAAAGGTTGCTTCACTCCCGTTCGCAATGACGTGCTAAAAATTGCTGATGTTAGGATAAGGAATCCTGTGAGCCCGAGTAACCCGTACTCGACCCAGATGTTTAGAAAGATGTTGTGGGGCTGTTGGAAAATCTCGAGGTGTTCGTGTGTGTGATATGGCGCGATTGCGGTTGGGTAGTTGTTTGGACCTGCGCCTAGGAAAAAGTTTTGGTGTGAGTTTGATAAAAAGTTTTCGGTTTCTTCCCACTGCGCGGTTCGCGTTTGTCCGGACCAGTCGTTGAGCATTAACTTGTGGCGAGCTTGCGGTACGGCGACAGCAAAGAGCGCGCCGAGCAATGCAATAGCGATCCATGCTTTGCGATGTTTGTTGATTACGATACCGGCGATTACGACGGTTGCCGTGATCGCGACCCACGCTGCTTCGGTTTGCGACAGGAAGAGTGCGATGAGTCCGAGTGGAATCGTTGAGAGAAGTACGATGTCGCGTACACCGAGTCTGCGGACTCCGCGTTGCATGAACCAGACGATCATGAGCGTTACGATCGGTGCTACAAAGTGGCCGAGCGCGTTGGGGTAGGGGAAGAAAGATGTTACGCGGCGTTCTAGGAACCATGCGTCAGGAATCCCGAAGCCTGTGAACCATTGGAATATTGCGTAGAGGCTCAAGATCGACATCGGTACCGCGAGTGCGAACATCCAGTCGTTGAGTTTTATTTTTTTGCTGCGCGACTCCACGCTGAAGATCATGGCCCCGACGAGAATCGGCTCAATCAAGAAACTCTTCATCGCGTTTAGTGAGCTTGCAAGATCACTCGTTTGCGATAGACCTAGGATCGCGCCGATTACGAGCAGGACTGTCCCGAGAAGTGCTAGGTCGAACCTGTTATTGCTAACACTACTTAAACGAAAAGGTTGCTTCGCCGCCGCTCGCAATGACGTGCTGGGTTTTCTGGTGTTTCCGAGCTCGCGAGTTACCCAGAAAACAAATACCACGCCAATCATCAACTCGAGCATGGTGGTCGGTATCGAGAAGAAGTTGAGCTTAATAAGGTAGAGCGGTAGTGCCCCAATCAAAACAAGAAGCCCGTTACGAACGGACCTCCAACAGATGTACGAATACATCGCCAATAATATTCCGGTTAGCAACCAGATCATGACTTTCCTGTTATCAGTCTTATTGTCTCTCGTTTTACACCACCTAGGGCAAATACGGCAAGCGCGTAAACGATTGCGGCCGTTGCAATGAGGGCGAGGAGGTTGAAGGCGGTCATTTCAATGTTCTGAGCTCCAAACCAGACCAATGTTGTCATTAGAGCGGTCGAAATGAGGTATACGAAGGTGTTTCGCAATCTCGGTCGGAACTTTGTGAAGTACATCACGGTTGAAGTCGTCATGAGCGCGATCAGGATCTCGGCTGCAACTGTTGACCACGCAGCACCGAGCGCACCGAAGCGCGGGATCGTAATCAAGTACAGGATCGTCGTTACAATCGCAGTGATGATGTACGCAGGGAGGATGAACTTTTGTTTGTTGATACCGACGATCGCGTGACCGAAGAGGACGCCAAAGAAGACGACTGTGTTTGCGATCATGAGGATTTGCAGGTACTCACCAGAGCCTTCGAACTCGGCACCGGCGATAAGCGTCATGATTGGTGTTGCGAGGATGAGAGTTCCGCCGAGCATTGGGAATCCCATGAGTCCAAAGAAGTCGAGCGCTTGTTGTAGGAGCTCGTGAACTTTCTTGGTTGAACGCGCTGACCACTCGCGAACGAGCAACGGCAATATCAACCCCATGAACATCGTCGGAATCACACTCACTACGTCGAGCACTTTGTAAGCCGCACCGTAAAGTCCGATCTCTGCAGTGTCGCGATAGAAAGAAAGGAAGATGATGTCGCCTTTAAGGTAAAGAAGGTTAAAGAAGATCGAGATTGCGATTGGCCATGACCGTGAGATGTACGCTTTGATGATCTTGCCGTCCCACGCGAGCTTAACTGGTGCGTATTTTTGCGCGAAGCCAACGTTCATGATCAGTAGGAGCAAGTTTCCAACTACGAACGCTCCCATCATGTTGGGAACCGTAGGCGCAACCCCTGCGAGGATGATAATGATGATGAAGATCAGTCCACGACTCACGGCTTCTGCTAACGCTGGTCGCCACATGGCCATGTGTTTTTGGTAGACGCCAATCAACATCTGCGAACTCGTCATGAAGAAGTAGGAGAACGATCCGACGATTATGGTGAGCTTTACGATCGCGTCGTACGGCATGAAGATGCTCACGATCACGGCAAGCGTGAAGAAGGTGAGACCGGTTATCATTCGGAGTGTAAACGCGTTGCTTACGATCTTGCTTTCATCCGCGCCCTTCTCAGAGATCATCTGCGTGGTCGTCAACGTAAATCCAAAGTCTGCAAGGGCGCCTGCTATCGCGAGGAAAGTAATCGCGAGCGTGAACTGTCCGTAACCGTCAGCACCGAGTGATCTTGTAAGCACAGCAATCGTGAGGATGCCAAAAACTGTACCGATTACTCGGCCTATCAACTGTACGATTGTATTTGAGGCAATCCTCTTAAGCTGTGACATGGTGACAGTGTACGTTTCAGGAAGGGGAATGACAAATGAACAATTGGGCAAATTTCAATTTATGGTGCCTGGATAGGTGCCCGGCGGGTTTTTATTTTGGATTGACGTTTGCGCAAAAAGTTGGTACTACTATTGTGTTCGCCGAGAGGAAATATGGCGATGTGGAGGTCCAAATGGGCTGGCATTACGGGTTCTGGTATCAGTTGAGGCATCCGGGGGTTCTGTGGCTACGGCTCGAGAGAATGGTGCTTGATGGGTTTTCCGCGCCGAAGTGGTGGCCCGGTGAAGCGATCTGGGACCTGTTCAAGTGGGCATGTGTGATCGTTGCATTCGCTACAGGCGGTGCAGGTACCGGTTACTTGCTGTTGGCTGCTTTGTATGCAGCTGGGTCGGTTACGTTCATGGGCATGCCGGCTTGCATGACATCGGTCGTGGTGATAATCCCGATCTGTGTTGCGATGATCAGCGCGATCATCAGCGCGAGTGCATTGGAGGTTTGGAAAGAGAGGAATCTCAAGTTCTACATCTACTCGCAAGAAGATGGAAGAACGCGGGTGCTGATTGACTCGGTTCAGCCTCAGGAGTTTGAGACCATCCTGTTTGAGGCACCGGTTCATGGCTTCTTCGGGAAGAGATCGGACTACAACGGGTGGCGACTCTTTCTCAGGGACGGCTACAAGGGCAAAGGTAACAAACTGGCGGTATTCGATCACGACGGCCAGTGCCTGAAGTTCAGCGCTCTCGACTACGTCAAGGAGTGCGATCGAGTGCTGGAGGCGTTGGCAAAGTCTCTGCAGTACGGCGAAGCTCATAACGCTACTTGGTGGAGCGTCTTTGAGCACGCGAATAAGCTGTAAGAGCAGCGGAGTGCGGCAATCGCAAGTGAGCGACTCATTACGACAGCCCCGGCGCGAACTGCGTTGGGGTGTTTTTATTAAAATGGTGAACACGCAATGTATTCACAACTTGACAAACGGGTTTTTTCGTGTTATTGTGTGTATACCGCGATGATAGATCATAGTACAAATGATGTTTGAAGACCGTAACCTTCACGAAACTATCAAGCGCGCACATGAACATCATGTTGCGAACTTTGAGATGAAGCGTGACAAGAATATGAAAGATATCCTGACTGACCGTTGGGAGTTGGTTTCTCATGTTCTTGCCGCGTTTTTTCTTTTGGTAGCCATGTCCCTTGCATTGTCATTCTTTGAATCAACATTAAACGTGTCGATGGAGGCACAGAACGTTCCAGTTTCGTTCAACGTGGCGAGCGTAACGAATGCAATGCTAGGGATACCAACTGCTCACGCGCGAGCAGGGTATGACGGTTTGGTTGTAAGTACGGAGCCAAGTCATGTCACGGTAGGTAACGGGGAGGCGAAGGCGGTTCGGATTAAAGTAAAGAACACGGGGAGTGAGACTTGGTATCGAGACGGCGCAAACTACATCTCGGCATATACATATGAGCCCAAGTATCATGTAAGCCCACTCCGCGGTCCAAAGTGGCGGTCGGATCATCAAGTAGGAACATTAATGGAATCATCCGTTGCACCTGGCCAAACTGGTACGGTGGAACTTTTTGTTTTTGGCCCACCAGGGTATGAGGGCGAGATAACTGAGTATTTCCGAGTTTCTGCGGAGGATGTTTCGTGGGTTGGAGGGTCGGTAGCGGTAAATGTGACTGTAGTTAGCGCAAATTCCAATGTAGGGGCGCCGTTATCCGCGCCCGCTCTAGATGATTCTGATGATGCTAGCGATTCCAGCAATGCTAGTGCGGACGCGCAGAAGGGCGTCCCTACGGGATATGATGGATTTTTACTGATGAAGAGCGCTAAGCAGGTAACTGTTAGGGCGAATGAGGAGGTTTCACTTCGTGCGAGTTTCAAGAATTCGGGGACGGAAGCTTGGAGCGCATACGAATTGACGCCTGTTACGTCAGCATTGGCTGCGGCTAACACAGAGATCTCGTACTATCATCCTTCGTGGGCATCGAACAGCGTTGCAAAGACTTCAGCGGGGAAGGTCGTAACACCTGGCCTCGTTGAGCGGATTGACTTCACTTTCCGTGCACCTCACCAAACAGGGTCGTATACTGCAGCGTTTCAACTGGTTGCCGATGGAGTGGTGATTCCCGATGCGATTGTCGAGATTCCGGTGAATGTTACGAGTAATGCAGCGGAGATATTAGACTCACCAAAGAAAGTTGCGCCACTCACGCAGACGGTTTACCGCGAAGGTGTGAAGATTGAGGAGCCTCGCGTGCGAGTTGGGATCGAGATCTTGGACGCAGCGGCGATCTTTACTGCGAACACCGATGTGACGGTTGTAGAGTCCGATGTTGGGTACGAGCGATTCGTGATTCCGGCGGGGCAGGTGATGGAGGTTAACTTCAATGGATCAAAGTACGTTTTCAAATCAGGAGATATTTTACATGTTGCGGATTCGTTCCTGCGGTTTGAGGGTAAGAACGAAGATACGATCTTCACGATATCGAGTCGTGATGATGTGCGGTCGTGGAATACATCTTTGAACGACAATACTTTCCGAGACACATTAGAAGTTCGGTTCAATGGAGTGAAAGATCGAACATGGTTGATCAACGAGTTACCGATGGAGAAGTACTTGCGAGGCATAGATGAGACTAGCGATTACGCACCGGAGGAATATCACAAGACTTTGTATACGTCGGCACGGACATACGCGACTTACGCGTGGGAGACGAAGACAAAGTACGCGGGTGAGTTTATCGACATGCGGTCGAGTACGTACGACCAGGTGTATCACGGATACGGTGCGGAGACTCGCCGACCAAATGTTGTGAAGGCAGTGATCGACACTGCCGGGCAGACGGTTCAGTATGATGGCGAGACTATCATCGCGGCATACTTCTCACGGTCAGACGGACGAACACGATCATGGAAGAGCGTTTGGGGACGAGAGGTTCCGTACGCGCAGTCAGTTAGCGTTCCATGTGAGGTTGGGCGTGTGAAGTGGGGACACGGAGTTGGTTTGTCGGCTGGCGGAGCGCTTTGTATGGCCGATGATGGATCGACTTACGACGAGATACTTAAATACTTTTATACAGGCGTAGAATTAATCAAGCGTTGGTAAAACCGAGGGAGACCTCGGTTTTTTTGATATACTGTTTTCATATGAGAAATCCATCTAGACGAGAATTTTTAAAGGGAGTAGCCGCCGCCGCAGGGGCCGTAGTGCTTGGTGAGGGTTGTGCTGTTGAGCCAACTCCAGAGGGTCGAGAAGGGCGGGAGGAGAAAGAGTATGTAGAGCCGGCGGATATTGAGAACTTTCGAGATTTGTCGGGAGGTGTGTTGGTTATCACTGCTAACGAAGCGGAGGAGATCGGAGTTATGGACACCTTGAAGGTTCGTAGCGATGGAAGACCTGAAGATAAAAAATTCAAGTTTGATAAGCGTGGAGTTTTGAATAGAGCCATTGTGAGTGCGAACCCAATGGATCGAGGTCTGGATGAGGGCCAGAATGTTCCAGTAGAAGGCGGTCAAGGTGAAGTGCAGCTTATTGAAGGCATGGAAGAAAACCAACGTGTGCCGATCGTGATCGCGAACTCCGAAGACTGGGGTAATGAAGATTTACAGAAACGCATTGGAGATGAACATTTTGCAATGATTCAACTTCGAGGCCATGAGGGTGATATGGCGAGATTGTATGAGCTTGCTAAAGACAAGATGAACGAGCATACAATTCTGTTGCTCGGTGGATGTCATGGTGCGCAGATGATTCCAGAACTGTACGATTCTAAGCAGCCGATCATTGCAGACACGGGTACGGGTGAGACGGGGGTGAACACATATATTTTACTGCGAGTGATTGACGAGATCGGCACCAGCGAAACCTGGGAGGATTTGCATGTGCGACTTGAGACATATGCTGATCTAGGAACCCTTGGCATTGTAGACCCGGGTGGGCCAGGTTACGAACAGCTTGCTAAACGATGAAATACTTAGCATCAACTTTTGCGATACTGCTAATGCTCGCGCCGAGCACGGCTTTTGCAATGCCGGATCGGTTGCAGCGGGTTTATGATGTGCGTACAGATCTCCAGGCGGCGTTTGATGTTAATGGTGATGCGATTTTAGGATCGGCGTCTGGGTTCCTGATCAACTTCGAGGATTGGGCGCGACAATATGGCTGGCGATCTATGCCGGAGCTTGCGAGTTATGCCCCTGCCGTTGAGCCTCCTGTGCGATCGAACGTAGATCAGCCATTGATCGACGCTGAGGCGTGGATCATCGTCGACAAAAACTCGGGGAAGATACTTGGTGCTAATAAGGCAGATCAGGAATGGCCGATTGCGAGTATTACCAAACTCGTAACAACAGATGTCATTACAAAGCAAACGAATAATTTTGAAAAACAGTGGGCAGTGAGAGACGAGGATAATGTTGGCGGAGCAAGGTTGTGGGTTGAGGACGGGACAAGCTTTAAAGTCAGTGATCTTCTCTCTGCGACACTTGTAGGATCTGCGAACAACGCGGCGAATGCGATCTCTCGGTCGCTAGGAGTCTCGGGTCCATCGTTCATCGGTTACATGAATGATCGAGTACGCATGATGGGGTTGCGGCGTACGATACTAGTCGACCCAACAGGTATTGAGATCGAGAACGTGTCGACTGCACGTGAGGTAGCTGAGATGGCACGTCACGTTTTCACGGGTAACGAGCTCGTCCGCGAGACAACGCAGACCGTGCGGATGTCGATAGCAGGATCGGACGGAGAAGATCGTCAGATAACGACGACAAATTGGATGTTATACAAACCTCAGTACGATGACGTGTGGGTGATGGCGGGGAAGACAGGTTATTTACACGAGTCGCGATGGAACGTGGTGGAAATGTTGCGACCATCAAAGGACGCCGAGGAGAAAGAGCTTATCGTTGTCGTATTTGGATCAGATTCGCGTGGTGAGAGTTTTGATAACGTGAAGAAACTAAGTTACTGGGCATGGAACTCGCATAGTTGGAAATAAAAAAACGACCCCGCCCCTCGTGAGGAGCTGGGTCGTTTTAGTTTCCGATAATATGTGACGGTGGCCTATGCTCCTCTCGTATCCGATCGTTCTCGGCCAATCTCAGAATCGTAACTCGCACACGTTCCGGATGCGCTACGTTTTTGAAGTGGAATCGTTTTGCCTCACCGGCGCTTTGTATGAACACGTCGCCGTAATCTAGAAATGTGTGTAGTGCGCCTTTGATTTCAGCTGACGAGTCTTGCACGGAAGGGAGGTGCATCTCTGAGGCGACTCTTTGGAAGAGTCCGTGTTGTTCGATGTTGATGATCCGTTCCGTTGTGACTATCCATGTGTCCAGGTAGTAATCTATGAACTCTTGGAAGAAGAACGTGATGATCGACAAATAGTATATTGAAAGGAAGACTGCCGAGATTGCATCCGTCGCGGGAGCCGCAAGGACTCCTGGTGCTACGTAGCTCAGCATGAACTGGACTATGATCGGAGCGGCTGCAGCTGCGAGCGTAATTGCTACAAGCTTGAACACGCCGACCCAGTGTCGTCGAAGGAACAGGACGGTTTTCTCTCCTGGTCTGCTGTTTGGTAGATGTGATATGTGCAACATATTAAGGAAGGAGAGGGGTGTCTGGAATAATTTGAATCGATGCGGACCAATCAGCTTGCGCAATCAGGTACGCGGACCATCCTAGGATGCTTGCGAGACAGAGTAGATATACAACTACAATGAGAACCGTTCTTAATCGAGCTTCTCCGAATCGGATCATGTGGTACACGTTGAAAAAGGTGTACAACAAAACCATGAGCATGAACGCGACGAATACAATTAGGAGAATGCTGACTGGGATCATAGTAGTGTTGAAGGTGGTTTTATTCCAAGGTAGTCGTACGCCTTACCAGTTGCCATGCGACCGCGCGGCGTTCTGTTGAGGAAGCCGAGTTGCATGAGGAAAGGCTCGTACACGTCTTCGATCGTCTTCTCTTCCTGAGCTGTTGCCGCGGCTAGTGCGTTGAGCCCGACTGGTCCGCCCTGGAATGTGTCGATAATGGTGTTGAGAATCTGACGATCAACCGCATCCATTCCGTGTGCATCAATCTCGAGCGCCTCGAGTGCTGCGTCGGCTACATCCGACACAATGTTACCGTCATGCTTAACCTGCGCGTAGTCTCGAACACGTTTGAGCAACCGGTTTGCGATTCGTGGTGTGCGTCGACATCGGTTCGCGATGATCTCTTGTGACACGTCATCGATCGGCACCTCTAGTATACCAGCTGAACGCGCGACGATCTTCTTCATGTTCTCTGGTGAGTAGAATGTAAGGTGATGCACACCACCAAAGCGATCTCGCAACGGTGACGACAGTAAACTCATACGAGTTGTTGCACCGATGATGGTGAACTTCTCAAGTGCGAGTCTGATCATGCGCGCCGTTGGTCCTTTCCCGACCACTAGGTCGAGTGCGCAGTCTTCCATAGCAGGGTAGAGCACTTCTTCGATAGCTTTGTTCATGCGATGGATCTCGTCTATGAACAAGACATCACCTTCCTGGAGGTTCGTGAGTATCGCCGCAAGATCTCCAACACGCTCAAGCGCCGGACCTGAGGTCACTTTGATATTGCACTCAGCCTCGTTCGCGATTATGTGAGCGAGAGTTGTCTTTCCAAGTCCCGGATTCCCATATAAAAGAATGTGATCCAAAACGTCACCGCGTTTCTTTGCGGCATCAATAAAAATACGAAGGTTGCCCTTCAACTTCTCTTGGCCAATGAACTCCTCCAACGATTGTGGGCGTAGACCGACATCGATAACTGCATCTTCCTCTTTGATAACAGCCTCAACGATTCGGCTTGTCCCTAGTAGCCCCTCGGGCGAAGTGGGATCTGGCTCCACGACCGCTTCATTCACAGGTGCGAACGGATTCGCGGGTAATGCGCTCATAGCGTGAGATTAGTAATGGTATGGACAGTATAACAAAAAAACATCGAGAATACTCAATGTCTTTTTGGTACCGTCGCGTCGAACGCGATTTGGTGCTCGACGGACGTTTTTACAATTATGGACCATTCAAACGGAGGTGACCCCGTTTGACGGGGTGGTACCGCGGGCGGGAATTGAACCCGCACGGCCAAAGGCCCGGGGATTTTAAGTCCCCTATGTCTACCATTCCATCACCGCGGCGGGCTTCGCTTGCGAAATGGCGACCTTTGCGTTCAGTCCCTGCGGTGCTCGACGTAGTATAAAGATACTACTTACTTCGCTCCTCGGGCCTTCACGCAAATCTCATCCATTTCGCTTCGCTCAGGCTTGAATATAGCAGGATTCGGGTGATTTGTCGAGGGCGGGATCTGGACAAATCACGAGAGCTTAGTTAACATGACTTTTGCGAGCGGGAATAGCTCAGTGGTAGAGCGCTTCCTTGCCAAGGAAGAGGTCGCGAGTTCGAACCTCGTTTCCCGCTCCAGACAGACAGCATCACGAGAGTGGTGTTTTTTGTCTGTCTGCTATGCGTCTTGGCAGATTCGTTGGTATAATGTTTGAACATGGTGCAAAGGCTAATGCAACTTTTTGTTCAACTGGTACAGTCGTACCTGTTTTTAATAGTGATCGCACTCGGCGGCGGACTTCTGTTGTCTGATCAGGCGATACTACTCGCTCCGTTTGCAACACTGTTCTTGCAAATAATATTTTTCCTGACGAGTTTGAAGCTCGACTCCAAGAAAGTATTCAAGGCTGTAAAAAATTACAAGATGCTCCTGGTCGCTAACATCTTCATGCTTCTTGTTTTGCCAACTGTGGTGTATCTAATCGCGAACTTGATCGTTCCGGAATTCGCTCTCGCACTATTGCTCTTGTCAGCGATGCCAACGGGTATGACAGCGCCACTCTTGGTAGAGGTGGTGGGCGGGAAGCCTAGCGTCGCATTGGTACTCACACTGACCACTTCCTTGTTAGCGCCGCTTACAATACCTCTCGTTGTTGGGACGTTTGCAGGTACCGCGGTAACCGTGGGCGCACTCACAATGTTCTGGAGCTTGGTCAAAGTGATAGTGATTCCATTCGTGCTAGCTCAGGGTGTTCGATACATCGCGAACGGAAAGCTCGACAAAGTCACAGTTTACTTCAAACCGGCATCGCTCGTTCTGCTATGTCTATTGATAATGGGAGTAGTAGCAAAGCAGGCAGACACCATTATGTCTGGCATCGGCAACACCCTATTAATACAACTCGCAGTCCTCTTTGTGTTCGTGGCCGTGCTATTGGTCGTGGGCTACTTTGTTACGTTCTGGAAGCGATGCGATGAACGGATCACCGTGTCGATCTGCATGACATTCATGAACTTCACACTAGCTATTTATCTAGCGGGCTCGTTCTTCAGTGATCCCAACATCCTGCTTGCAACAGTGCTCATTATATTCCCGTGGACACTGTTACTGTTTCCATTCCGGTACATTGCGAGGAATCTCGTTTGCAAGATGATTGTTAAGTAGGCGGCGAGTTCGAGCATCACTAGAGTGGTGTTTTTTTGTTTGTCTGTAGTCCCCGTACTTGTCCCTACTAGAGCCCTTTGGTAAAATCCAGAAACTATGAAAAAACTATCAATGTTATTCCTGACCCTCGCGCTAGTTGGTGCGGGATGTAGTCAGACGGCGGAACCAGTGGCGGAGGTGGAGATTATTCCTGAGGAAGGAGAAGTTATGGCAGATGTATTGGAGGACGGGGAGTACTCAATCGACTCGAGCGTGAGCAAGGTCGCGTGGGTTGCAGAAAAGATTACAAAGCAAGGTCACAATGGTGAGATCGTGATGTCAGAAGGAGGCCTCGTTATTACAGAGGGTGAGGTCGTGTCGGGTTCAGTTACAATGGACATGACTACCATCACATCGCTTGATCTACCGGAAGATAAGTCTGGCGGGTTGATCACACACTTGGAATCAGAGGACTTCTTCTTTGTTGAAGAGTACCCAACATCAAAGTTTGTGTTCACATCTTTAGAAACTGCAGAGGACGGCTCACAGACAGTGAAGGGTGACCTGACAATGCGCGAGATTACTCGTGGAGTATCGTTCCCTGTGATTATCGAGCACGACGAGAACTCGGTTCATCTGACAGGAGATACAACTATCGACCGAACGAATTGGGGAGTGAATGCTCAGTCTGGCAAGATCTTTGCGAGTCTTGGCGATAGTGCAATAAAGGACGACGTGGAGCTGACATTGGACGTAACTTGGATTAAGTAGAGTCGTTTAGAACGAGAAACACTCGAGCCCAGGCTCGAGTGTTTTGTTTATATCTAGACTTTATAGCGCTTTTTGGCTACCATGAGCACAATATGTACTACTCAAAACTATTCGGAAAGACTAATAAGAGTGTGCCACATGACGCCGATTCAGCTAATGCTCGGTTGTTGGTACAAGGCGGTTTCATAAATCAGTTGATGTCAGGTGTTTACACATACCTGCCGCTCGGATTGCGTGTATTGAAGAACGTGCAGCAGATTGTGCGTGAGGAGATGAACGCGATCGACGGACAAGAGATTTTGATGCCGGCGCTTCATCCGAAAGAAAACTATATTAAGACGGATCGATGGGAAGCAATGGATGATATTTTGTTTAAGCTCACGGGAGCAGGGGACAAGGAGCTTGCGCTAAGCTCAACTGGTGAAGAAATCGTAACTCCTCTCGTAAAACAGCTCGTTACTTCGTACAAAGATTTCCCAGTCGCTGTTTACCAGATCCAAGATAAGTTTAGAAACGAGCCGCGTGCAAAGTCGGGGCTGTTGAGAGGGCGCGAGTTCTCGATGAAAGACCTGTACAGCTTCCATCTAACCGAGGAGGACTTTGATGCGTATTACGATCGCAGCAAGGAAGCCTATTCAAAGATTTTCCAACGATGTGGACTCGACGCCAAGCTCGTAGAAGCCGACGGCGGCATTTTCTCGAAGTATTCGCACGAGTACCAGGTGTTCACAGAGTCCGGCGAGGACCTCGTGTTCCACTGTAGTTGTGGATTCGCGCAGAACAAGGAGATTGCGGAGGTGAAGGAAGGTGATGCGTGTCCAAATTGTAAGGATGGCAAGATTTCGGTCGACAAGGCTATCGAAGTTGGAAATATTTTCCCTTTGAAGACCAAGTTTACTACTGCATTCAATTTCAAGCTGCAGGGTAAGGACGGAAAGATGACAGAGATCATAATGGGATGTTACGGAATCGGTCCGTCGCGTGTCATGGGATCGATCGTAGAGGTTCATCACGACGAGAACGGAATCAAGTGGCCAGAATCTGTCGCGCCATTCAAGGTGCATATCGTTCCTGTGAAGTGGGCTGACGAGGTGCAGCAGAAACTTGCAGTCGAGATCTACGGCAAGCTCGAAGAGGCTGGGATCGAGGTGCTGATGGACGATCGTGATAAGGGGCCAGGGGAGAAATTCAAGGATGCGGACCTTTTGGGCATGCCATATCGCGTGACAGTTGGTCGTGGAGCTGCTGATGGCGTGGTCGAGCTTAGACCAAGAGCTACTGGCGAGATCGAGGAGCTCTCCGTTGACGATTTACTAAAAAAATTGGTATAAACCCGCTCAATATTAAATAACTTCTATGAACATGATGGATACAAGTCCGTTAACCGTTTCAAAGCTGATTAAGCCGTCCGTTTTGGCGCTTACGTCTTTGGCACTCGGAATAGTGTGGGATATATTTTTCTTCGGACATCAGTGGGGTGTCGTAGTACCGTTGTTTGCGGCAATGGTGTTTGGTGTGATCGTTGTTTTTGATCGATTCACACATCGTCATCTTAGTTGGTACGAGGCAGCGATTTCAGGAACGATACTAATCATGTCACTTTTCTTTGCGATTCGTGACGGAGAGTTCCTTCTTGGCCTTAATGCATTCGCGATGACGTATCTGTTCATCATGTTGATGGTGAGTTTATATGGTGCGCCGATAAAGAAGTTTAAGATCTGGGATTTTGTACTATTTCCTTTGATTGATGGAATTGCTAGTGTATTTGAACGCGTACCAATACTAAGGCAGCTCAAAAGGAGAAGTGGAGTGTCTTCCCGCGTAGCACGAGGATCGATTCTTGCGTTGATAGTAGCGACTATCTTCATCGCTTTGTTTGCGGCTGCAGATGAAGTGGCCCGCGAGCTACTTACGCGCCTTCTTCACGTGGAGGACATAATGGAATTGTTGGATGACTTGTTGATGATAGCTGTTATCTCATTTGGATTCTTGTTCATGTTCGCGCCAGCATTCTGGAAGCGTGCCAAGATACGTGAGATCGGAGAGGCTAAGCCAAAGAAAGAACTTGGTATTGAGACTGCAATAGTTCTTGGGACAACAAACCTAGTATTCGTAGGATTCCTGTTGATCCAGGCGGTGTACTTGTTTGGAGGCAAGGCAAGTCTTGAGTCGCTTGGTCTTACTTATGCAACGTATGCACGTGAAGGCTTCGCTCAGTTGATTGTTGTGGCGTTGATCGTGATCGCTATCACATGGGCTGTAAGGATGATACGTTCGGATAAACACGAAGCTCTAAACAAAGTATTGAATGGTTCATTGCTCGTTTTGACCTTGGGAGTACTCTGGTCATCATGGACGCGACTCGGATTGTACGAGGAGGCGTTTGGATTCACGCATGACCGTTTGTTCGCGCATTACGGATTAGTTGTAGTGGCGATCATTCTCGTAATCTTGTTCGCCGCGTTGATCGCGAAGCTGAAGGACAACACGATTCTTCACAGTATTGTCTTCACGTTTGCTATTGCCCTAATCGGGTTGAACTTCTTGAATCCAGATGCGTTTATTGCGCGGCACAACATTGACAGAGGGGACACAGGGTCAGGGATTGATTACCACTTCTTGTTCAGACTTTCTGATGATGCAGCTTCAGTCATTGTGGACCATGTAAACTCTGACGAGTTCCAAGACCACATTTCAGCAAACCACCAGAGGGTAGATGAATATTTGTTGGTGGTAGACGAGTTAGAAGCACATCAACTGGTGCGGCCAGATAATAGCGATCCTGAGGTCTATAACACCGATGTGTACAAAGTGTGGCAGGCTACGAACCGTCAATTGCAAACACGATCTAGTACAGCTTCACGCTCACTCGACGCTCAAAGTCAATTTTATTCAAACTGGATAAAGAACTACGAGTACAACGACGAGTGGCAAGCGTGGAACTTGTCTCGTTGGCAGGCAAAGATAATCCACGATCAGTTCTAGAATTAAAAAAACCTCGGGCGTCCCCGAGGTTTTTTGTTACGCCGTCTGAGCCTCGCCCTTACGCTTCCAGGTCCAGGCTTTTTTCCAGCCGAATTCTTTTCCACGAATCCATGCCTGGCGATTTTCCTCTAGCATGAAGGCAAGTAGTAGCTGTGATGTTCCTTGTTCAATATTCATCTCCGTAACCTTTGCATCAAAGTCGGCTTTGACCTCGTCGACGCTCTTGTACGGAGGCTTTGTGTCTTCTTTTTTCATATTAAGCAGTTTGTGGTGACTTATTCCATTTCGCACCTCTCTTTTTTGCAGATACAAGTCCCGCTGTCGTGAGTCCAAGCACTGCGGCTGATGCAAGCACCCATCCTCCGAGTGCGCTCGGTGAGTTTGAGCTTGTTGATCCCATTGCGAGTAGGTCTGAGCTATCCTCTGTAGCAACTCGTGGCAATAGATCCTCTTGATCACGTGGCAGGATCCTATATCCGGATCGAGTTTCGCTTACGATTCCAGTTACGGTGATCTCATCACCGACCTCGGTTGTATTTGCGATGCCCGTTGAGTCTTTAATAAACACGCGAGCTTCTCCGTTGCTGTCCTCCAAGTAAAAGTCGCCAGATGAGCGCTCCGAAACCATTCCTGTTAGTCGTACGAGCCATCCTTCCGTAGCCTCGCCGATCTCGGCAGTTGTGATGTCGTGTGGAGTGGGCGCATCTTCCATGCTCAGAATCTGAATGTCTGATGCATCGTCCAATTTTATGCGCGACTCGCCCGAAGACTCCCGTAGTTCGCCTTCTACATGCACACGTGTTCCACGTTCAAGCTGCGGGAACTCGGAGCTGTGCAGGTAAACCTGGATTCCAGATCCTGCAAGGTAAAATACTTGCTTTCCGAGTACTCCTGGTACTGCGGAAACGATTCCTTCTGTCGCGAGCTCGGTCTCAAGTGCGAGTCCGCGGATATTCGCGAGCTCAACAAACTGTGGGCCTGCAACGTCCGAAGCATCACCAGCGTCTTCTTCCGCTGGAGTGCACGTTGTTGAGTCGCCCGTTGTTGAATCATGGTCGCTAACTTGTTCATCTGTAGTGTCGGTTTCAGTATTGCTGGTATCGTCATCTGTCTCGACTGAAGTATCACTCGTAGCAGCCTCAACAGTCTCTGTAGTTACGTTCACTGCGCCCGGAGTAGGCGTCATGATCACGAACATCTCCTCCTGATCAGGATCTCGTCCAACAGATTCCGGATCAGATGCCTTTGGAGCTGTGGCATTGTCCCATGAACCGTAAGCGACCTCGTCGATCTGTGCCGAGAATGCATCATAGAGTTCGATCACATCTCCTCCGTTATTTAGAACGCCTTTTGGTGAATGGATCACCATATATGAACGGGGCTCCAGCGTTCCCTCGAGCATAGTTTTCTTGTCCGAGCCATCTATTAAGTACCACTCCGTTAGAGTTATGGACTGCGAAGTCGTGTTATACAGCTCTATCCATTCTTCATCTCCAGTTACGGGATCAGAGACAAACTCGTTGATCAAGATGTCACCAGGGGATCCGGAATGTAGCTCGGGTCCAATGACTGATTCGATATCTTCTGTTGAAGGTGGCTCGACGCTAATCTCCACCGTCGGCTCGGGCTCAACATCTCGAAGTTCAACAGAAAACTCGAGCTTACCGTTCGTCTCGGTGACGTCGACGGTGAAACTGTCCGTATCAACTGAAGCTGCAGAGGCGAGCCCAGGGATAAGAAACAGACTGAATAAAATCGGAATAATCGATGTGCGCATAGGCATATGATTATGAATAAAATCGATTATCCGGTGGGGCACGGACAAGTATGACCCAGTGGTGGACCCGACGAGATTCGAACTCGCGACCCTTGTTGACGATGCAAGTGAGGTTACCAATTACCACCACGGGCCCAGGGTCCACTGGGGTTTCAAAACAAATACACCTCACCCAACAAATTGGGGAGGTGTATTGTCGTCAACAAGGATTTGGAAGTAATTCCTCACCTGCGTGCTTCTATTACAACAGCTCGCGAGGTTGGTGTCAAGGGTCGTTGGGGATAGGTTGACTTTATAGCGATGTATTGTTATGTTTGCGTTGAAAGGGGGAGTCATGTTTTACGATTCTTCTTCGGTTGAGTGGTGGCAGTTTCTGTATACGTTCGGGATCATGTGGGCAACGGGGCTCATGGCGGCCGGACTCTTGATCGGCGACCGTGAGACTTCGATGCAATTGAGCGAGACGGGATTCGGAAAAGTGATCTTGGTCTGGGTGATGGCGTCGATCTTTGGCACGGGCTATTACACCGCGCCATTGTCTTTCTTCATCGTGCTCGTTCATCTCGTTCAGTACGACGTGATGCCAGTGGGCGCGCTCGTGATCGTGGTCGCATGGTTCTGGCTCGGACTCTTGTCGTTTGGTTCCGGCATTCTCGGTCGTTTCCGCACATCGTCGTAGCACTTGCTACGGCTTTTTTATAGGTTAAACCCTCATGGACCCGGCGGGAATCGAATCCGCGACTCAGGGTGGCAAACCATGCAAGGTTACCATTACCTCCACGGGCCCATGAGATACAAAAACCTCCCCGTTCATCTCAATGAGACGAATAATGGGGAGGTAATTTGTCGCCACCCTGAATTTGGAGGTCTTAAACCTCACAAGGCTGCTTCTATTACAACAGCTCTCAGGGTCGATGTCAAGGGTCGTTGGGGATAGGTGATTATTGTGCACGCCTATGTGACGCAACCAGTCCTAGGTAGAATGGGATTCCGATTGCGGCGACTACTATCATGGCAGTGAAGAATGCTGCAGAGTAGTTGTCGACGCCGATCATGAGACCGACAAGTAACGATCCTGTTGCGAAAAAGATTTCGTATGCGAGTGATCGCGTGGATAGCAAGGTCGCCTTGAAGGACGTCTTGCCCATCATGTCCAGCAGGTAATGTTGTTCGGTGATGTTGAAACTCCAGTTCAGTGAGGCAATCAAGATAAACATCGCTACGATTACAACTGGGTCCTTTGTAAGCGCGAGCGTGGTGAATATGGATAACGCGACGATGAGTTTCGTTCCAAGAAATTGGAGAAACGAAAGATGCTCTTTAACCCAGCCGTTTAGCGGTAGCGCGAGTGCAACGAGTCCTCGTGATATTCCCCAGAAAATTCCGTAGTAGATAACTGGAACGCCGACGAATTGCTGATAGACGTCTTTGAAACCTGAGAATACGGTGACAGAGCCGAGCAGGAATCCTACGAAGAGTATGTATCGATATATATTCTTGGATGCGCCGAGCTTTAGAACCTTCCGCATGTTGTGTGTTCCGATTTCCTTGATCTCGGAATTCGATTTCTTTGGCGATGTAAACGAAACCGCTGCTGCGAGGCCAATGATGTCGAGAACGATCATTATTAGGAAGGGTAGCTTGAAACTGATGTCTGTAAGGAAGGGAACAGACATGATGAAGACGATTGGTACGGCATATCCGATAGAGCCGAGCTTACCCATGATGTGTGAAAACTTATGATCCTTCTTGAGCGCCCTCAAAGTGTCGTGCATGAACGCAGATCCAGTACCACTTACTAGCGACCGTCCTATGCCGCCAATTATTGCTGCCAAATAGAACAGGGCTACATGACCACCTACTAGGTATGAGACTGCTGACAAGGTAAAGAGGACTCGTGAGACTATCAGGGCATT
>JABIWD010000006.1 GCA_018701105.1 Candidatus Uhrbacteria bacterium | reverse complement strand
GCGAGTGGTTGTCGATATTGAGTGCGATCGGGCATACAGTGAAGGATCCTGACCCAAGCCTCGTCCCTCTCAAGTCTCCAACTTCTTGGGTACATCGTCTAACTGGAACAACCGTAGATAACATCACACTACGATTTTTGCAGGATGACGAGATTAAGCACGAGGTTTCTGGAAGAGTCCTGTTTACACACTTTGGAATATCAGGACCAACCGTCATCAACGCGGCACGGATCGCAAAGGATCTTCTGAAAGCCGGTCCGATAGCAGCATCCATCGACCTCTACCCGAATCGATCCGCAAAGGAGCTCGATAAAATGGTGCAAAGAATTCTCGAGAAAAACCCGAAGAAACTACTCAAAGGAATCATGAAGGAACTCGTACAAAAGAAACTTGGTGATGCTATCGTCGAGTCTCTTGGATCGGACGTCGGCGAGCTCAAGTCGAGCTCAGTTTCAAAGAAGCAACGTCTACAGCTCGTGAGTCTGTTAAAGGGTCTCCAATTCCCCATCACCGACACTATGGGATTCGCGTACTCAATAGTCGCAGATGGCGGCGTAAGCCCCGAGGAGGTGGACTTTAACAGCATGGCATCAAAACTTTTCCCAAACCTTTACTTGATTGGCGACACTATCAACATCAACAGACCATCGGGAGGATTTTCTCTCCAGCTCTGTTGGATGTCTGGGTGGATTGCCGGGTCTGATGCTGGGTCATAATACCGTGTACTCGTATGCTACAATGTGAGTATCTATAATCACATGTAACGTTCTTGTATGATGAGAGACACCGCCGATAAGCCAGTAGCTCAACAGCCGGACCGAGCGCGATCCCCAGAAACTCTTGAAGCATTCAACGAATTTGCCAATGATTTTACCGGCGCTCTTTCTGGAGAGTTCATCGGGGGTGTACGCGGACTATTCGTACAGCCCTTCGGAGGAGGTATGGACGAGGCGTATAACTTAAAGTTGGTGCAAGGTTCCATAAGAGGAGAGCTATCTTCTTATGATCATGAAGACTTTGGTAAGTACGTTGAAAAGGCTGGTGCCGTGTTGGACTTCTTAAGAGTCGCCGCGGAGAAGGGTCTCTTTGATGCAGTCATGGTTGATGGAGAACGCGTTTATGCGAGCCTTGAGGAAGCGGTGCAACGTAGCGTAGAATCAGACGGGAAAGACTTTGGATTAACGGCTCTAGCTATCGTAGAATCTAATGGAGCCCTTGGTGATCGACTTCGAGCCAAGATCGCCGGATTAAAGGCAATCGATGACCCCGAGGTCAAAGGGATGCTCTTAAAATCTGCTCTTGCTCATGTGTCTGAAGGTGGCGTGCAGTACGACCCAGAACTTCACAATGAAGTAGTGGCACTGATAAGGGAACACCTTGAGTCTCCAGAACAAGCTGAGCCTGCAGCTGAAGTAAATGACCCTGTAGTTGAAGGGCCGCATCCAGAACTTGCTGGAATACTAGAGAATTTCAGAGGGTCAGAGGGTCACCAGGAGGAAGCCATCGCATGGCTCCGCCAGCACCCAGATCAGGTTTATGACTTTGCACGGTCCGTAGGCGACTTCTACGCGCCTAACGACAAGTCTGGAATGTACGATCTTGCATCTATCATTGAAGCGCTACTCAAAGAAAAATAATTGTAAAATAAACCCCCCCCGCCTCTCGTGAGAGGCGGGGTGGTTTTTCTTTGCCTTAACTTATCCTCTCACTCTATCCATGATCTTCTTTGATACCTTTACCACCGTTATAATCCCTTCTGCGCGCACTTTGAAGTCCATACTTCCATCTGCATTCTCAGTTGGATTAGCGAAATCCATCCATCGTCCATTATACTCTAGCCCGTCGCCCTTCTTTACCAAATAGCCGTCTTTGAACAATGTGCCTATCTCATGCTGTGCAAATGCATTCAATGCGGCCTCTCTAGCCTCACCAACCGATTTCTCGAATGCAAGCATTAAGTTCATTGATTTGCCAGTATCATCAATCCTAGGAGTTGCGAATATTGTTTCAAATATTTCATCGCTACTAGCATAAGTATCTTCAACCACCTCGACAATTTCATCATCGAATGCATCACCCGATTCATAAACATCCTCAACCGCCTCACTCGAAGCGACCTCGGCAGCCATAGCCCGAGTCTCCTTCCACTCTTCAAATGTCTCTCCATCCTCTAGAGGACTTTCTGACCACGCGATAAGATCATCGAGATGGTCTTCTATGGAATCTAATTCGTCTTCTATAGCTTCGAATTCCTCAATCAACGTCTCTGCCTCAGCTTGCGCAGCAACCATGTCCGCCTCATCAGTCAACTCGCCACTCGCTATGGATGACTCAAGTTCAGTTAGCTTGCTATCGAGTTTTGCGTACTCGGCCTCTGCTGCTTCCAGATCGCCTTCACGTGCCGCTATTTCACCCTCTACGTCCAGATCGACACCGACCTCCACATCCGGCCGCTCCGTTGCTACAGAGGCAACCTCCTCTGCAGCTCCTGAGCTATGCTCATACGTATACCCAGCGTCTTGAAGCCCATCCACGTCAAGAGGCTTACCTGTATTTGAATCTATAAAATGTACTCCAATCTCACCGTCCTTTTCCGTTGCCTGTACGATCAAATTGTCGATCGATCCTGAAGTCAGACGCACATCGCCGGTCGCACTCAACAATCCTTCGCTACGTGCAACCTCTGTGGCCTGATCCGCCGCCCAGTCGTTGAGATCGTCAGGATCGCCCTCATACCCAAACTTCTCTGGATCAGACATGATCTGGTTCTTGAGCAATGCAGTGATACTGTTATGTCCAGAATCTGCACCGACGGTTGCGCGCTCAAGCTCGTCACCGTGCAAAACCGTAATCTCTGGCGAATCCTCATCAACTTCTGCCGCGAGCTGTTCTGGTCCTTGATCCACATAAGCTTCCCCTGTCTCAGGATCCTCAGCGAGTTCATCCGATTCAAAATCCTCATGATGATCATCATCACCTCCCTCGGCACTCGACTCCTCATCATCACCGCCCCCAAGCAATTCTCCAAAATGATCGCCAAAATGCTCCGTAAAACCTCCAGCAACGCCCTGCTCCTGGAATACTTCCACCGACTTGTTAATGGCACCCATAATATTCTCGTCACTGAAAATCTCTGCGCCAGCCAAATGACCCATAGCAGCACCACGCAACAGAATGCCCGCGGCCTTAGCACGCGTAATGTTACGCTTCATCAGTGTCTCACCATCGCCACCCTTTGTAAGGTCGCTCCACGTTTCCTTTGCGCCGCCTGCAACCAACTCGCTAAAGTAATTACCCTCTCTCTTGCCCTCTTTCATTTCGGACGATACTTTCTTGTGTCTCTCGTACAACGCCACGGCCGAATAACCCACAGTACGCAAAGAAGCAATCCCTGTTGCGATCAAGGCCGTATTGAGCGTTTCTTTTAGCATTGCCGTATTAGAAATACGGGACTGTATAGATTCCTCTAGCGCCTCTGCGAACTCCTGATTACGGTCTTCCTCCAAGTTTGCAAACTCCCCTGAGTATTTTTCTGTTATACCAGTCAACCGCCCAATAAGCTCCGCTTTCTTGCCCTCTGTAAGAAACGTGGACTCATTAATCCTGTCAGTTATCATCTGATTCTTCCTTTCTACCGCGCTTGCACCGTCATTACTCTCGGGACCCAGGTCAGATGTCTCGATTGCAGACAATATGCTGCTTCGCTCCTTGCTGGTGAAATACTTCTGAGTCGCATACTGCGGCAAGTCAGCGAAAAACTTCGTTCCAGTTCTTGTCATCGCAATACCAACTAATCCGGCAGCGACAGCTCCGGCAAACTCTGTCTTGGATGTTTCGTGGCTTTCTTGGTCAGTCTCATTAACTTCACCAGTGAAACGATTTTTCACTCGTTCAGCAGTAGCGCTAAAAGCGCCAAATAGTCGATCGCGTATACTGGTAGGTTCTTCAACCTCCTCGACGCCTTCAACATCTCCGGGCTCACTCTCCGTGCCATCATCAGGTGACTCCACACCTGCAGTATCTTCACCCTCCAGAGATTTACCGTCACCGAAAAACTCCTCTTCCAATGCTGATTCTTCTGCGGGTTGAGGTCCGCTACCTGATTCACTCGTCATACTTCCATGTCTTCTTGAATTTTTGCAATGCTCTGCTCTTTAACAATATCCGAGGCTAACGACTGAAGCTCACTATTCACAGAATCACCAAGATCCGATTCTGCGGCGTCAAACTTTGCCTTTGCCATATCGAGCCTGCTAACCAATGCTTCGTCAATCGATTGATCCGCTTCGTCCCAGTCTTGGAGTAGCTGGACTATATCAGCTTCAAGCTCAGGGTCCTTATTGGAAACCAAGAAATCTATCACCGCAAGCTTTGTTTCGCGATCAAGCAGTCCGTTCCTTAGCAACTCCATCAATTCTGGATTCAACATATCTAAGCGTCACCAGCCGCATCCAGTATCTTTTCTATCTCAGCCATCTCAGATAACGCTTTCTTTTCCGCTACCTCTACCTTTTGCGCATGATCCGCTTTGATCGCTTCCAAGTTGTCCACCAATCCAGCAGCCTCAATTTCAGCAGCACCAGCAACATTCTTCTCCAACATCTGCATCAGCTGATCAATCTGCTCCATATCCATTTCTGGAAGCAACGTCATGTACGCATTCTTTACCTCATCCTCCAACGTCGAAGCAGCCATCAACAAAGCTAAACGCTTTCCAAGCGCCTTCGCATCTTGTTCAATTTTTTCTTGTTCACTCTGGTGATCACTCATATTTCCAAACGTTTGTAATTTGTATAACTATAGCATAAGTAGCGCTCTAAGTGAACCCCTAGATCTCCTGCCAAATTCACAATTTTCGCTAAATAAAAAACGCGCTCGTGATCCTTTCGGTTCACGAGCGTGAGAGTTTTTGTTGCCGAGTTGGTCAGAACGTGGTCGAGGCGTTTGTGGTCACCTTGTCCGCTTCCACGATCACGGTGATCGTTCGCTCACCTTCACAGGCTCCGCAAACGAACTTGACGACGTGCTCTCCCACCGGGAGCTCACGCTTGATGATCGGCGACCTGCCGACCTCCGTGCCGTCAATGAACACCGTGGACCAGGGACTGCTCCCCAACGTCACCATGCCGTACTCCACCTTCTCCGGCTCCACTACCTTCACCACCTTCGGTGTCGGCTGCCTCTTGGGCGTGACCCTGCGAACAGGCTCTGGAGTCGGGTCTGATGTCGTGATCATGAGCGTTTCCGCGATCTCGGACGGCGTCGGCGCAGGTGTCAGCGTCAGCTCAGGAACGTCCTTCGCTTCAGCCACCTTTACCGGTTCATCCGTCGTCCTCAGGCTCATCCACAAGCCCAGGATCAGAATCGCTGCTCCGGCAAGCGGAACTGCGACCTTCAGACCAAGCTTCGGCTTCTTGCGTCGCCTCCGCTTTCGCTTCGGCGACGGGGACTGACGAGTCAGCCCCACCTCGGGCTCATCCTCTTCCACAGCCCACACCGGAACCGAATCCGAGTGCACAGCAGTCTTGGAGTCTGACGTGCAGTCAGGACCAGATACCGCTACAACGTGCGCAGCGCTCATCACCTCTAGCACGTCGTACTCGTCCGGTTCATCAGTCAGCCACGCCTCCAACGTCGGGCCCTTCACCATGAAGCCTACCAGCTCACGGATGTGCTTGCCCATCGCCTCGGCCGAAGCGAACCTGTCGTTCGGGTCCTTCTCGATGCAGCGTGCCAGGATCTCCGTCAGATGAGGGAAGCCTGCGCGGAACTGCTCCACTTGAGCCGTCTTGCCTCCTTGCAGCACATCCATCATCACCTTGAAAAGCGTATCTCCAGAGAACAAATCCTCATCACGAGTCATCATCCTGTAGAGCACCGCTCCCAATGCGAAGATGTCGGTTCGCCCATCCAAGTCGCCGCCCGTTACCTGTTCGGGCGCCATGTAGTTCGGGGTTCCCTTCACCTGACCATCCATGGTCTCGCTCTGATTCTTGCTCGACTTCACGATACCAAAGTCCAGTAGCTTGACCTGACCACCCGGTGTGATCATGATGTTCTGGGGCTTCAGATCCCTGTGCACCAAGTTCAACGACTCCCCCGCGCTGTCCTTCAAGCCGTGCGCATGCGCAAGGCCCTTACACAGCTGCCACAGGATGTCCAAGGTCACCGACGGCGGCAACATGCCACCAGGTGCCAGAACATCCCTCAGGAAATCGTCCAGAGTCATCCCGTCGATGAGCTCCATAGCGATGAACCACTGACCGTCTACTTCTCCGAAGTCGTAGGTCTCCACCAAGTTGGGATGGCGCAGCTGTCCGCCCACCACCGCCTCGTTGATCAGAGCGTCGCGCCTCATCTTGTCTTTGCCCGAACTCGGACCAAGAAGCTTGATCGCGCACTTCTTCTGAAACCCATGCTCCCTATTCAGCTCCGCGAGGTAGACTGTCGCCATACCTCCTGAGCCCAATGGACTCACCAACCGGTACTGCCCAAAGGCGACCGGCAAATCCTTAAGTGCTATTTGCACGGTTATCTCCAGGTTGTGCCGAATGGCCTTTTTTGCTCAATATCTTGCAAACGCGCTTCTATAACGCTACGTTCTTACGAAATATAACAAAAACCACGGAAATGTCAATGGGTACAGTCCGTGGCTCGATTTACAAAATTTTCTACATTTTTATGAAGAGTATTTCCGCATTATCGGTGTTCGCGTTGAGCCTCATGCTAGTAGGTGCAGGGTGTTCCGTGACAACAACAGGTGTTGGTTCAGACGACGCAGGTGACTCAACGGCAACAGGTGCAGTTGAAGGTGCATGGGCACCAGGTGTTACAACAAAGGGGGACCTTCCAAGCACACCAGTTGCTGGAATCATCAACAACAACGCAGTCACAATCGCCAACGTTACAGTTGAAGATTGGGGCGACAAGTACCAGTGGAAGTTCTCGGACAAGGCTCCATCAAAAACATGTAGCTTTACAACAGGAGACAGTTCGGTGAAGTTCCGATCAGCTGACCTCGTAGAGGGAACGTTCACAAAGGAGACTACTACAAAAGTTGACTACAACGAGTTCTCATCTTACTACGTGTACGCAAAGGATGATGGATCACCACATTCAGTGAACACAGGATGGGAGGCTACACTCATTGTTACAGACTTCAACAAGGAAGTTTCAAAAGATGCATTCGGCAAGAATGTTGGAAGCATCGAAGGATACGTAGAGCTCGCCTTCGAAGACGGCAAGACGGCGATTGCCGGAGCCTTCTCAGGAGACGTTTGCGAGAAATAAGATTTCAGTTAAAACACTGCCTTCGGGCAGTGTTTTGTTTTACGAAAAGTGTGGTAATGTGCATATATAGATGATTATTCAACCTCTTATATGATTATAAGTACAACAAGCAGCGTCCCGGGTAAGGAAATAACTCAGATTTTGGGTATTTCACGAGGAAGCACCGTGCGAGCCCGAAATGTTGGGCGAGACATCGTCGCAGGTCTCAAGAACATTGTTGGTGGTGAGATCTCGGAATACACCAAACTCCAAGCAGAAGCTCGAGAAGAAGCGTTGAAGCGGATGGAAAACGATGCTGAACGAGTTGGCGCAGACGCAGTCGTGAACGTCCGCATCCAGACAGCCATGATCATGCAGGGCGCGTCTGAGATGCTCGCATACGGAACTGCAGTGAAACTTAGCTAAGTTCGAGCTTATGGAAAACATAATCTCAGCCGCGATCTGGATCATCATAGGTGCCTCTATCATATATTTGATAAGAAAACGTATAAAGGATAAACGCAACGAGGACTTTGAAGATCGTGACAATTAACCTGCAATTAACAAAGCCGTCAGACATCTGACGGCTTTGTGATAAAATAGACCGACTCGATCCCCAAGTACACATTTTCAATTTTGCAATTCGGCAATTTTCAATTGATTTAGGCAATTGGGCAATTGCAGAATTGGAAATCAATTGAAAATTGCCGAATTGTTAAATTGAAAATACTGATTTGTGAAAGGAATCAAGATTACTAAGGAGTTCAAGGATGCCTTTGAGGCTATCGAGAAAACCGACGACCACGTATTTCTGACGGGTCGCGCCGGAACCGGTAAATCGACATTGCTTAAATACTTTCGATCCAAGACAAAAAAGAAGCACGTGGTACTCGCTCCCACTGGAGTAGCCGCGCTTAATGTGAAGGGGCAAACTATTCACTCGTTCTTTGGTTTCCATCCTGAGATACAACGCAACCGCGTTCACAAAGCACGCGAAGATGATCTGCCAATCTTTGAAAAAATCGACACGATGATTATCGATGAGATTTCGATGGTCCGCGCCGATCTACTAGATTGCGTCGACCGCGCACTACGACTCAACCGAGGCCGTCCCAAGGAAGCGTTCGGTGGAGTTCAGATGGTATTTATCGGTGACTTGTTTCAGTTGCCACCTGTTGTAACGCGCGACGAGCAAGACCGCTTCAAAACCGAATACCCTTCCCCGTACTTTTTCTCATCGGAAGCGATGGTTGGAACCGATATCAACATCATCGAGCTTGAAAAAGTTCATCGACAAAAAGAAAAGACCTTTATTGAGCTACTCAATAATGTCCGCACAGGCTCAGTCCAAACATCGGACATCGAATCGTGGAACAAAACTCACGATCCCTTTTTCGATCCCGAGAACGAGTCTGACTATACCGTGCATCTGACGACAACAAACAAGATGGCACAACAGCGCAATGACTTCGAGCTTAAGAAACTCGATTCCAAGGAGTGGGTTTTGAAAGCTCAAACCATGGGAGAGCTCGGCACACGTAAAATGCCATCCGACCCAACGCTCAAGATCAAGAAGGGTTCCCGGATCATGTTCACGACAAATGACCCTGCACGACGTTGGGTTAACGGAAGTCTCGGCGTGATCACCTCGATCAAGCAAAAGGGTCTCGGCAAGTTCCCCACAGTGTTCGTAAAGCTCGAGGATGGTGATGAAGTGGAAGTCATTCAACACAAATGGGAGATTTTCGAATACGGTGTAAACGGCAAATCATTCGAGGAAAACGTCGTTGGAGCATACTCACAGTACCCAATCGCACTTGCGTGGGCAGTCACGATTCACAAGGCGCAAGGAAAGACGTTCGACAACGTGTTGATCGATGTTGGCTGGGGCGCATTCGCTCACGGACAGATGTACGTGGCGCTGAGTCGCTGCACATCGCTCAAAGGGATCACGTTATTGAAACCATTCAAAAAGAAGGACGTGATCGTTGACCGCGCCGTGTTGGATTACATGAGTTAAACCTGGTACGCTTGGAGCATGAAGTCATCAAAAAACAACTCGATCGTTGACGACTTGTTAGTTGTATTACGGCAAGATTCTAAAGCAATCTCGCTACTCAAGAACGCGCGCATACACCCAGATGTATATGTCGCGTATGTTTACGATTCCGAAATCAACAAGATCATCAAGGTCGGCTACATCGGAGGCGCTGTTATCGTACTGATACTTGGAGGGCTGTCGTTCATATCTGCTCAGGACCTCGCCATGACAGTTGCGGACTCATTGCTGTTTGGACTTGGAGGAGGTGCGCTTGGTGCACTGATCGCATTCGGAACTCTGCAAATACTAAAAGGAAAGCGATCAAAGTACATTAATCACCCAGGAGAATCATCTAGCGGCTTTACTCTGATAGGAATCTTGAACAGACTCTCTGTTAAGTCGATCGAAAAACTGGATGACAAGGCGATATTGAAAATACGAGAATATCAACCCGATTTTTCTAACAAGCGATATCAGCGACTGCCAACAGAAGAGAAAACAAATGAGGAGCGTCAGAAGATGCTGAAGATGACGCCAAAGAAAAAGAGCCAGGTAGGAAAACTGAAGAGGATCCAGAAGTTCTCACTTTGGATGCTACCATTTGGCTTAATTGCATTCTTTGTAGAAGGTCTCTTATATATCTGGGTCGCCCTTTTCTTCGGAGGCCTATGGTTCTGCGCGGAAGGGGTGATCGCATTCATCGAGAGAAGGATCGAGTTCCACAGCGGATGGGAGTCGGGCGAGCTCTACGGATGGCCCGCACGTGCGTCAGCAATCGTCATCATCGTAACAGCGCTGATGATTGCCATCATTCCAAGTATCCTCGGGATAGCCGATGCCTTCGGAGTCGACATAATCGAGCTTATCTTCTAGTAACGAACATGAACTTTCTAAAACAATTCATCTCCAATCCAAAAGATACTGGGGCCGTCGCGTCGTCCTCTAAACAACTGACTGAGTTGATCGTAGACAGCGCAGACGTCCCCTCAAAGAAATGCATCGTGGAGCTCGGCTGCGGGTCCGGTGTGTTCACAAAAGAAATCCTGAACCAGCTCCCAGCAAAAACAACATTCTTCTGTCTCGAGATCAACCCGAAGTTCGTTGCCCAGACAAAAAAACTTTGCCCTAAGGCGACAGTTTACGATGCTTCGGCATCCGAAATCCAAAAGTATCTCAATAAACACAAGCGCAAGACTTGCGACACTGTAATCTCAGGATTGCCATGGGCAATGTTTGATAAGCAAAAGCAAGAGGAGCTTCTCGG
Organism: Candidatus Uhrbacteria bacterium; assembly: GCA_018701105.1. Classification (GTDB taxonomy): domain Bacteria; phylum Patescibacteriota; class Patescibacteriia; order UBA9934; family UBA11717; genus JABMPK01. The sequence goes on along the minus strand of JABIWD010000006.1, from coordinate 4,803 downwards.
AGCTGTATATGAATCACTAGAAAAAGGAGGAACGTTCTTGACCTTCGCGTATTTGCAGGGCCGCGCACTGCCGACAGGAAAGAAATTCCAGAAACTCCTGAACGAGACATTTTCAAAGGTGGAAGTATCAGAGCCCGTTTGGAAGAACATTCCACCGGCCATCGTGTACAAATGCACTAAGTAAACAAAAAACTGCCCAAACGGGCAGATTTTTTTATGCGTTCAATTTTCGAAGGTCGAATACTTTTCCTTCCTTTCGCCATTTTGCAAGTGTTCGCAAACCTCTTGCTGAAATCTTGATCTTCTCAATCTTTCCAGTTGCAGGGTTCACAAGTCGTTTTGTCTGCAGATTCGGATTCTGGACACGACGTGTATGACGCTTGGAATGGCTAACATTGTTACCAGACAAAGGCTTTTTGTCGGTTAGTGCGCAGAATTTAGACATAGACGTATTATTATCAATGGCGGAACTATACAGGATCACCGCAAAAGCGTCAAGATCCCGTTATGCCGCATCCCAGTCTCGCTCAAACTGCCCTGGATCCGGATATTCAAGCATATGTTTTCGCGCTTCTTCAATCATCCACTCCCTGCCCTCGGTCGAAAAGATGTCTTTGGGGCGCCAGGTAGGAGACCGTTCAGCAGGATCACGATCTTCTTCCAAGTGAGCATCGATTCGGTCTTGGATCAACGGTTTCAGCCTACGCCGTTCACTCATCTCTCTGACACCCAAATTATCCATCGCGCGCCAAATATAGTGCGGATGGGCATAGGTGTCAGCGAGAGCGAGAGCTTCTTTGAAAATCTTATCAGTAAGCGCCGACTCCTGCGATGATCGATGTTCTCCTCGTCTGAATCTCATATTGACATTCTACCAGAATAAAAGAAAACTCCGAGGAAAACCTCGGAGTACAATCTTATGCTACTGGTGCGTCTCCACCTTCTGGTGCAGGAGCAGGCGCTTCTGCTGGTGCAGGTGCCTCAGCGGGTGCTGGCGCTTCTGCTGGTGCTTCTACAGGAGCCGGAGCTTCTGCAGGTGCTTCAGCTGGAGCTGCAGCCTCAGCGTGAGCTTCTGCTACGTGTGCGTCTAGGTCCTCTACCTCGACATTGCAATTTGCGCAAAGTGCCATATATATTGTGTTCTATGGTGAATAATTTGTTCCGTTGAAATATTGTCTCACAAATAGGTTGTTCCTCAAAATAGATCCAGTGAACCTGGGTGTCCTCCCCTTGCCAAGGGGAGGTGCCCAACGGGCGGAGGGGTACGTACTGGCCGTACATGATACAATGTCATGACTATGCATCTTCGAGGACCGATACTTCATTTTCTACACAACCGCGAGCTTGATGAGCTCTTTGCGACTATCGCCATACGTGGCTTTGCCGCGTCCATGATCGGAATATTTATTCCGATTTATTTGTTGACCCTAGGTTACTCGTTAAAAGCTGTCCTCATATTCTTCATCATAAGACAGGTCGTGTACGCTCTAGCGTCATTCCCAACCGCACTTCTTGATGCTAGGTTTGGATTCAAACACGCGATACTGATATCGATGCCCTTCTTCATCGCGTTCCTATCAATGCTCGCCACACTAGAAACTATGGCGTGGCCTCTGTGGATCCTTGCAGTGCTCTCAGGCATCCAATTGGCCATTTTCTGGACTAGTTACCATACCGATTTCGCATTGGTGGCTGACGGTAAAGACATGGGCAAGGAAGTAGGTTTCGTAAAGTTCATTAGCAAAGCATCTAACGTTGTAGGTCCACTGCTGGGAGGCTTCCTGATAGTGCTCATCGGCTTCACGAATGTACTTATCGTTGTAAACATCTTGCTGCTAGTATCGGTGGTGCCATTATTCTTCTCAAAGGACACCCATTCAAAATCCACGCTGTCGATCAAGAAAACATTTACCGGAAAAGGCTGGAAGGACTACCTCGCACTTGCCGCATACGGGATGGAGTCAAGTGTCGCTTCTGTTATTTGGCCTGTATTCATCTTCTTCTATATTGTGAGCGACTTCACCACGGTGGGACTAATCACTACGGTATCACTCTCTTTCTCACTTATAGCCGTCATAGTCGCGGCTGGATTAGCGGACAAGCACTACAACTTTACAATACGGTTCGGCGCTATCACCCACACAATAATTTGGGGTCTCAAAGCATTCGTGACATCGGCAGGACAAGTATTTTTCGCAGACTCCTTCCATGGTTCATCACGATCTATGCTCGCAGTCCCATTTGATGCTAAGATGTACAAGAAAGCAGGCCGCGGCGATACTCTGCAATACGTGCTGTTTAGAGCCACCGCTGTCTCAATTGGATCCACCGCACTTTTCGTAGCCATGATATTCATCGCTGACCTAACATCGAGCTTCTGGATGGCTGGTGCAGCTTCACTAATATTCTTACTGTACTAATATGAAGAATCTACACATACCACTGTTCTCCTTGCTCGCAGTGATGGTACTTGCAGGCGTAGGATGCCTTGGAGGGCCAGACACAGCGCGAGACAATCTTGAGGCTGGAGATGCACAGAAAACTCCCGCCGTTGAAGCAAGGCTAGATTTCGAGCTTCCAGGAGACGCTGAGATCATAGTCGTACTCGATAATCCGCAAGGATACGCGGCGAGCTTCTTGACCGACCTCTCAATTCACGATACGCAGGCGTTCTTTGCAGAAACATTGGACGAAGAAGGATATGTAGCAAAAAGACCGTTTGGATCGGTTCCAACAGATACAGATACCAGTACTTCTGCCGTCTACCAAAAGGGATCAGAAGTCCTATCCGTAAGTATCTTCATCAGAGGAGGACGCACAGAAGTTGGATTGCAGAAGCAATAGAAAAACAGGCCCTCGGGCCTGTTTTTATTCAATCTAGAAGTAACCTTCCCACAAACCAAGAGCGACTCCGATGTATTCGACAATGCCGTATAAGAAAACGATGTAACCTACTATCGATATCGAGAAGACGAGTAGGACGGTGTTCACTATCTGCCTTCGTTGCCTCTTTGCCTGATCCAAAGTGCAGATCCCCTTCTTGTTATAGAAGTAATACCAAAGTGCTCCGGACAGCAACACTACGCCAGCTCCCCTGAACAACCACTTATACGTACCGTATAGAGTATCTGATAACGATGCTGCGAATGTGACCGTGCTAATCCCGAGCAATACAAAGATGATCGGAGACAGGCAACATAGCGATGCAATCACAACCGGGATCGCTGATAGTTTTAATGCTTCTTTGATTTTCATATGTAGTGAAGCGTAGCATGTCTATTTCTTGTTGCAAGCACTTAGGCTACAATGTGATGAACGACTTACCATGTTATAATATACGAACTATGAACAAAAAAGATTTCTCCGAACAAGAACTTGAGGAGCTTTGCAGGTTTCCAGGTAATCCAGAAGACGACAAGAGCCGACCATATCGGATGGCGGATATTACATGGCGAATTTTCCGTATAATGGCGGAATTCGTTGAAGGTTTTCAGTTCCTTTCCACAACTAAGAAAGAGGTATCGATCTTTGGATCGGCACGCATGCCTGATACCGAGCATTGGTACCAGGAGACCGTGCGTCTAACAAAGATGCTCGGAGAGGCTGGCTTTACTACGATTACCGGCGGCGGACCCGGTATCATGGAGGCGGCAAACAAAGGTGCGTATGAAGCAGGTGCACCATCAGTCGGATTGAACATCCTTCTTCCATCCGAGCAACGAGTAAACGCATACGTCACCAAGAGTCGCGCGTTTCATTACTTCTTTACACGAAAAGTAATGCTGACTGCATCTGGTCAGGCCTACGTGTTCTGCCCAGGTGGGTTTGGGACGATGGATGAGTTTTTTGAGATCATCACGTTGATACAGACAAAGAAAATGCAACCAGTTCCCGTGGTCTGTCTAGGTCATGAATACTGGGACGGACTAGTAGACTGGATCAAGGAGACGATGCGAGATCAAGTGCAGACAATCTCTCCCGAGGACGTGGATCTGTTCACCGTGGTGGATACAGCAGAAGAAGCATTCGATCTCATAAAGGACTCAAAAGAACGATCGTTCTTCTAAAAAGAAGCAAAAAGAAATAAGAGCCTCACGGCTCTTATTTTGTTTCTTTGTGCATCTCGTGCTTTCCGCAACGCTTGCAGAACTTCGAAAGCTCGAGTCGATCCTTAAGGACCTTCTTGTTCTTATGAGAATGGTAGTTAATTCCCTTGCACTGGGAACACTCCAACTTGATCATGTTATCTTGTGACATAGTTTGAAAATCAAATGTGGGCCGATCGTATCACGAACTACCCAGATAGTCAATCATTAACCACGGAACCTTAGACTTCGTATTGCCTTCCCCTTCTTTTTTCGGCGGCTTTTAAGCGCCTGTTTGCGTTTCTTGTTCATAGTACGGTCATTTTACGCTATATCTCACCAATGTCAACAATACTGCTCTTACAGGTCCAAAATAGGGCTCACAGAGCGTTTTATTCCGATATTACTCCTCAAAATTGAGTAAACAAAAATACCGAGTCATTCTCGGATTCTTTTGCGGCCTCGCCACGTGGGAGGCAGCCTTTTCGTAAAAACCGCGTAATTCCGCCTCTAGCATGGCCGTGCCACGTGAACAGCTGCGTTCACTCGAATGCCACGTAAAATGAACTCACTGCCGTTCATTCATCACGTGGCTACGTAAAAACAGCAGACGAGCTGCTGTTTTTACGTGGTGGGCCGGGAGGGATTTGAACCCACGTAGGCTGATGCCAGCAGATTTACAGTCTGCCCTCGTTGACCGCTTGAGTACCGACCCTGG
>JABIWD010000036.1 GCA_018701105.1 Candidatus Uhrbacteria bacterium | reverse complement strand
CAGCCGAACACCTTCATCGCGGTCACGAATCGCGACCGCACCGCTCGCACCATCTCCTCACGCGACGGCGCCTGGAGCCTTGTCTGCCCCATCATCTGCAAGCTGATCTTCTCAGGCTCGAAGAGGAACGTGGTGAACTCCTTGTCCGCATCACTGCGAATCACGGTCAGCCACGGCATCATGCAGAGCGCATTCGCCTCCGACATCTCTCGACCGAAGAGCTGGCAGTCGCGCATCATCACGCTCAGGCCCTCTCCATCTCCATCATCGCCCGTGAGCACCCGCTGCTTCATCGTCAGCTGATCGGGCACCGTTGCGGCGATCTCCTTCGGATTGGCGAAGATCATCATCCGCTGGGCACCGTTGCTGGTCAGGTGGCCCAGGGCACCGTGCGCATTCAGACTGATGACATGCACCGTCGTCTCCGCGCGGAACCCGCATCGAGCGGTCTTCACCACTGCCTGGATCCGTCGCTCCCAATAGTCAGGCTTATCGGACATGTGTGCCTCCTTGAGTCGGCTCCCGAAAAATTCCGGGTCGCCTCTCTGCACGTCAAACCTATGAGTCGCCTCTCACCACAAGAACGTGGTGGGTCGGCTCCCATAAGATGCTTCGTTAATACATCATTTTCGCGGTTCTGTCAAGCCCACCGCCCTATCTGCTATAATATCCTCACATGTATTTAAAAGAACTCACATTGCACGGTTTCAAGACCTTCGCAAAGAAGACCACCCTAGAATTTATGGAGCCCACAAAGGACTCCTGTGGAATCACTGCCATTGTTGGACCGAATGGCTCTGGTAAGTCTAATGTCGCCGATGCCCTTAGGTGGGTATTGGGAGAGCAACGCATCAAAACGCTTCGCGGTAAGGCTGCGAGCGATGTTATTTTTTCTGGTTCGGACGGAAAAACGCGATCAGGATTCGCGGAGGTTTCCGTTACTTTTGGTCAGGTTGAAGGGATCGAGGGCATCGAGTTCTCCGAGATTACGATAACTCGACGACTTTACCGTGACGGTGAATCTCAGTACCGCATCAATAACCAGAACTCACGGCTTTCAGACATTCACATGTTGCTCGCACAAGCCAACGTGGGTCAGAAAAGCTACTCGATCATTAACCAAGGACAGATCGACCACATTCTTGTCGCGACACCAGAGGAACGTAAAGGTTTCTTTGACGATGCAACGGGTGTTAAGCCACTTCAGCTCAAGCGACACTCGGCATCACTCAAGATCCGACGAACTCGCGACAACCTGAACCAAGCCGAGTTGCTTGTTGAGGAGATTGCACCGAGATTGCGTACATTGAAGAGACTTGTGAACCGTCTTTCGCAGCGAGAAGAGGTAGAGTCACAACTCAAGCTTAAGCAGGTTCAATATTACGGTACGCTTTGGAATACAGTTCAGGAGCAGTTGAAGACCGAGCTCTCTGCATTCGAGAAGATCGACGTTTCAGTGAAAAAGCAGGTCGAGGTGCTCGACAAAGAGCGTGCTGAGTTTAGAAAAATGGAAGAAGTCGCAAAGGCAGACGACAAAGCTAAGGACGAGGTTGCCTCTGCCGCTATTGGTGAGCTTCAGAATCGGTACGAGACACTTCAAGAGAAGCGTTCTCAGATTCAGGAAGGTCGATTCCAGATTCAAAAAGAAATTGAACTAGCAAAAGTGAAGGCAGTCTCTAGTTGGACACCACTTCCCCTCTCAAAAATCATAGAGGGGATCATCACGCTCAAGAAAACGTTGTCCGAACTCAAGACAAAGCTCGCAAACAACAAACTCGACGCAAAGGATCTTGATAGCGCGTTCAAGAGCTCGGAGAATCTATTAAACAGACTGCAAAAACCAGCGCCAGAAGAAAAGGAAACCGACCCTGCACTCATTAAGAAGCTCGACGCCCTCAAGAACGACGATGCCAAGGTTGTTGCAGAGCTCACGATGGTGAAGCAGTCGATGCAAACGTCGGCGAAGGAGTCAAAGCAAGAGCGAACCGAGCTCTTTGCGCTGCAACGTCGCATGATGGTGGCTCAAGAGCAGCTCCACAACCTGGAATCGCAGCTCAACGACCGCCGAGTCGCGCTTGCCCGCCTAGAAACTCGCAACGAGGATCTTGAGCGAGACATGAAGGAAGTGTTTGATGGAAAGGATAAGGATGCACGCGCATACAAGGACGGTGCAAACACGGATGCGCTGTACCCAGAGATCCAGCAGCTTCGTCACAGGCTCGACCTGATAGGTGGAATCGACGACGAGACAGTTGCGGAGTTCAAGGAAGCGAGTGAGCGACACGAATTCCTGGATGGTCAGATCGCAGATCTCGTGGCAGCTCTCGATGACACGGAAAAGATCATCGATGAGCTAGACGAACAGATCAAATCACAATCATCTCGCCTCTTCAAAGACATCCAAGCCCACTTCACGCACTACTTTAAAGTATTGTTCCGCGGAGGAAAGGCTGAGCTCACTGAAATTCGAGCAAAAGACCTTGTCGACAAGTCTGCGAAGGTAGAACCAGTGGACGAATCGGAAGAAGAGCCTGTCGTGATGTCGAAAAAGGAAGCCGAACGTGTTGTTGGAGTAGAAGTTACAGCAACACCGCCCGGTAAAAAGCTCAAGAGCATCAACTTGCTGTCTGGTGGAGAGCGAGCTCTCACGTCGATAGCATTGATATCAGCCGTCATGGCAACCAACCCTTCTCCATTCGTGGTATTGGACGAGGTCGACGCTGCGCTGGACGAAGCGAACACGGTGAGGTTCGCTGAGATCGTTGGCGAGCTCTGCGGGAAGACTCAGTTTGTAGTCATCACGCATAACCGCGCAACAATGCACACCGCAGACGCGCTTTACGGCGTGACAATGAACAATGATGGGATATCGCAACTGATATCTGTGAAACTTGAGGACGTAACCTCAGGATCATCGGCACGTAGATAAAAAATATCCCCCGCAGGACTAGGTCCTGCGGGGTTTTCGTTACGCGGACTTCGCGAGCTCTTCCGAGAGCCCTGCGAGTCTGTCAGCCAGCTCATCGGAGCCAGCATGACGATGCACCATCTCTTCCACTACGTCTTGCAGCGGAACGAGCCTGCTTGCTCGGTGCATCTCTGCCAGCGCTGCCAGCTCTTCTGTGCTCTCCACGGCCTCGAGTGCATCACCGATCGGCAAGTTGCGCACAAGCGCCTCAAAGCGTCGCGCAGTGCGAGGAGCTTGCGGTGGAAGGAAGGATCGTCTACGCGGTCGATCGCGGACGGGACCCTGCACCACATTGTTCACCGCACAGAATCGTCGGAACCCACGCACTGCTGCGTCGGCCTGCGCGCGCCAACCGTCGAAGAGCGGCTCGCTCTCATGGAACCCCATCGAACTCGGTCGTTCGTGGACCTCGACGTTGAACTTGATCACATCGAACTCTTCGAAGTCGTTTGCGCCGTCCACGGCCAACAAACGCTTGGCGCGGATTCGTACGAAACGAGTTACCTCCGAGGCGTTCCCGGACTCGTCGTACATCACCTCCCTCATATACGCCACGCCCTGAACGGCGAGCTTATACGAGAAGAACAAGTCGCTGGTACCAGCACCCAACGTGCCGTCATCCACAGCGTGATACGCATCGCGTCCGCCGATGGCACGCATCTCGTCACTCCACACCATGAAGCAATCTCGGTCACCTTCGAATCGGTGCCTCAAGCTGCTGCGAACGTGCGGACACTCACGCGCGAACCTCAAAGGCCCAAAGGCCATGACGAACACGTTGATGTCGGCGAACTCGGGATCTGCTTCCCAAATTCCGAACGTCCTCTGACGATTGCCGTCCAGGGCGCAAACGCCCGTGGTCAGGAACGAGTCCACTGCTGGCTCGTCATCCTGAAGGCTGATTCCCGGGCCTGTGTAGACCACGAAGTCATCTCGCCCGTCTCTTCGTCCTCTGAACACGTGCGACACGGCTTCTCCGTGCTCTCTCGACACGTCAACCAGCTCCTTTGCAAGGCTCTCACTCCGAGTGCCCGTCGCTACAAACAAACAGCTCTGGTTCACATCGCCTCCAATCTCTTGTTCTCGCGTACTGCGAGTTTCCAACCTACCCAAAAACAATGCTTTTGTCAATCCGCGATAGAAGCCGACCGCCTAACGGTCAAAACTCAGCAAATCAAGAGATTAACTCAGTAATCATTGCCTAAATTGAACATTCATTTGAAATTTGCCCAATTGCCCATTTGTCATTGACATCCCCCCATGTCTCATGTATAGTCCCCTCACTCTTACGTTCCGTCACATTTACGTAAATTAAGATAATCAATACACATGTTGTCAATTCGACTCTCCCGAATAGGGAAAAAGAAACAACCTATCTATCGTGTCATCGTGACCGAGAAGCGCCGAGACCCCTACGGGAAGTTCTTGGAGATTCTAGGAAACTACGATCCACGATCAACAGATAAGAAGCTTACCTTGAAAGAGGACCGAGTTTCTCACTGGCTCTCAGTCGGAGCACAGCCTTCAGACACGGTGAAGAACCTACTCATCCGAGAGGGACTAATCAAGTCTGACAAGAAGGCGAAGGCCGTTGCTATCTCAAAGAAGCGACAGGCAAAGCTCGATGAGAAGAGTGGAGCAGCTGCAGAGGCTGCAAAGGAAGCTGAGGAAGCAGCAGCGGCAAAGGCAACAGCTGAAGCTGAGGCAAAGGCCGAGGCAGAAGCGCCAGCTGAAGCTCCTGCAGAGGAAGCGCCAGCCGAGGAACCAGCAAAAGAAGAGGCTCCTGCAGAGGAGGCTCCTAAAGAAGCAGAAAAGAAGACTGAGGAATAATCCTCAGTCTTTTCTTTTATCCACGAACAACCCTTGACAAGCTTGAAATCGAGCTGATTTTGCGTTTGGTATAATACAAACATGAAAAAAGAAGTAACAACAGAAGACCTGCTGGCATTTATGCAGGAACATATGGTTACGAAAAATGACCTCGATGTTCGACTTGCAAAGGCAAAGCACGAGATTTTGGATGTCATGGATCGCAAGTTCGCCGACACTGATCAAAATATGAATCAGCGTTTTAAAGCTGTAGACAACCGGTTCGATGAACTCGATTTTAGGTTCGATACACTCGCCGACATTCTTGAAGAAAAAAACGTCATCTCGTCAGTAGAAGCAACTCACCTTAGAAGTTTGAAACCCGTTGTTATCAAGTGATATGAGCGATAAAAAGAAAGAAGTGACCCTAGAGGATGTATTCAACTACATGAAGGAACACATGCTAACAAAGGCGTTCCTGAAAGAGTCGATGGAAGGATTCAATTACAAAGTAATTCAAAAGACTGAGGAATAATCCTCAGTCTTTTCTTTGATAAATTTTCGAGAAACTACAGTTCGCGCAATAGGCCTCCACCTCCGTATCGGTGACTTTAATCTTTAGTGGATTCCCGCAAGATCGATTAGGACATCCAATAACATCCGGAAATGTTTCCTTGCCCGAATCTATCATCGCCTGCAGTTCCAGGTCTGTCTTTTCTGAGAACTCGCGAGATTCCCTGTAAAGCTCATTCTTTTCCTTGTACTCTCCGTCGAATATGCTCATACCGTGAGCTACGTCAACTTTTCGTTGATCTCGTCAATACGATCCTTCATCTCAACGATAACCTTTTCTAGATGGCTCATAAGCGTCGCCCGCTCATCGTCTGTAATCGTATTATCTTGTCGCTTTCGCAACAACTCTTCCAGTAATTCATTTGTCATATTATTCCGCATTACTTTCCTGATTGCCATTTAACCATTTACCGAGCGCATCCATACCTGGCATCGCTACCAAGATACTAGTTCCCAGAGCTAGAATAAGACCATCATCTAAATCAATCCCGCCCTTATCTAGAATATTGTTGAGGCCTAGTGCTGCAGCCATGCCACCACCAGCCAAAGCCAATGCATGCTTCTCGATAAACTCACGCAAACCGTCAACGCTCTCCTGCACCTCTTCAGGAACATTCTCTGGGTCAATGTTATTGACCAATTCCTGCGCACTCGCATCAAGAACTTCAAAGCTCTGCCTAAACTCATCTGGATCACGTCTATGTTCCGTCATCTCACGCCCCTGGCCAGTATGGCTCGGAAATTCTCCCATATTCAAATGTTATTTATTATATCTCAACTATATCATTTTCGATGACCCTCCCTCCACTTAGCAATCTTCCCATGATCCCCTGACGTTAATACGCTTGGCACCTCCCAACCTTTGTAAGTCTCCGGCTTTGTATACTGCGGGTACTCGAGTACACCAGGTTTATCATGCGACTCGTCCTTGAGCGTATCCTCGTTGCCGAGCACGCCAGGAATATTGCGCACGATCGCGTCGCTCATGACCAAAGCCGGTAACTCGCCGCCTGTCAGCACGTACTCACCGATAGAGAACGACTCGTCTGCCAAATGTTTCTCTACACGCTCATCGACGCCCTCATATCTCCCACATACAAAGATAATGTGGTCGTAATCCTTGGCGAGTCTCTGCGCATCTCTTTGCATGAACTTCTTTCCAGCGGCCGATGTCATGATAACGCGCGTTTTCTTTTTTCTAAAAACTGACTTTAGTTTTTTTAAAGCAAGGTCGATCGGCTCAACCTGCATCACCATCCCGGCCCCGCCACCATAAGGAGTATCGTCAACTTGACTATGCTTACCTTTCGCAAAATCACGCAGCTGCACTGCATTCAACTTCACACCCTGCTTACGTGCACGACCCAAGATAGACCCATCTAAGTAAGGTTGAACCATCTCTGGGAATATTGTGAGGATATCGATTTTCATACAATGAGTATATCAGAAATATATATTTTCAATTTTGCAATTCAGCAATTTTCAATTGAATCGACAATTTATCAATTGGTCGATTTGGTAAATCAATTGAAAATTGCTGAATTGAAAATGAATCTTCTTGACCCCCCATTGCCCACTTGATATCCTTGTAGCACTTACAATTCATATCCGATATTACTGATATGGCAGAAGAATTTTCAGATCAGCTATTTGTTGATTACGTAGTTAAAGCGATTGTAAATCATCCAGACGACGTTCGCACTGAGCGTATCGTCGACGAGCGAGGAGTTCTAATCTCGCTTCACACGAATCCCGAAGACATGGGATACGTGATTGGACGATCCGGTCAGACAGCACGATCAATCCGAACGCTCCTACGAATCGTTGGAGCAAAGAACGACGCACGCGTAACCCTCAAGATCATTGAGCCAGAAGGTTCAACTCACGTACGACGCGAGGATCGAGAGGCGGCAGCGGCAAAAGAAGAGGGCGGAGAGACAGAAGAGGAAGTAGTAGAAGAAGTCGCTGCAGATGACGATGATATCGATACATCAACAGTGGACGATTTGACCATCTAGTTAAAGGGACGAGCGAAAGCTCGTCTTTTTTGTTTGGGCTTGCCAAGACTTCTAGAATACCCAATGACTGCACAGTTGCCACCTCCCCGGCCTCATCTGCGCCAACCTCGACGGCCAGATCAACGGCCTGCAGGATGGCGGCATCTAGGGCGACAGGACTGCCCCTAGAGGCCACGAGACACTCGACCTCCAGCGCGCCTGCGCTGGAGGTCGTCTTTTTTTAAGAAATCTATGTTCAATTTTTGTGTATATCTTTTTTATGGCGAACACATATCGAGTACCTCGAAAATGTGCGTTTTTCCTAACGTTTTTGCACTGTTTTTGGGTTCAAAATACATGCAACCCTACTACCACTGGGTTTTCTTGACAGATATACCAGCATAT
>JABIWD010000007.1 GCA_018701105.1 Candidatus Uhrbacteria bacterium | reverse complement strand
TCCACCTCCACCACCACCTCCACCATATGAGTATGCCCCGAGCCCATGCCCGGTATTTGTTCCACAAACATTAGAACTATCCGGAGATTCGCCATTACCACCAGAAGCACTACCACGACACCCTTTTCCAGTCGCGTTAATACTCGAGCCAGAAGCCAAGGTGAACGACGAAAGCTCCTGCCAATCCACGTTCGCGGAGACCGTCGAACTTCCCGCTATAGACAATGCAAGAACATTATCAACATTGGTAGTAGGATCACAATCTGAATCGGGACATAAGAATATGAACGCATCTTCGGACTGAAGCGTGGCAGTAAGATCTGTAAAAGTTATGCTATCCCCGTTAGGAACCGTAACGGTCCAGTCGTCCCTGTCGTCATTCAAAACAACGGTAATTCCATTTCCAGCGGAACCAGCATCAGAAAAATCTGTGTCCGCCGTCATATTAAGAGGCCCACTAATCGTAATGCTCGCATTGTCTGACAAACTCAATGTATCCCCCTGCATGTCGAACGATGTAACAGACGCAGTACAGTTTAAAGTCCCGCCAAACGTAAGAGTACCAGAAGCCGTAATCGATGGTGTGGTTGTTCCAGAAGCACAGTTTTGGCTTGTAGCACCGGTGTCTGTTGTCCAAGTCGTTACAGAGTGATCTGTATCGTCATACGTAAAGCCATGATAAATCGAAACCGCACTAGTCGTTGTGTCAATTGTATATGCAGACCCCCGAGAGCCAGCCACAGCCGTGCCCGTCGCTGTACCTCCATCGGCAGAAAGTGTAGTAGATGAGATCGTGAACGAAGAGGTTGCATATGACAAAGCTATGCGCCCGCCACCTCCACCTCCGCCATCGTCGTTACCACCTCCATTATCGTCATCTCCACCTATTCCTCCATCTACGAAGATATTTCCTCCACCTGCCATAGTTGCAGTGGTAACGTTAACACTTCCTCCCGCTCCACCACCACCAGCCTCACCAGTCCCAGAAATAGGGCCATCCCCACCATTCGCTGATATATCACCGTTTAGCGTCAAAGTGCCTGTAACATTCAGAATTACTACTCCGCCTCCGTCTCCACTGTCAGAACCACGTCCTGAGCCAGCTCCAGAACCAAAAAATATAGGGTTTGTAGCCGAACCATACGTCGCTCCTCCGGCATGCGTAGAACCCGCGCCTCCAACACCTCCATGTCCACCAGCACCTCCACCTTTACCATAAGAGTATGCGCCGAGCCCATGTCCGGTATTTGTACCGCAAACGTTCGAACTACTTGGAGACGATCCGTTGCCACCATTTGGATCCCCTGGACAACCTTTCGAATCCACGTCTATTGATGCACCTCCACCCGTAGCCGCATCCACCGTCATACTTCCGCCAACGACCATGTCGATCGTATACACAGCGCCACTCAAAACCGCGATTGTATGCGTGACCTTTGCATCCGTATTTATAGTTACATCACCCGTACCTCCACTTCCGGTAGTCGTGATAAAGCCTGCATTCACGCTGTTCGCAGTATCTACCGCGTCGTATTGAAAATTCAAGACCGTGTCCGCCGTACCGGAATCGTCACCAAGTACGAGCTCACCAACAGTCACATCCTCAGTAACATTAACAGTGTCGTCGATAATCGTGGCAATATCAGCAGCACCGGGACATGCATCACCCACCCAGTTGGCACATTGAGCCGAGCTCCAAGTCGATCCATCACCTCCTCCGTCCCACGAGATCGAGGCAGCATTCGCCCCCGTTGCAAACAAAAGAACCCCGAAAGCTGCAATGACAAAAGAATAGCAACTAAAAGAAAGGGCCCTTTGGGGGTAGTTCATATAGAACGGATAATATTATTTCATAGCAATTATACCAAAAACTCGACCTTTGCGGGTCGAGTTATGCACATTCTAGGTAATGGATGGGGGGGTTATTTCAAGTAGTGCTCAATTACCGCTGAATCCATTCTCTCCTCGAGTACATCGTAAATATCCCGCTTGTCCACAGACACCTCACGCGCATCTACAAACATACCTGATGATCTTTCTACTTGATTTTGCACTTGGTAAATCACAAAACGACCAGGCAGATCGATCACCGATGTAAGCGAACCTTCGTCGAGCGAAAGCAAAATGTCCCTCGCCTCAATCGGATACTCGTCAATCGGACGTAGTCCAAGCTCACCACCATCACTGGCCGACAAGCTTGTACTGACCTCCTGTGCGATTTCAGAGAAACTGTCTGTGTCAATAAAAATGCGCGCATGAAGTTCCTGCATAATCTCTAGTGTCTGCTTCTGCACCTCACTCCACGACCCAACTGAGTCGGCGAGCAACCTCGTTCTTGCAAGAGGCTCAACTATTAGCTGCGAAAATTGTTCCGGCGACCAACCGAATTGGCGATCGATGGCTTCAATAAAGTGAGCCTCCGTTGGATACTGTGCAACAAACTCTGCAAACACAGTCGCAACAAACTCATCGTTCAGTGTCATCTCCCGCTCTTCCATGAGCTCTTGAAGCAGCACGTCTCGAATCATGCGCTCATCCACTCGAAGTGCGACAACCTTGTCAGCCTGCTCTTCCGACGCGCCGTGATACGTATACAGCTGATGCCAGCCATCTAAAACTGTTCGGTACTCGCGTAACGGTACGGTTTGCTCGTTCACCTTCATTGCGGGCAACGGGAGTCTGTCCGAAAACCAGTAGAGCAGCCCTCTACCGTCAGGAATCCTATACAAAGAAACAATAAATACAGCTAACACCAATCCTGCCATTCCAAGCGCAATAGCACTACGACCAAGCCAAAACAATGCGCGTTGAACTGGAAGTTGTCTTTGAGCATAAAGGTGCGCCGGCAAAGGCGATGGGCCTATTTCTTTTTGCTCACGTTGCCACATAGTCTTCAAAAACATCCGGATCAAAGAAATACCACATCCACAACTTCCACGTTGGAATCACAACCTCGCCGTCCGCAAACAAAGCTACAGCAGTCTCAACGTTCACAGGCGCCCCTCCCTCCTCAATATGCACCTGCGTCTCACCGGGTCGTTGCAAACCAAACTTCTCGCGTGCCTCATATTCTAAAAATGCCTCTGTCTCCAAATACTCCTGATACGCACTCAGCGAAAGGTTCTTCTCCTCCAAGCTCGCCTTCTCGGCCTCGAGCGCTCCAATCTCCTTTGAGATCGCAGAACTGCGCACAAACTCTCTCCCAAAGCTCAATCCAAGCAACAGCAAGATCGCGATGTTTACAACAAAAAACATCTTATAACCAAAGACCTTCATTATTGATTGAATTGGACGATTCTTCATACGTCTACATGAACCCGCTTAAAACTCTCGCCTTTACCGGTTGATCCCGAGCCCTTCTTCGGCATCGACTGAAGCTCGACAATAATATCACGCAATGTCTCAGGATGCTTGATGTTCGCGAACAGCATAGATGGAATCACTCCAGAAAAAGTAACACGCACCTCTCCTATTCTCAGGATCGACTTTCCAAGCCCCGATATGCGATACGCGATGTCGTTAATATTCTTCAAACTCGCATAGGTCACCTGTCTATCCAACAGCCCCTTCTGACGAGTTTGGATGATCCGTTGGTTTGTAACAATGCACACACTACCCTTCCACTTCGATGAAGCTCTGAGCAAAACATATGCGCCAACTCCAGCTACGATGAAAAGCAACATCATGCCGGCTCCACCAAACGCGAGCAAAGGAAAGAAGAAAAAGAAAGGAACGATGGTCAAGATCCCTCCGGCAACAATCCGGATCACAAATGGATACACAGCACCGCGTTCGGTGTGTACGACCTCTTCACGTTCATTTAACTTTATTCCCTTCATAGCCCTAATATATCTCTCACAAATACCCTATCATCGCTCGTAACCTTGCGACCACCAGAGATCGCCATCACAGGCTCGGAGCCCTTACCAGTTACGAGCACCACATCACCGTGCTCCGCGAGCGAGATCGCCTTCTCGATCGCCTCCTTGCGATCTAGAATCCTAAACAGGTCCGTTCCATCAATCTTGCCATACGCTTTCGCAGAATCGGCAATCTCATCTATGATCGACATAGGCTCCTCATCATAAGGATCTTCGTTGGTCACAATGACGACGTCATCTTTCGCCGCAGACATCTGACCAATCACCTTGCGCCTTGCGGTATCTCGTCCGCCACCAGTCGACCCTGTCACGTGTATGATCCTCTTCGCCGAGAACAACGCAACCGCCTTGTACAAAGCCTCTAACGCAAACGGTTCGGGAGCGTAATCAACGATCACGGTCACGCCGTCTTTCGAGAAAGTTTCAAGTCGCCCCGGTACTGCCTCGAGCTTAAGCGCAGCCTTGAGGACATCGCGCATCGAAAATCCCAAACTAACAACAGCTGAGATCGCCGCCATCGCATTTTCTAAATAATACGGTCCAATCAAACCGATCTTGAGATGCTCGTCACCGATCTTGGCCGCCGTCCCCGCAAGTGACAAGTGAGGCTTCTCAGCAACGATCTTTTTGTCTACGTGTACATCGAAAATCTCACGATCGTCATCAGCATATCCAATTACCTGATCCACATTAAACCGCGCAAACTCAGCGGAATATTGGTCGTTGAGGTTTACGATGATTTTCTTTGGCACGGTCTCACCGCCGAGTCTCTTCTTCTTAAGAGAAGTGATTTTTTGAAACAATCGTAGTTTTGTAGCTTTATAGTTATCAAAACCACCATGAGCCTCGATGTGCTCCGGTGTTAAGTTTGTGAAAAGCACGGTATCGTAATTGATCCCGATATGACGATATTGCAATATCCCCTGCGACGAAGTTTCGATGATCGCATACTTACACTTTCGCTTCACCATCTCCCCCATCATCTTGTGCGTCTGCGTGCGACCAAGCATGGTCATCTTCTGGTCGTTGATAACCTCGCGGTCTGCGATCCTAAACGACGCAGTAGTCGTCCACCCAACAGTCTCACCAAGCTCCATCAACAAATGACCAATCATCTGCACAGTCGACGACTTGCCGTTTGTCCCGGTTACGCCGATTACGTGAAGCTTGTTCGAGGGGTATCGATAAGAAAACGCAGCGCCATTTGCCATTAAGAAATGGTAGCCCTGCAGCCACGAGTGTGGGATATATTTTTTAATTCGATGCAACATATCGTTTTCGTTTAAATAGCATGACGCCCTCCTTTGATACTTCAATAACTACCAACTTGATCAAGCTCAGAACAATCAAGATAATCCAGTCATAGAATTGAAGTGATACGGTTGAGAAAAGCTCTTGCAAGGGCGGAGCATAAATCGCGGAGAGCTGTAGCAGGATTCCGGCCACAACTGCAATGTTGAGCCACTTGTTCTGAAACAACTTAGTACGAAATATGGAATGCCGCAAACTCTTAACTGCGTATACATAGAACAATGAGTCTATCGCTAGCGCAGAGAACATGATCGTTCTCAAGTGCGCAATATCATACTCGCGACCTATTAACACCCAGAATAACAGTAATAGTCCAATGTCTGTAACAATTCCTATCAAGAAAATGAGCATCTTCATCTCGCCGCTAACTACAGGCTCGCTCTTCTTGCGCGGTGGATAACTCATAACATCACCTTCCCCCGGCTCCATAGTTAGAGCCAAATGAGGGAATCCATCTGTCACAAGGTTGATCCACAGAATCTGCACCGCGAGCAATGGAAGCGGTAGCCCTAATGCGATGGCACCACCAATCAAGATGATCTCGGAGAAACTGTCGGCCAACAAATATACGATAACCTTTCGAATGTTATCGAATATGATTCTCCCTTCACGTACTGCGGACACTATTGTAGACAAATTATTATCGAGTAACACCATGTCTGAGGTCTGTTGCGCAACATCCGTACCTGACCCTAAGGCAACTCCGATGTCTGCCACCTTCATGGCAGCGGCATCGTTCACACCATCACCAACCATCGCGACCACTTCATCTCGCCCCTTCCAAGCTTGAACGATACGAACTTTGTGCCGAGGATTCACGCGCGCAAATACCGATATCAATGCGATCCTACTCTGAAGCTCACCGTCGCTCATGTCATCAAGATCTTTACCTGTAACTATCCCATGGTCACCAACATCAATCCCGGCGTTCGTCGCTATTGATTTTGCAGTATCCGGATGGTCGCCAGTAATCAGAACAAGCCGAATGCCAGCAGACACAAGCTGCTTCACCGTTCCCTTCACCGACTCTCTCAAAGGATCCTTAAGACCAACAAGACCCACGTACCTGGCACCTTGCACCGGCTCATCAAGGTCAAAGCTGGAACCAGAATCCGTTGCAATAGCCAAAACTCTGAGTCCCTGCTGCATCATGCGCTCAGCCGTCTCCCACGCCTGCTGTCGAGCCCCCTCGTCCATCTCACACATTTCCAAAACTCGTTCCGGTGCACCTTTTACCACCAGCAAATCCTCACCGTCACGCCTATGAGTCGTGATCATGAACTTACTAGCTGAAGTAAACGGCACCTCGCCAATGCGCGCCATGCTCTTTCTTACGGATCCAACGTCTATACCAACCTCTATCGCAGCATCAATCAAAGCAAGTTCCGTAGGATAACCGAGTCTACGATCCTTTGAAATATGTGCATCGTTATTCAGCGCTCCTAACAACAACATCTCCTCCACATCATCGGGAAGCGTTGAGTGCATCTCAAGATTGTGCTTAGGAGTAACAACCTGCACCACAGACATGACACCACGAGTAAGAGTTCCTGTCTTATCAGTACACACAATGGACACGCTCCCCAGCGTCTCCGCGGCAACTAGTCGCCTTGTCAGCGCGTTGAGCTTCAGCATCCTCTGCATTCCAATTGCTAAAACAACAGTAAGCGCAACTATCAAACCCTCAGGGATAGATGCCACCGCAAGCGCAATTGCTATCGCAACCATGTCATAAATAGGCACACCTCGCAGCAAGCCGACGCCAAACATCGCGACAACAACTACCAAAAATAGAAATCCAAGCTGCAGGCTAAAATGCTTGAGCTGGCCTTGCAACGGCGTGACCTCGTCA
Organism: Candidatus Uhrbacteria bacterium; assembly: GCA_018701105.1. Classification (GTDB taxonomy): domain Bacteria; phylum Patescibacteriota; class Patescibacteriia; order UBA9934; family UBA11717; genus JABMPK01. The sequence continues at coordinate 1,643 of JABIWD010000007.1, read as the reverse complement.
CGAGTCTCCGTCACCAACTGTACGATGTCTCCCAACTCAGTATTCTTTCCCGTCGCAACTACAACCCCCTCACCCCTTCCTCCAACAACCATAGTGCCCAGGAAAGCCATGTTCACCCTGTCACCAAGGCTAAACGAATCCTTCAAAGGAACAATCTTCTTTGCAACCGGAAGAGATTCCCCAGTAAGCAAGGCCTCGTCAACCAATAGGTCTATCGATTCCACCAAACGAACGTCAGCAACAACTCGCGATCCAGCGGCCAATAGCACTATGTCTCCTGGAACAACATTCCTCGCATCAATATCCACAACCTCTCCGTCACGTCTCACCATGGCCCTTGGGTTCTCGTATGACTGCAGTGCTTCTGCAGCTCGCTCGGCCTTCCACTCCTGTAAAAAGCCAACAAATGTGTTCACGCCGATGGCCAGAAAGATCACAATAGCGTCGCCACCTTCGCCAACCGCAATACTAGCCGCAGCAGCAAAAATCAAAACGAGCATCAACGGACTCTTAAACTGTCGCGCCAGTAATATCAAAAACGAAGTCGGCTTCTTTGCGACCAACTTATTTTTCCCATACTGCTTTACGCGAACACGAACTTCGTCATCACTCAGCCCGTCCTTACCGACGCCGAGCCTCTTCATGACATCGCTCACTTCACTATTGTGCCAATCCTTAGCCATACTAATGCCTTACAGATCTATAAACGTCCAGAGTCTTGTCTGCAATCGTATCCCAGTTGAAATTCTTGATTATAATTTTCTTCACATCGTGTCGAGCATGGTCAACAAGCTCGGGATGCTTTAAAAGATTATTCAGTTGATCTGTCAGATCGTCCACGTTCATATTCTCGAACGTGAACCCAGCACGATGAATCGCTTCAAGGTTCCCGGGAATATCCGAAACGAGCACGGCGGTACCGTTACTCATAGCCTCCAGCACCACAATCGGCAACCCCTCACTTTCCGATGGCTGCACAAACAAGTACGCGTGCGTGAACAACTGGTTCACAGGCTCACCGGATACTCGACCAAGGAACATGATTCGCGAGTCACCCTTCGCGAGCTTCTTGAGCTCGTCCAAGTAACTAGGATCGTCGGGTGCATCTCCAACGAGCACGAGCTTCTTGTCGGTCTTTGTTCGTCGGAATGCTTTTATCAGGTGGTGCAACCCCTTCACTGGCAAAATACGTCCAACATTCAAAATAAACTCGTTCTTCTTGAGCCCGAACTCCTTCAACGCCGTATGTTTACGATGGGTCACGATCTCCGCACCGTTTGGAATCAAGATCGCCTCCGTGCCATACTCGTCACGCGCCACAATCTGCAGTGTATGACTAATCGTAATAGTCGCATTAGGAACCTTACACGCCATCCATTCCCCCGTCTTCAGTGCGAGACGACCGATGAAGTTCCATTTCTGATGATGTTGATCGCGCGCGTGGAAAGTAGTTACGACTGTGACGCGTGGTCGCAGTAATCGCGGAATCCAAGAAAGCAACGCTGGTCCAACACCGTGATAGTGAATCACATCAACCTTTCGGAACAGCACATCGAACGTTGCGGTCGCGGTGTGGACTATCGCCTCGAGGTTCTTAGAATAGATCGTTCGCGTATAGCGCAAATCAACCCCGTCCAATACCG